>DATHHQ010000678.1:0-7097 GCA_035490095.1 Bradyrhizobium sp.
CCGGCTTCGGCGGCTTTGTCTCCGGATTGTCGCGCGCCGCATCTTGATCCATGACCAACAAGGAACGCTTTTCGGCCGCGAAGAGCAGGGGTCTTGGGCGAATGCGCCTATGCAGGCCTGAGCAGGACGTGGCGTTTCTTGCCAAGCGACAGCTTGACCACGCCTTCCGGCGTGAGGTCACCGAGCTTCAGCATCATCTTCTCGTCGCTGACGGCGACATCGTTGACGCGCAGACCGCCGCCCTTGATCTGGCGTCGCGCCTCGCCATTGGAGGCGACAAGACCCGCCTTGACGAACAGCGCCAGAACGCCGATGCCGGCTTCGAGTTCGCCGCGGGCAACTTCCACCGAGGGAAGATTTTCGGCGAACGCGCCTTCTTCAAAAGTTTGCCGCGCGGTTTCGGATGCGGCGTTCGCAGCATCGCGACCGTGCAACAGCGCGGTCGCTTCCGTTGCCAGCACCTTCTTGGCTTCGTTGACCTCGGCACCTTGCAACGCTTCAAGCCGCGCGATCTCGCTCATCGGCAGGATCGTGAACAGCTTGAGGAACTTGACGACATCGGCGTCTTCGACGTTGCGCCAGTATTGCCAGAAATCGTAGGGGCTGAACTGGTCGGCGTTGAGCCAGACCGCGCCTCGGGCGGTCTTGCCCATCTTTTCACCCGACGCTGTCGTGAGCAGCGGCGTCGTCAGTGCGAACAATTGCGGCGTGCCCATGCGGCGGCCAAGATCGACGCCATTGACGATGTTGCCCCACTGGTCCGACCCGCCCATCTGCAATCGGCATCCGACGCGCCTTGACAGTTCAACGAAATCGTAAGCCTGGCAGACCATGTAGTTGAATTCGATGAAGCTCATTTCCTGCTCGCGCTCGAGACGGAGCCGCACCGAGTCCATCGTCAGCATGCGGTTGACCGAGAAATGCCGGCCGATGTCGCGCAGCATCTCGATCCAGTTGAGTTTGGTCAGCCATTCCGCATTGTCCAGCATGACCGCGTCGCTCGCGCCGGAGCCATAGCGCAGCACCTTGGCGAACACGCCACGGATGCTGGTCTTGTTGGCTTCGATCTCCTCGACGGTGCGTAGCGCGCGCGATTCATCCTTGCCGGAGGGATCGCCGACCATGGTGGTGCCGCCACCCATCAGGGTGATCGGCTTGTTGCCGCTCTGCTGCAGCCAGTGCAGCATCATCATCGTGAGATAGTTGCCGATATGCAGCGACGGCGCCGTGCAATCATAGCCGACATAGGCCGTGGCCTGACCTTTCGCAGCGAGCGCGTCGAGGCCCTCGAAATCGGAACATTGGTGGATGAAACCACGTTCCTGCAGGACATTCAGAAAATCAGATTTAAAAGCAGTCATTTGTGTGCGACTCTGATCATTCTTACTTTTTCACGCTGTTCTTTGGAATAGAGGAACCCTGGTAAGGGGCTGCCGCCGCCGGAACGCGCAGTGGCATTATAAGAAGTGCTTGTTTGACACAAGCTGCGCGTCAAGGGCAGGCCGCCTGAGAAGGCACTATGGCGAGGATGTTGACGGCAATCGGTCTGATGAGCGGCACCTCGCTTGACGGGGTCGACGTCGCCTTGATCGAAACCGATGGCAGGCGGGTGCAGGCGTTTGGCCCTTCGGGATTCAGGCCCTATAGCGATGCCGAGCGCGTCTTGCTGCGCCAGGCCCTGACCGAGGCCGTCGACCTGCCGCAGCGCGATGCGCGGCCGGGCATCCTGCGCGAGGCCGAGCGCGCCGTCACGATCGCGCATGCGGAGGCGGTGGCGGCCTTTACCGCGCAGAACCGTATCTCCCGCGAAGACGTCGATATCGTCGGCTTTCACGGCCAGACCGTGCTGCATCGGCCCGAGCAAAAAATGACCGTGCAGATCGGCGATGCCATGGCGCTCGCCAAGGCCATTCATATCCCGGTCATGCACGATTTCCGCGCCGCCGATGTCGCCGCCGGCGGGCAGGGCGCACCCTTTGTACCGGTCTATCACCGCGCGCTCGCCCAGTCGCTGGAGCGCGAAGGGCCGATCGTCGTGGTCAATATCGGCGGCGTCGCCAACGTCACCTATATCGATGGCGCCGATACCCTGATCGCCTGCGATACCGGGCCGGGCAACGCGCTGCTCGACGATTTCGTGCTCCGCATGACGGGTCAGCGGTTCGACTGCGAGGGCCGCATCGCCGCACAGGGCGCTGTGGATGTGGCATGGGTCACCTGGGCGCTGGACCATCCGTTCTTCGCGCGGCTTCCCCCGAAATCGCTCGACCGCAACGACTTCGCATCGCTGAAGTTGCGCACAACGTCGCCCGCCGACGGCGCGGCCACCCTGACCGCCTTCACGGTCGAAGCCATCGCCCGGATCGCTCCGCTGTTGCCGAAGGAGCCGCGGAACTGGATCGTGGCCGGCGGCGGCGCCCGCAATCTCACCATGATGAGGATGCTGCGCGAGCGGCTGGCGCCGGTCACCGTCGAGACCGCCGAGGGGCTGGGCTGGTCGGGCGACGCCATCGAGGCGCAGGCCTTCGGCTTTCTGGCGGCGCGGGGCCTGAAGGGCCTGCCGCTCAGCTATCCCGCTACCACCGGCGTCCCGATCCCGATGACCGGCGGTGAGATCGCCCGGCCGTGATCAGAAATTGTTGATGCAATTGCATCGATCTTGACAGTTTCATGCAGAGGCATTTAAATTAATGCACGTGCATCGAACTGTGAGATCCTGCCATGGCCGCGCAACTAAAACTGATCAGCCACAAACTGTGTCCCTATGTGCAGCGCGCGGTGATCGCGCTAACCGAGAAGGGTGTTGCCTTCGAGCGGATCGATATCGATCTCGCCAACAAGCCCGACTGGTTCCTGGCGATTTCTCCGCTCGGCAAGACTCCGGTCCTCGGGGTTGGCGACACCGCGATCTTCGAGTCGGTCGTTATTCTCGAATACCTGGAAGAAACGCAGCCGAAGCCGCTGCACCCGACGGATGCTTTGGTGCGCGCCGAACATCGCGCGTGGATCGAGTATGGCTCGGCTGTTCTTGCCGACATCGCGGGTTTTTACGCCGCGCCTGACGAGGCAACGTTCGCAGCCAAAACGTCGCAACTCGAGCAGCGCTTTGCGCGGCTCGAGGCGCGGGTCGCGGCCTCGCCATGGTTTGACGGCGAGAAGTTCTCGCTGGTGGACGCCGTGTTCGGTCCGGCGTTTCGCTATTTCGATGTGTTCGACCAAATTGCCGACTTCGGAATTCTTTCCGAAAAGCCGAAGCTCAAGCGCTGGCGCAAGAGCCTGGCCGCGCGGCCGTCGGTGCGCACCGCGGTCAGCGCGGATTATCCGGCGCTGCTGCGCGATTTCCTCGACCGGCGGAATTCGTGGTTGTCAAAACTTCAGGCCCGCGCTGCAGCCTGACCCGGCTCTGCGGTGCACCACTTCGTGATGCACCGCGTCCGGGGCGCGAGCCCGACTAGCGAACGTTGGCGAGCCGCATGTCGAGATAGCCGGTCACCGTTTCCATCAGCGGCTGCAGCTTGCCGTCGAAGAAGTGGTTGGCGCCGGGGATGATCTGCTGGTCGATCACGATGCCCTTTTGGGTCTTCAGTTTTTCGACCAGGGTGTTGACGTCCTTGGGCGGCACCACGGCATCCTTCTCGCCATGCACGATCAGGCCCGAGGAGGGGCAGGGCGCCAGGAACGAGAAGTCGTAGAGATTGGCCGGCGGTGCGATCGAGATGAAACCCTCGACCTCGGGTCGGCGCATCAACAGCTGCATGCCGATCCACGCCCCGAACGAGAAGCCGGCGACCCAGCAGGCGCGCGCCTCCGGATTGATGGTCTGCGCCCAGTCGAGCGCCGACGCGGCATCGGAGAGTTCGCCGGTGCCGTGATCGAACGATCCCTGGCTGCGGCCGACGCCGCGGAAATTAAAGCGCAGCACCGAAAATCCGCGATGCGCGAACGCGTAGTAGCACTGGTAGATGATCTGGTGATTCATGGTGCCGTGAAACTGCGGATGCGGATGCAGCACCATCGCGATCGGCGCGTTCTTCTGCTTCGCGGGATGATAACGACCTTCGAGGCGGCCTGCGGGGCCGGTAAAAATGACTTCAGGCATCGATGATCCCTTGATGATCCCGTGGCAAAACCAACCGCCTTTATGCCGGCTTCATCTGGCTGTTTCGCAGATGAAGCCTCAGCAGAGATAAAGGGGCGGATCAGGCGTCGTTGGGCATAAGCGAACGGCGCTCGGTGAAACTGGAGGCCGCGTTCTAGCATGAGGCGAGGGGCAAAAAGCAAGGATTTTGTGCACCCGGGCGCTCTCGGATGCCGGTTAAAACCCCGTAATAAGGCGTTGCCGTACCAGTGGAAATTTCCTCAACCCGGGGCCGGAGGGCGCGGGGTGGCGGGCGGTATCACGGCTCTGCGCGGTTATCGTTCGGAACCGGTGCGGGATTGGCGGCAAGCTCTTCGATCGAGGTGACGGCGCCGCGGTAACGGCGGCTGCCCGAAATCGCCTGACCGGTGTCGAGCGTCAGCTCGAAATCTCCGTTCGCGCCGGTCTTCAGTCCGCTGACGCGCGTGAGATTGACCAGCCGCGTCCGGTGCACCCGCACGATATTGAACGGTGTCAGTCGCGCTTCCTCGGTCGCCAGGGTTGCCCGGATGAGGTGATTGGTGCCGTCTGCGAGGCGGTATTCGACGTAATTTCCGGCCGAGCTGATCCAAAGGATGTCGCGGGGTTCGATCCGGATGCGCGTCGAACCGTCGCGGAGCCAGACCATGTGGGGCGCCGCAGGCGGCAGGTTTGTCGGGCCTGTGCTCACGGCTGACCGGGATTGTTGCCCTTCACGGCGACCATCGATCAGCCACAGCGCGCCGCCGATCAAGAAGCAGGTGACGACGTCTTTCCGGAATTCATAGATCAGGGTCGCGACCGAGAAGCGAAAATCGTAGGAATCGCCAACCAGGAACAACGCAAGCTTGCGAAGGCCCACCATGCCGGCGATGTGCAGCGCCGAGAAAACCACGATCGCCGCCAGCGCCAATCCGATGCGCCGCGGCCAACCCGCCGCGTGGCGCATCCGTCGCACGGAGACGAACAGCATGGGCGCGAGCACAATGATCACGGCGATGCTCGTCATTTCCCAGAGCAGCGGCGTGCCGGCGTCATAGCTGCCGCCATGCCAGGCGACGTCTTGCGCCTTGGAGAGCGCGTTGACGACCCCGATGCCGAGCGCGACGGCTGCGAACGCTCCATAGAATATCCAGTCGGCACCGGATATCCCGCCAAGCTTGCCGCTCGTCCCACGGGCTCTCGCCTCATCCCAGGCGGCCTGGTTCTGGTCCCAAACCGGCTCGACGCCGGGTCTGGCTTGCGCATTCTTGACGTCACTCATGAAGTTGCCAGCGCATTCGAAAGATCGAGCCATGAAGCGACAAACCATATCACATTCACCGCATTTCGTTCCTTACAGCTCGGAGCGGCGCGTCGACCTCGATTGGGTGCGGATCGGCGCCTTCGGGCTGCTGATTTTCTACCACCTCGGCATGCTGTACGTGTCCTGGGGGTTCCACATCAAAAGCGTGCATCGCATCACCGCGCTGGAGCCGCTGATGCTGGTCCTCAATCCGTGGCGGCTGGCGCTGCTTTTTCTGGTCTCGGGCGCCGCGACCCGATTCATGTTGCAGAAATACAGGATAGGGCCGCTTCTTCGTTCAAGATCCACGCGGCTGCTAATCCCTCTGATCTTCGGCATGCTCGTGATCGTGCCGCCGCAGGCCTATGACCAGATTCTTGAAAGTCTGGGCTATCCCGCCGGATTCCTTGATTTCTATACGCGGCACTATTTTGCCTTCGGTCCGCAGTTCTGCGGTCCCGGCCCCTGCATCCTGCTGCCGACCTGGAACCATCTGTGGTTCGTGGCCTATTTGTGGATTTACATCATGGCGCTTGGCGTCGTTCTGGTGGCGGCCCCCGGGCTTGTCGGCTGGATCGAACGGTGGCTCGCAACCGCTCTGTCGGGCGTGCTGCTCCTTATTGTGCCATCGGTCGTGTTTGCGGCCTACCGCCTGGCCGTGTTGCCGAGCTTTCCTTCCACGCATGCGTTGTTCGGCGACTGGTACAATCACATGCTGTTCGCAACCGTCTTCCTGCTCGGCTTTCTGCTCGCTCGCGCGGACGAATTCTGGGGCGCGATCGAGCGTCAGCGCTGGCTGGCGCTGGGGCTCGCAGCTGTGTTCTTTCTGGCCTTTCTCGCCTTGCGATGGACCAGAGAGTCGGCAACCCCGCCATCGCTGTGGCTGAAGCTCTATGGCGGGATCGCGTATGGCTTCTATCAGTGGCTTTGTATCGTCGTCGTCCTCGGCTTTGCCAAGCGTTGGCTGACGGCGGACTCGGCTGTGCGCCGATATCTGACCGATGCGATCTTTCCCTTTTACATCGTCCATCAGACCGCGATCATCATGATCGCGCACGAATTGCACGGCCGCGATCTTCCGGCCTGGCTGGAAGCGGGCATCGTGATATCGGGCACACTGGCGGCCTGCGCGCTGACCTATGAGATTGTCAGGCGAATAGCCTTTCTGAGGCCGCTGTTCGGATTGCGCGTGGCCGCCTTGGAGCCGGCGTTGCCGGCGGGGCGAACGGCCCAGCCGGCGCAGTGATTTGCCGCGTGAGGAAAAGTGCTAAGACGGCCTATGCCCGATCGGATCTATCTCGACTGGAATGCAACCGCCCCGCTTCGCCGTGAAGCCAGGGAGGCGATGGCTGCGGCGTGGGAGCTAAACGGCAACCCGTCCTCGGTCCATGCCGAAGGCCGCCACGCCCGCAGGCTGGTCGAGGAAGCGAGGGCAGGGGTCGCCCGCGCGGTAGGTGCCCTGCCTCGAAACGTGGTCTTTACGTCAGGTGGAACCGAGGCGAATGCGCTGGCGCTGACGCCTGGGCTGCGGCGCGATTCCGCCCCTCCGGTCGAACGGCTGTTGGTCTCGGCCATCGAGCACGTCTCGGTGCTGGCAGGTGGGCGGTTTCCGACCCAAGCGATCGGCACGAGCGGCGTAACCGGTTCCGGCCTTTTGGATCTGGACCGCCTGCGCGCGCTGCTCCAAAGCGGGCC
>DATHHQ010000679.1:0-6033 GCA_035490095.1 Bradyrhizobium sp.
GGACAGGAAGTCGCCGGCGTCGAGAATGATGTGACAGGCGGCATTGGCGTGAACGATGCGTCCCCCCGCATCGACAAGGCACATTCCCGCGCTGAGGCCGTCGAGTATATCAGCGAGGCTCGCAGCATCCGCGGCCCTGAGATCGATAAGTCTGCCGATCAGCACCGCCCGGCGGATGTGCGGAACGATAAGGCGCATGCGCCGGCGCGCTTCGTCGTCGACAACACCATCGCTTTGGTAGCGAAACACCCCGAACATTGCCGCGGTGGTCACCGATTTATCGAGCACCGCCGTTACGGCATCCACCATGCCCTGTGGCTGGACCCACTCCTTGTAAAACCGCGTTTCCAGGAACTCCTGGTAAGGCATGATATCCGCCACTGCCATCGGCTGCTCGACATCAGAGAAGTATTGGCCGGTGGTGAAGGGGTCGAATTTTATGTATTTGCTGAAATAGAGCTTACGGTAAGGACCCGATATATCGCTGGAGTGATAATAGACAGTGCCGGTCAAGGCGGTTGGGCTCTTGGAAAAGATTGCCGCCACCGGGCCGCCGACGAAACGCCCGGCCTTGCCGAGCACGCCGCTCCACAGCGAGGGATCGAGCGCTGCATCATAGATCTCGCCGATGAGTTCAGAGAGCTGCTCTGCCTGATCCATGGTCATCCTCGAAGAAGGACATCCGGGCCGGCCCTGTTTTTTGTCGCCGTCGTTGCTGTCTTTGGCTTTCGCTTTGGGCCTCGACTTGAATAGCGCACCCGACGCATCTGTTTGCTCCCTTGAGGATAGGGAACCACCACTGAAATCAGTATTGTTTGTCACGAATAAGCCACTCGCGATTTTGGACCAGACTCTCTGCAGCCCGGACTGACGGCAGCGCCAAGGCGCGCGCCGTTACTCACGATCTGGATAACCCCTACACGCACCGTTGACGCCCCGCTTGGGCGCAAGCGACAGCGAATTGGTGAGGAACGAACTCGGTGGGGACGACTGATATGCCGAGGACAAATCGGAGCGCGGGGATTATCGCATTTCGGCGCGCGGCCACAAATATCGAACTACTGCTGATCCATCCCGGCGGACCGTTTTGGGCGAAGAAGGATGCCGGCAGTTGGTCGATACCGAAGGGGCTTTATCAGGATGGGGAGGAAGCGCTGGTCGCGGCGAAGCGAGAGTTCGGGGAGGAGACGGGCTTCGTTCCAGTCGGGCCCTTCATTGAGCTCGGCGCGTTCAGACAGCCCAGCAGAAAGGTAATTTCAGTTTGGGCCGTCGAGAACGATTTTGATCTCGTTGCATTTCGCAGCAACATGTTCTCGATGGAGTGGCCTCCGAAGTCCGGGCTCATGCGGGAATTTCCCGAGGCCGATCGAGCGCAATGGTTCAGTGTTGATGAAGCTCGCCACAAGATCACGAAGGGCCAGATCCCGATTCTCGACGCTCTCGCCCAACGGTTCCAATGACGCGCGTTAACCCTGTTGCCAAATCTTCTTCCTCTTTGTCCCGGCTATTTCGTTTGCTGCTGCTAAGCTGCCCCATTGGACCTTGGAGTTTCACTGGCACCAGTTCGCTTGTTGTCGCCTGGTTTTGGTCAGGATCTTCGTTCGGAAAGCGTTAGATCATGATGAGAGCGGCTGTCATCCTTGTCGGCGTCGGCTCACTGTTCGCGATGGAGCGCGGGACGCCATCGCGCGTTGCGAAAGCCGTCGATCAGCCGGCTACCCAATCAACCGTCGGCGTAAGCGATTCACGGGACACTTTGAAGGCAGTCCGGCTCGAAATTCCCTACTTCCAAAACGAATTACCAACTCAGCCGATTTCATTTGAGCTGACGCCGCTAGCGGATTCAATACCTGTCATTTCAAAAGAGGCTGGCAAGATTGTCAGTGGCAATCAGCACGACGCCAAGACCGAGAAGGTCGCTGTCGTACGTCCCAAGCCAAGACCCAAGATCCCAGATTCTAAACCAAGGCCCAACACCAGGCCCACGACCACAGATACCAACACAGTCGCGAATACATATCGCTCGAAGCCCGCTATGGATGTTACGCCGTGTCGGCCAAACGCGTTCGATCGCTTCCTCAACGCATTGAACCTGCGGTCCGGCTGCGAGGCCTAGAGCGGGATGACGATTCGAAGAAAAGTCATCCCGCTCTAGGCGCGGGCTGGGCGTGGATTGCTGCGATTATCGGGCCGTTCGCGCTTCCGCTAGTGTTCTTGTTCCCGAACTTGCACGGGACAAGAACGGTGTCAGATCGGGAGTTTGGAGGCCGTCTACAGGTCACTCAGGATGGCCGCTTGCGCTTGTGGGCGAACGGATTGGCCTTCTCGCGCAGCGCGATCCGCACCGGCGTGCCCGGGAGTTCGAAAAATTCGCGCAACGAGTTGACGAGATAGCGAAGGTAGGATTGCGGCACCGCGTCCGCGCGCGAGCAGAACAGGATGAAACTCGGCGGCCGCGCCTTGGCCTGCGTGATGTAATTCAGTTTCAGCCGCCGCCCCGACACCGCCGGCGGCGGGTTGGCATCCACCGCCTGTTCGAACCAGCGATTGAGCGATGCCGTCGGCACCCGCCTGTTCCAGACCGCGTAGGCCTCTTCGATCGCGCTCATCAGCCGGTCGATGCCCTCGCCCATCAGGCCGGACACCGCGACGATCGGCATGCCCTTGACCTGCGGCAGCAGATGATCGGCATCGGTACGCAACGCCGAGATCAGGCTCGACTGTCGTCCCATCAAGTCCCATTTGTTGACCGCGATCACCAGCGCGCGGCCCTCGCGCTCGATCAGGTCGGCGATGCGCAGGTCCTGCTCCTCGAACTTGTTCTGCGCGTCCATCATCAGCACCACGACTTCGGCGAAACGGATGGCGCGCAGCGCATCCGACACCGAGAGCTTTTCCAGCTTCTCCTCGATCCGCGAACGCCGCCGCAATCCGGCGGTGTCGAACACGCGAAAATCCCGGCCCTGCCAGGTGACCTCGACGGAAATGGAATCGCGGGTGGTGCCGGCCTCGGCGCTGGTCAACAGCCGTTCCTCGCCGAGCAGATGATTGATCAGCGTGGACTTGCCGGCATTGGGGCGGCCGACGATGGCCACCCGGATCGGCCGCTTGGCGAGATCTTCAAGCTCGATGACCTCGTCGTCGTCGAACTCCTCCGGCTCGTCGACCGGCTCGGGCATCAGTGCGCGCAGGGAATCGTAGAGATCGCTCAGGCCCTCGCCATGCTCGGCCGAGATCTGGATCGGGTCGCCCAGGCCCAGCGCGTAGGATTCCATCGCGCCGGCGTCGCCCTGCTTGCCTTCGCTCTTGTTGGCGACCAGCACCACCGGCTTGTTGGCGCGTCGCGCGAAATCGGCAAAGGCGCGATCGTTCGGCGTGAGGCCGGCGCGTGCATCGATCACGAACATCAACGCGTCGGCAAGTCCGATCGCAACCTCGGTCTGCTCCTGCATTCGCGCGGTCAGCGAGCCCTTGGCGCCCTCGTCGAGGCCCGCAGTGTCGATGAGCGTGAATTCGAGATCGCCGAGACGTCCCTCGCCTTCCCTGCGGTCGCGGGTGACGCCGGGTTCGTCGTCGACCAGCGCAAGCTTCTGCCCGACCAGCCGATTGAACAGCGTCGATTTTCCGACATTGGGGCGGCCGATAATGGCAATCGTGAAGGACATAAGCGATCCGTGCGCGCCTTAGCGGTTTTGCGATAAGAATACGCGCAGATTGTTGAATCCGCGCGCATGTCAATGAGCTGAAAAACGAAATATCAGCGCGTGAAGGTGCCGCTCGGCATCGGTGCCGGGAATGGCGAAGCAGAAGACTGCGATCGCGCTGCTGGCGCCGATTGCGCGGCCGGCTGATCGGGCGGAGGCGCGGTGGTGCGCCGCCTGACGATTTTCTTGGCCTTGGGAGCCGGTGGCGCCGCGGCGGTGCCGCCCTCTTCCTCGGACGCCGCATCGGGATCCGGCGCGGCGGCAGTGTCCTGTGCTGCTGCGTCCGGTGCGGGAGCCCTGCTGGCCGCGGGCTGCTTGCCCTTGCCCTTGGCGCCGCGTTTTGATTTCGCGTCCTCGGGGGCCGGCGCCGAGGCGGCCGCCGCAGCCTGCGCATTCTGATCGATTTGTTCCTGCCGGGAGCCCTTGTACAATTCCTTCGGCACGCCCTGCTCGAGGCCGGGGACGCCATCAGGGAAAACCGGCTTGCGTTCGCCCGGCAGTTTTTTCTTGGTGTCTAGAAAGTCCAGCAGATCGGACGGGTCGAAATTGCCGCCACTGCTGCAGCCACCCAGCGCGCCCGACAGCGCGATGAGGACAGTGGCGGCGATCAGACGTTGCGAGCGGCGCATGGTCGATTTCTCACTCACCTGTTTTCCCGCCGTCAGCTTTTCGCAACCGGCGGAAGCAACGCCTGCAGCGCTTCGGCGCGCGAGCGCAGGCTTGGCGGCGTCTCGCCGTCGTTGGCAATCACATCAAGCCACTGCCGCGCCGCCGCCGCGTCGTTGGCACGCCATGCCGACAGCGCCAGCAGTTCGCGCGCGGTATGGCGAAAGGTCGACCCCGATGCGGTGACAGGCTCAAGGCGCGCCAGCATGTTGGGATAGCTTGCTGTCTCCATCAACAGGGCGGCGGCGCGGACCTTGGCCAGATCCTGCTCCGGCGCGCCGATGCTGCGATCGGCGGATATGTCGTCGTAGAGTTTCACGGCCGCCTGGGGATCGCGGCTGGCGGCTTCCGCCGCGGCGCGCAATCGCGCCAGCATGCGATATCCCGATGGCGCCTTCGCAGCGAGGTCAGTAAAGGCCGATTCGGCCTCGGCATGCTTGCTCTGCTCGGAGAGTTCCGACGCCTTGTCGAAGGCCGCACCGGCCTCGGCCGCCTTCTTGGCCTCCAGATACTGATAGCCGCGCCAGCCGCCGACCGAAGCGATGATCAGCAGCGCGCCGGCGACGATATAGATCGAATACTGGTCCCACAGCTTCTTGAGCTGATCGCGACGGACGTCTTCGTCAACTTCGTCAAATAATTCAGACACTTAAAGATATCCCATCCCTGATGAGCCGCGCCAAATCCGGACGGTACCATATACTTTATCCCTGTGGCGGCGGCGATACCCTAGCGTTATGGCGGTGGCAAGGCAAAGCCAACCGGATCAAAGCGTTACCGGGGATAACATTAATACCGGCGGCGGTGCGGGTTGTGCCCGTCCGCAGTGCATCGCCCCGCGATGTTGACATCGCCGATCAAAATTCGGCGTAATCTTTCTCATTGGGTTTTCATTTGGTTTTTAGGTGGTTCATGCTTCGCCGCGCTTTGGTCGTCATTCTTGCCATGAGTCCGGCAGCCCTGCCCGAAGCTTCCCTGGCCTACGACATCAAGCCGAAGACACCCGAGTCCGCCTTCGCGGCAAAACTGCGCCCGGATATTCTGGGTATCTCCACCGACTCCACGGCGGACTCCGCACGGGCGAGCTTTGAATCGGCTTTCAAGGGGCGCCTCGATACCAAGACCGACATCCAGCAGCAGAAATTTGGCGGCACGGCTACCAGCTATATCGCGGCGCTGATCTTCAGCTTTCCCGGCGGCCCGAAACAAACAGGCGAAGTGCTTTCGAGCAGCTTCTCCTCGCCGGCGAGCGCCAACCGCGCTTATTTCATCGCCCGAAACCTCACCTTTGCGCAGGATCAGCAGCCGTCCAAAGCCGATATGATCAAGCAGGTCATGGATAAATACGGCGCGCCAACCATCGTCGGAGATCAGCACCTCTATTACATCTATCGGGCAGGCTCGATTGTATCGGTGGGCGCGAAGTACAAGGAAGCGACGGCACTCGAGGCGATCGACCGGCCGCTCGATCCGAGAACCGCGATCAAGCTCAACGACGGCAATGGCCGAGGCAGCTGCGTGGCCGTCGTGAAACGCTCGCAGGCCAAGGAAAAATCGTTGAGTGCGATGCTGGACGAAGCAAAGGGCGCCAATTGCGATGGCGCGCTCAGCGTGCAGCTAACGCCGGGCGCGACGCCAGGCCAGGTCGGCAACGCGCAATTCA
>DATHHQ010000680.1:0-2470 GCA_035490095.1 Bradyrhizobium sp.
ATTTGCTTGGCCTCCAGTGCCTGTGCGGCATTTTCGCGCTCGCGGGCGTCAGTGAGACCACCGACAGCGACAGACGCTCGATCTCGTTCTCGAGAGTCGGCTGCCGGGTTATCAGAGTTCGAACCTTCGGATCCAATCCAAAAGACAAATCCGCCGATGCAGAAAATTACAGCCACCGAAGCCAGGATCAAACGCGTGAGAGGCCGCTTCTGTGTTTGTTCTGTTTCGTCGTCTGGGAGAGGGCCGGTAAGAAACAGCAAATGTTCACGATCGGTCGCACCAGCAACGTCATCGGCGGCCCGTGTCCAGTGTGTTGGAGAAATTCGGACAGGTGTTCCGTCGGGTTGAACCCACCCGTTGACCTCTTTATCCCAGCGTCCCAACTCCCACGAACATGCGTCCTGCAGGATAATGAAATCCCCGTTCCTGGGAGCAACGTCAATTGGCTTCGGCAGCTCCATAACGGCAAGCCTCGCTTGGTTAAATGCGACGCCCCCCTCGAATTAAATCAGAATTAATAGAATAAATCAAATTAAATGGGATGAGTGGTATTATGGCTGATCATGGCCCAGGCGATCGCGGAATCTTCCTGTGCGACGACACGGGGATTCGAATGAAACGATTTGCCGTTACGGTGCCGGTCGTTCGTTGTGAACGCGTACACGCAAACCAGTTGTTCCTCCGGGGATAGTCCTTTCACTCCGATTGGGAAGGCCATATCGAGCATCAACGAAATTGCAACGGCACTCCAGAAGCGTTAGGGGCGGCCGATAATCGTTGGCCATCGGATCATCTTCCCCTATCGCGCGGTGGCGCGGCACCATGCTAGCCTTCCTCCGGCATCGACAGAAACCGTCGGAGTAGACCATTCATGGATAAGCGGATCAGTCGCTGCGTCGAACTCTTGGAGCAGGATCAGGCGATCTATTATGACGGTCCGCATAGCGGCCATGTGCTGACCCATGCGCAGGGTCGCATCGATGCTGGTACCTGGGCCGACTACATGAATATCGGCATGGAGCACGGCTGCTTCGACATGGCCGGCCTTGCCGAATACATGCGCGGCATGGTCGACGCTGGGCCGACACGGTCGGGGCACCGCACGCCGACGGTGATCGTCGAGGCACCGGTGAATGGAATCGACGCCGCGCATGTGCGTTACAACGCCTGGCAGTTCCGCCAGATCCTCGGCCGCGGGGTGCATGGCATCCTGCTGTGCCAGGCGGAAACCGCCGACGCGGTGCGGGCGTTCGTGGAATCCTGCCGCTATCCGCACAACACGATTGGCGTCGATCCCGCGATCCCGTCGCCGATGGCACGGATGGAGGGAGCGATACGAGCGAAGGACGGCGGGACCGACTCCGCCGGTCGCAAGCTGCTGGGTGTCGGCACGCGGGGGCGCGGATCAGAAACCACTGCGGCGCCGATCTGGGACCTGTCGACCGAAGAATACCTGGAGCGCTGCGATCCCTGGCCGCTTAATCCGAAAGGTGAACTGTTGCTGGGGGTGAAGCTGGAAAGCCCCGAAGGCGTCGCCAATTGCGAAGAGATCCTCGCGGTGCCAGGGCTGGGATTTGCCGAGATCGGCCCGGGCGACTTAAGTCTTTCGCTCGGCTACCTCACGATTCCACGCGAGCCTTACCCACTGGAAATGCAGACGGCGCGCGACCGCATCCTGGCGGCTTGCCGCAAGAACGGCATCGCTTTCCTGCAGGGCTGCACGGCGGACAACGTGATCGCCCGGATTGACGAGGGAGTGCGAGTGATCGCGGGGCACAGCGAGGCATCCGCAATCAAGGGCCGGGCACACCAGAAGCGGAAGTTGCCGGTGTAATACTAGAGCATGATCCAGAAAAAGCCTGCCCCGCACTTGATGCGGGGTGGGTACCGGTTTTCCGAAAGATCATGCTCAAACAAAAAAATAGAACGGGATGACGATTCGAACAAAAGTCATCCCGTTCTGGGCCCTGCAGGCCGGTTTGACCAAGATCAGTCCGCAGGCGAAGCCGACAATGCGGCGTTTCTTCGTGCTGGCCGACGGCTGGTCGCCGGTGACGGGCGAACCGATGCAAAGCTGCGGAGGATGACGGCTGCGCGCCGCGCTACCTTACCGCGTCGGCCCGCGTCAATCCGATAATCCGCGGCAAGGCGCCGGTCGAGACCGGATCGCTCTTCACCGTTTCCGGCGATACCGGCGCCCTCGCGGTCGCGTCCGGGAATCGCGTCTTCATTTCGCGCAGGAATCCTTCGAGCGTATCGACGCTCGCGGCCATCTTGGCGATCAGGGCGAATTCGGCGCTGTTGGCGGCGACCGGTTTGCTGGCGGTCTCGAAGGCGGCGCGGTCGGCGTCGCCGCTCATCAACGGCGCATATTTTTCGCGGAAGCGCGCCAGACCGATGGCATCGTCCGCCAGCGAATATCCGACCACCGCGCGGATCACGTCGCCCTTCTCCACCGGGTTCAGCGGCT
>DATHHQ010000681.1:0-3067 GCA_035490095.1 Bradyrhizobium sp.
CGATAGGCGAAGCGATCGGTCTCGCCCTTGATCGAGGGGTCGAACACCTTGATCGAGTGCGGATCGTCCTTGTTCGCGAGCATGGTGCTTTCCGCGGCCAGTACGAAGCCGGCCGCCTCCACCTCCTCGCGGACGGACGCAGGGTCGATCCGATGCAGCGACTGGGCGGCGCTCGTGCCCGCACCGACGGCGGCGGCGTGGTCTACGATGACGTAGGACCCGCCTGGCTTCAGCCGCTCGTAGACAGCTCGATTGAATTGGGCTGCCGTCGCGCCCCTGGCCTGGATCAGCGCAGTGTGGAGATCGTGATAAAACAGGTGCAGCCACAGGACATCTGCTGATTGCATAACCTCCGGCATCGCCACGAGGTCCGCCGAGACGGCTTCGACGTTCTTGCGGCCCGGCTCCTTCGCAAGCACCCGCATGCGGCCGACCGGATCGTTCTTGAAGTGGGCGACTTCGGCGGGCACGAAGCTGTAGACCCGTCCTTCGGGTCCCACGATGTCGGAGAAGAGACGGGTCCAGTCGCCGTCGCCTGGGTAAACGTCGATGACGGTGGACCCCGCATCGACGCGTGCGAACCGGATCAACTCGGATTGCTTGGATTGGTCGTACATCGGGATCTCCTTAATGGTGGGGCATTCGACGAGCGCGGCGCGCGACGGGGCGATCCACGGCTGATCCACCGTCTACGCCGGTTCGATGGCCGCAGATGGCCAGCGCTACGCCGGCCCGGACGAGTCCATCTGCGAGGCCCGCGCCAGCGCCTGCGTGTCGATATACTCCCGGATCTTTGTCACCTTGCCGTTTCGAACGGTGATGGCGAAGACCCAGTCGTCCTTGAACGGCTTATTCGTGGCTTTGATTTTTCCCGTCGCGACGCCGACGACCAGAACCCGGTCTCCCTGCGCTACGTATTCGCGGGGCTCTGTGGACGTTTCCATCGTCTTGGATGCCGTCTCAAGCAAATCCGCCAATCCCGCGTGCCCGCGGCGTGTGCCGGCCAGCGGCCAGTCCTCGCCCGGAATGATCCACTCGATGTCTTCGGCGACGAGCGCCAACAGATTCTCCCTGTCGCCGCGGCCGATCGCGGCAAAGAAGTCCTTCACGGTCTGGACGTTCTTCTCGGTGCTCATAGTATTTCTCCATTTCGCTTGGATCGGATCGTGTCCGATCTACTCCACGGTTAGGCCCAGCGACCCGCCTCCTCAAAACTGAGGCGAGGATTGCGCGGAAACACGGAAGCTGGATCGCCGTGGCCAATGCTGCAGATAAAGTTCGACTGGATTCGCGTGCCGGAAAAAAATACCTCATCCACGCCAGCGTTGTCGAAGCCCGACATGGGGCCGCAGTCCAGTCCCAACGCCCGCGCAGCGACGATGAGATAAGCACCTTGCAGCGTCCCATTCCGCATTGCCGTCATCGCAGCCACTTCGGGTGCCGCAAAGTACTTCTGCATGACCTCGGCGTTGTGAGGCAAAAGCTTTGGAAGCTCGCCGGCGAAATCCAAATCGTGCCCGATGATGACCGTGACGGGAGCCTTCAGAATTTTTGGCTTGTTCGGTTCCGCAGCCAGTCCGGCAAGCGTTGCCTTTCCGTCGGCGCTACGCACCAAAACGAAACGCGCGGGGCTGCTGTTCGCAGATGTTGGGCCCCACTTCATGAGGTCATAGATCTCGCGCACCGTAGCGTCCTCCACGGGACGATCGGCCCAGCCGTTAAAGGTGCGTGCCGAACGAAAGATCTGATCGAGCGAGTGGTCGAATAACGCGGCAGTCATGGATAGATCCCTTTAAAATTGGATAATTGCGGCGACATCTGCGATCGCGGCCTTTCAGTCGAACTTGACCAGATCCTTGAAGATCAGCCGCCCCCAGCTATTTCCGCGCGCCTGGACAAGCAGCCCGCCTTCCGAAAGCCCGCCAAGTTTGATTGGCGAGAACCCGAGGTTTTCCGCGAGCGTACCGATCTCCGCTGCGGCAGCGTCATCGTCGCTCGCCAGGAACACGACTCTCCTGCCACCCTGTACGGCCGGATCCTGGTCAAGGGTGGCAGCGATCAAGTGATTGAAGCCCTTGACCAGTTTTGCACCAGAGAAGGCCTGCGCGACGAACTTGGAAGAAGGCTGTCCTCCCAGTTCCTCAGGGGGCACGCCGTAGGCATTGGTCACATCGACGATGATTTTCCCCTGCCAAGTGGGGAGCGCCTTCGCGACCTCCGGGTGCGCCTCGAAACGGACAGCCAAGAAGATGATGTCCGCCGTGACGGCCTCCGCCAGTGTTTTGGGAATGATCGTGGACCCGATAGCGGCCGCATCCGATGCAAAGCTTTCCGGGTCGCGGGTGGTTGCGACCGACACTTCGATGCCCTTGCGGCCAAATGCCTTGGCGAGAGCGTGGCCAATCTTGCCGAAGCCGACAATTGCGTATGTCATAGTGCTTCTCCGATCTTGTGTTGACGCCGGGGTCAGACCTGCGCCATGCCTCCGTCGACGGCGAGATCCACGCCGGTGACATATGAACTTTCATCGGAAGCAAGGAACGCGACTGCTGCCGCGATTTCCTCGGGCATGCCTCTGCGACCCATTGGGATCTGCGTGGTGAACTGTGCGACCGCTTGCTCGACCTGTTCAGCGGTAAGGCCCGTCGTCGTCGCTAAGGCCGGGGTATCGATTGCTCCGGGGCTCATACAATTCACACGGATCTTGCGGTCTTTCAATTCCAGAGCCCAGCCGCGCGCGAAGTTGCGCACAGCCGCCTTACTCGCGGCGTAGGCGGTAAACCCTGGGAGCCCCATCACGTTCGAGACCGAAGAGGTGAGGATAATCGAGCTCCCGTCTTTGAAGAGGGGAAGGGCCTTCTGCACCGTAAAGAACACTCCCTTCACGTTCACGTCAAAGGTCTGGTCAAAATGGGCCTCAGTCGCCACCGCGAGCGGTGCGATTGTCCCCGCGCCCGCGTTCGCGAAGAGAATGTCGATGTGACCATGTTTCTCTTTCACGACGGCATAGAGCCGGTCCAGATCTTCCAAGCGCGACACGTCGCCCACGACCGTCGTAACGTTTCTC
>DATHHQ010000682.1:0-4553 GCA_035490095.1 Bradyrhizobium sp.
CTGCCCGGGCACGCCGAAGAAACGGCGGAAGATCGGATCGTCGAGCAGCGGATTGCGGTTTTGCACCACCTTGGCGGCGTAGACGTTGACCACCGCCGGTTGCACGCGCTGCACGATCGGCGCGTAGGAGAGCTTGACCTCGGCTGGCGAGGTCGGCACCCGCCGGTCCTGCGCAACGGCTGACACTGCGGCCGTCGCGGACAAGCAGATCACGGCCAACGTACGGATAAACTTCATACGGCAAATCCTGAATTCGTCGCTTCAGATATAAGCGCGACGCAAGGGTGAGAGAAGAGAAACCCGGACCGACTAATGCCCCGATCAGGCGGCGCGGCTGGGGCCGGTTACGGTGTCCGAAACTGGCGCGCAGGATAGCTTTTCCTGATGGCTTTCGCCCCAGGCTTTCAGGATATCGATCACCGGACGCAGGCTTTCACCGGTCTCCGACAGGCGATATTCGACACGGGGCGGAACCTCGGCATAGACCTTGCGGATCACCAGACGGTCATCCTCAAGCGCGCGGAGCTGCTTGGTCAGCATGCGCTGGGTAATGCCGGGCATCCGCCGCCGCAACTCGCCGAAGCGCTGGGTGCCATCCTGCAGGTGATAGAGGATGACGCCTTTCCACTTGCCATCGATCAGATCGAGCGTCGCCTCAACCGCGCAACCCGGCCGGTGGGCAAAATTCCGCCGTTTCATGGGGGCTTTTCCAATAGTATCCAAACAGGGACTATATCCCTGAATTTACAGTACTTGCCAAAATTGCGCCAGACCGACAATTAGGCGGCGAGCGTTTTCACGATTGGGCCCATCAGACCGGAGACAACAGGCATGAAAGCCGTCGGATACAAAAAATCGCTTCCCGTCGACGACGCAGACGCGCTGATCGACTTCGAGACCGCCAAACCGGAACCGCGAGGTCGCGACATCCGCATCGCCGTGAAGGCGATTTCCGCCAATCCGGTCGATTACAAGGTCCGCAAGCGCGCCGCCCCGCCCGAAGGCGAAACCAAGATCCTGGGCTACGACGCCGCAGGGATCGTCGATGCCGTCGGACCCGAAGTAACGCTGTTCAAGGCCGGCGACGAGGTTTTCTATGCCGGCTCGATCCAGCGCCAGGGCACCAATTCGGAATTTCATCTGGTGGATGAGCGCATCGTCGGCGCCAAGCCGAAGACGCTGTCATTCGCGCAAGCCGCGGCACTGCCGCTGACCTCGATCACCGCATGGGAATTGCTGTTCGACCGTCTCGGCGCCGTGCCCGGCAGAAGCGTCGATCCACGCACGCTGCTGATCATCGGCGGGGCTGGCGGCGTCGGCTCGATCCTGGTCCAGTTGGCCCGGCGCCTCACCGGGCTGACGGTGGTGGCGACGGCGTCCCGGCCCGAATCGCAGAAGTGGTGTCTCGATCTCGGCGCGCATGCCGTCATCGATCATTCCAAGCCGATGAAGGAGCAGATCGAAAAGCTGAAATTGCCGCCGGTGGCACTGATCGCAAGCCTGACCAACACCGACCAGCACTACAAGGCGCTGGCGGATATCATCGCCCCGCAGGGGAAGTTCGGATTGATCGACGATCCCGGCGAATTCAACGTCAGTGTTTTCAAGGGCAAGGCCGTCTCCATTCACTGGGAGTCGATGTTTACCCGCTCTTCGTTCCAGACACCGGACATGATCGGCCAGCATGCCCTGCTCAACGACGTCGCCGACCTCATCAACAAGGGCGTGCTGCGTACCACGCTCGACCAGACCTTTGGCACCATCAACGCGACCAACCTGAAACGGGCGCATGCGTTGCTCGAGTCCGGCACGTCGCGCGGCAAGATCGTGCTGGAAGGCTGGTAGAGCTTCGGCCCAAATGCATAGGCCGTAGGGTGGGCAAAGGCGCTCTGCGCCGTGCCCACCATCACCATCTAACCAAACCGAAGTTTTAAATGGTGGGCACGCTTCCGCCTTCGCTCTTCGAGCTACGGCGGACAGGTCGCTTTGCCCACCCTTGCTACGGTCTTAGACTCACACCGCCGCTACACCCTCGATAAAAATCAGGCGGCGGTCCAGCGCTGTCTGCCGCGCCTTGAGCGCTTCGGCGTATTCGGGCGACGCATACCATTGGCGCAGTTTTTCCATCGAGGGAAACTCGACGACGATGATGTTCTTCGGCGGCGGGCCGCCTTCGGCGATGCTTGCGGCGCCGCCGCGGACCAGATAGCGCCCGCCATATTGCGCGATCGCTTTTGCCGCAATGGTGCGGTAGGTCTCGAAACCCGCCGGGTCGCGCACGTCAACTTCGGAGATGACATAAGCCGACATCGGACACCTCACGCAATGGTCTGGACGATACCGCCCTCGGCGCGCAGTGCCGCGCCATTGGTCGCCGACGCCTCCTTTGAAGAGATATAGACCACCATGTTGGCGATCTCCTCGACGGTCGCAAAGCGCTGCAGCAGCGAGGTGGGGCGAAACTGTTTGACGAACTGCGACGCCGCCTCGTCCACCGATTGGCCGTTCTGCTTGGCGAGTTTCTTCACGAAGGTCTCCACGCCTTCCGACATCGTCGGCCCCGGCAGCACCGAATTGACGGTCACCGCGGTGCCCTTGGTCATCTCGGCGAGGCCGCGCGATACCGCAAGCTGCGCTGTCTTGGTGGTGCCGTAGTGGATCATTTCGGCCGGAATGTTCAGCGCGGATTCGGAGGAGATGAAAACGATGCGACCCCAATTGCGCTTCAGCATGCCCGGCATGTAGGCGCGCGCCAGCCGCACGCCCGACATCACATTGACCTCGAAGAAGCGGCTCCAGTCCTCGTCGGCAATATCGAAGAAAGCTTTGGGCTCGAATATCCCGGCATTGTTGATCAGGATATCCACGTCCGGCAGCGTCTCTACCAGCGTTTGGCATCCCGTGGCGGTCGAGACGTCGGCAGCGACGCCCGCGATCTTGCCGCCGGGCGCGGCCTTGGCAATCGCAGCCACCGCGGCGTCGACCTTGCCTTGCGTCCGGCCGTTGACCACGACATTCGCCCCGGCGACAGCGAGGCCCTTGGCGATGGCGTGGCCGATGCCGGAGGTCGAGCCGGTCACCAGCGCCGTCTTGCCCTTGAGATCGATGTTCATGAGGTATCTCCATCGTTGATGACGGAGATATCGGGAGCGCCGGGTGCGAACGCAATCGACGATCCTGCGGGTCGGCTGCCAAATAAAAAAGCGGCGCTCGGGGCGCCGCTTCTTAAATTAAGATTCAGGAATGAAACTTACGCGGCTTCCGCGGCCTTTTCCTGTACCGGCCCCGAATCGAGGCCCTTGGCATCGACATCGCGGTCGACGAATTCGATCACCGCCATCGGCGCGTTGTCGCCGTAGCGAAAGCCGGCCTTGATGATGCGGGTATAGCCGCCCTGGCGGTCCTTGTAGCGGGCGGCGATCACATCGAACAATTTCCTGGTCTGATCGAGATCGCGCATCTCGGAGATCGCCTGCCGGCGCATGGCGAGGCCGCCCTTCTTGCCGAGCGTCACCAGCTTTTCCACGATCGGGCGCAGCTCCTTCGCCTTCGGCAGGGTGGTGACGATCTGCTCGTGCTTGATCAGCGCCGCGCACATGTTGGCGAACATCGCACGCCGATGCTCGGCGGTGCGGTTGAGCTTCCGATGAACCTTGCCGTGACGCATGGTATATTCCTCAATACTTGTTCGGTCGCGACGGCTCGTCGGACACGTTGCTCAGGTGGGCCGCCTGCGTTCGCCCGAAAAGGCAATGGCCGGGAAAGGCCCGGCCACCACGATTATCGTTCAATCAGTAATGATCCTCGAAGCGCTTGGCCAACTCGTCGATATTTTCGGGCGGCCAACCCGGCACTTCCATGCCGAGATGCAGACCCATCTGGGCCAGCACTTCCTTGATCTCGTTCAGCGACTTGCGGCCGAAGTTCGGGGTGCGGAGCATTTCCGCTTCCGACTTCTGCACGAGGTCGCCGATATAGACGATGTTGTCGTTCTTCAGACAGTTTGCCGAACGCACCGACAGTTCGAGCTCGTCGACCTTCTTGAGGAATGCGGGGTTGAACGCGAGATCGGGAATGATCTCCTGCGCCACTTCCTTGCGCGGCTCTTCGAAGTTCACGAACACGTTGAGCTGATCCTGCAGGATGCGCGCGGCATAGGCCACCGCGTCGTCCGGGCTGATCGCGCCGTTGGTCTCGATGGTCATGGTCAGCTTGTCGTAATCGAGGATCTGGCCCTCGCGGGTGTTCTCGACCTTGTACGACACCTTGCGCACCGGGGAGAACAGGCTGTCGACCGGGATCAGGCCGATCGGCGCGTCTTCGGGACGGTTACGCTCGGCGGCGACGTAGCCCTTGCCGGCAGCGACGGTGAATTCCATGCGGATTTCAGCGCCCTCGTCGAGCGTGCAGATCTGCAGATCCGGATTGAGCACCACGACATCGCCGACGGTCTGGATATCGCCGGCGGTGACGACGCCCGGGCCCTGTTTCTTCACGACCATGCGCTTGGGGCCTTCGCCCTGCATCTTGATCGAGATGTCCTTGATGTTCAG
>DATHHQ010000683.1:0-2334 GCA_035490095.1 Bradyrhizobium sp.
GCATGCCGTCATAGGCCGGGACGATGGTCGGCGGCAGGCTAAGACGCAGCACCTCATAATCCAGATCGGAGTGCATGTTGGTGATAACAGCCCGGCGCGGCTTGAAGCGGTCGATCCATGACAGCGCATCGCTGACGCTGAAGTGGCTGGGATGCCCGGCATAGCGCAGCCCGTCGATGATCCATAGATCGAGATTTTGCAGGTAAGGCCAGCTCTCGGGCGCGATGTCGCTGACGTCAGGCGTATAGGCGGCATCGGCGATCCGGTACCCGAGCGCCGGGATATTACCATGCTGCAGGATGAATGCCGAAAGCGCGACCGCACCGCCCTTCCCTTCGATGGTGCGGCTTTCGCCGGCTTCGATGGCGTGATTGTCCAGGATTGGCGGATAGTCGCTGCCTGGGGGCGCCACAAAGCAGTATGAAAATCGCAGCAGGATATGATCCGCGGTCGATTGGTTCAGATAGACCGGAATGCGCCTGCGCTGGTGCAGCACGACAGAGCGAAGATCGTCGATCCCATGGGTTTGATCGGCGTGCTCATGCGTCAGAAACACCGCATCGATGTGATCGACACTGGCGTCGATCAGCTGTTCGCGCAGGTCGGGCGAGGTATCGATCACGATCCGCGTGACCCCGCGGTCGCCAGCCCGCTCGACGAGCAGTGAGCAACGGCGGCGGCGGTTTTTCGGATTATTGGGATCGCAGGCGCCCCAGCCGAGCGCGGGACGCGGCACGCCGGCCGAGGATCCGCAACCGAGAACTGTCAGCGTCAGCGTCATGCCGTCGCTTCCGCAGGCGGCACTTTGGAGAACAGCCGGAAGAAATTCTCCGTGGTCTGGCGCGAAATCTCCTCAAACGAGACCGCGCGCGTTTCCGCCAGCACCTTGGCAACTTCAACCACGTAGGAGGGCTCGTTGCGTTTGCCGCGGAATTTCCCGGGCGCCAGATAGGGTGAATCGGTTTCGACCATGATGCGGTCGGCTGGAAGCTCGGCCGCGAGATCGCGCAAGGCTTGCGATTTCCTGAAGGTCAGAATCCCCGTGAATGAAATCGAAAGACCCAAGGAGATCGCTTTCATCGCCAGCTCACGCCCGCCGGTATAGCAATGCAGCACCGCGCGAAACGATCCTTTTGTCATTTCATCTTCGAGGATACGGCCGCAGTCGTCGTCGGCGTCGCGGGTATGGATGACCAGCGGCAGGCCGGTCGCGCGCGCGGCCGCGATGTGCGCGCGAAAGCCGCGCTCTTGCGCTTCACGTGAGCCGTGCTGGTAAAAATTATCCAGCCCGGCCTCGCCCAGCGCCACCACCCTGGGATGATCCGTCAGCTCGACCAGTTCGTCAGCGGCAATCCCGTCTTCCTCGTCGGCGTGATGCGGATGGGTGCCGACCGAGCAATAGACGTTTGGAAATCGCTCTGCGATTGCCAGCAACCCGCCAAGGCGCCTCACCCGCGTCGAGATGGTGACGATGCGCCCAATGCCTGCGGCCGCGGCCCTCGCCACGATGGCGTCAAGGTCATCGGCGAAATCCGGAAAATCGAGATGGCAGTGGCTGTCGACAAGCATCGTTTTTCCAACCGTTCAGGCAGCGGTCGGTTCGATATAGCGCGGAAAAATTCCGGTTGGCGCCGGCAGCGCGGTGCCTGGCTTGATGCGGGCAGCGCCGCCCAAGCCTGCGAAATCGCGCTGGTCGGCCGGAATGCCGAGGATGTCGAGCAGCCTTGCCGAGCAATCGGGCATCGCCGGCTGCGCCAGAATGGCGACCTGGCGGACCACTTCGGCGGTTACGTACAACACGGTTCGCTGGCGCTGCGGATCTGTCTTCGCCAATGCCCACGGTGCCTCGCCGGCGAAATAGCGGTTGGCTTCCGCCACAACGGCCCAGACCGCATTCAGCCAATGATGGATTTGCTGCGTCGCCATCGCCGTTCGTGCAAGCGCGATCATGCCATCGGCCTGCGCCAGGATCGCCGTGTCGGTGTCGCTGAAGGCGCCGGGCTCGGGCAACACGCCCTCATACTGCTTCGCGATCATCGACAGCGAGCGTTGCGCCAGATTGCCGAGATCATTGGCGAGGTCGGCATTGATGCGCGCAACAATGGCTTCGTGATTATAGCTGCCGTCCTGCCCGAACGGCACCTCGCGCAGGAAGAAGTAACGCATCTGATCGACGCCGTATTGATTGGCGAGGTTGAATGGATCGACGACGTTGCCGACCGACTTCGACATCTTCTCGCCCTTGTTGAACAGAAAGCCATGGGCGTAGACGCGCTTCTGCAGCGGAATGCCCGCCGACATCAGGAACGCCGGCCAGTACACCGCGTGAAAACG
>DATHHQ010000684.1:0-2773 GCA_035490095.1 Bradyrhizobium sp.
GACGGTAAACCGGTCACGCTGACGCTGGCAGGCGATGGCGAGGAACTCGAGGCTCTCAAGGCTCAGATCGAAAAGCTCGGCCTCACCGAGGCGGTCCGCTTCATCGGTCACGTCAAGGCGCGATACGGTTTCTCGAAAGGCAACGTCCTGGTTGTTCCGTCGCGCGGGGATTCGATGCCCTATGTCGTGATCGAGGCGGCGGCGGCCGGAATTCCGATGGTCGCCGCGAATATCGGAGGCATCCCGGAAATTTTCGGACCGCATACCGAGGCACTGTTCGCCCCCAATATCGCGGGCGCGATGGCCGACGCGATCGAGATCGCGCTGGATGATCCCGAGGCCGCACTGGCTCGGGCAAAATCCCTCCGAGAACGAATCTTCCTGCATTTTTCGCAGAATGCGATGGTCGACGGGGTGCTGGCGGGCTATCACGACGCTTTTGCCAATCGTTAACCGTTCTCACCCGCGATAACTGTTTCTTCCGATTTGTCCTCTAAGCCGGGAAGCGCGGAATTCCGCCCCGGCGCGCGCATGCCTGAATGCCTGTGCAAGAACGGACTTGATAAAGTGGAACCGATCAACGCTCGCTCGATGTTGGATGCAGCGGCAGCCGCCGCAATGACCGTCACGGCGGATCGCCCTGCAACCGAACGGCGCCTCCGGCTGTCGCTGGCCGCACTCATCGTCACCCACCAGAAAGTGCGCAAGGCCTATTCGCCGATCGTGATCACGGGCGCCGTTCGCGTCGCCGATTTTGTCCTGGTCGGTCTCGTCGGCATCGCGCTCTATGTTGGATATGTGGTTCCCCTCAGCGGCTTTCACTGGGAATACATCGCCGCCATCTTCGGCATGACCGCGACCGCGGTGCTCTGCTTCCAGGCCGCCGATATCTACGAAGTCCAGGTGTTTCGCGGACAGCTGCGGCAGATGACGCGGATGATTTCGTCATGGGCATTCGTGTTCCTGCTGTTCATCGGCGCATCGTTCTTCGCCAAACTCGGCGGCGAGGTATCGCGGCTCTGGCTCGCGGCGTTTTTCATTGTCGGCCTGGCCGCGCTGATGGCCGAACGGCTGTTTCTTCGCGCGCTGGTGCGCGGCTGGGCGCGTGACGGCCGGCTCGATCGCCGCACCATCGTGGTCGGCTCGGACGAAACCGGTGAGAAGCTGGTCGAGGCGCTCAAGGCCCAGTGCGATTCGGATATCGAGATCCTCGGCGTGTTCGATGACCGCAACGACAGTCGCGCCTTCGATACCTGCGCCGGCAGTCCAAAACTCGGCAAGGTCGACGATATCGTCGAATTCGCCCGCCGCACCCGCGTCGACCTCGTGCTGTTCGCGCTGCCGATTTCGGCGGAGACGCGGATTCTCGACATGCTGAAGAAATTGTGGGTGCTGCCGGTCGACATCCGGCTTTCGGCTCACACCAACAAGCTGCGCTTCCGTCCCCGCTCCTATTCCTATCTCGGCAAGGTCCCCACCCTCGATGTTTTCGAGGCGCCGATCACCGATTGGGATCTGGTGATGAAGTGGCTGTTCGACCATTTCGTCGGCGCCGTCATTCTGCTGCTGGCGACGCCGCTGATGGCGCTGGTGGCGCTCGCGATCAAGCTCGACAGTCCGGGGCCGGTGCTGTTCCGCCAGAAGCGGTTCGGCTTCAACAACGAGCGCATCGACGTCCTCAAGTTTCGCTCGCTGTACCATGATCAGGCCGATCCGCTGGCCACCCGGGTTGTGACCCGGAACGACAGCCGCGTCACCCGCGTCGGACGCTTCATCCGCAAGACCAGCCTTGACGAATTGCCGCAGCTCTTCAACGTCGTGTTCAAAAGCAATCTCTCGCTGGTCGGCCCGCGTCCGCACGCGGTGCAGGGCAAATTGCAGAGCCGGCTGTTCGACGAAGCGGTGGACGGCTATTTCGCGCGCCACCGCGTCAAGCCGGGCATTACCGGCTGGGCGCAGGTCAACGGCTGGCGCGGCGAAGTCGACAGCGAAGAGAAAATCCAGAAGCGCGTCGAGTTCGATCTCTACTACATCGAGAACTGGTCGGTGCTGTTCGATCTCTACATTCTTCTCAAGACGCCGCTGGCGCTGATGACGAAGAACGAGAACGCCTATTAGAGCGTTTTCCAGCGAAGTGGATACCGGTTCGCGCGAAGAAAACGCGTCAAAACAAAGAAATAGAGCCCCGTTCCGATTCAATCGGAACGGAAAAGGCTCTAGACGCCCGGGGTAGCTGCGTACGGGTTGCGTTGCGTAAGTTTGCGAGTGTGTGATGGCGTATGCGGCGACAGCCGAGGGCTTTCTTCCATCGATGACGGCAGCACCCGGCGTGCTGGCGCTGCAGCGGGCGCTGCTTTGGCTGGTCGGCGCATCCTGCGCGATCGTCTTTATCGAACCAAGCCCTTACGAGTTGACCACGCTGTTCGCCGCGGTGATTTTTGTCGCTACCGGCTTGCGGATGCGGCTGGTCTTCATGCCGCTGCTGATACTGCTGTTCCTGGTCAATATCGGCTACAGCATCAGCGCCGCCTCGCTGATGGACAAGCCTGAGGTCACCAGCGGGCTCGCGACATCCTGGTACATGGCTGTTACCGTCATGTTCTTCGCCATGGTGGTGTCCGAGGACACCGCGGCCCGGCTGGACATGCTTCGCCGCGGCCTGATCGTGGGCGCGTTGATCGCGGCGATTTCGGGCATCGCCGGCTATTTCAACCTGGTTCCCGGCGGCCATGACCTGCTGACGCTATATGAGCGTGCGCGCGGCACCTTCAAG
>DATHHQ010000685.1:0-6372 GCA_035490095.1 Bradyrhizobium sp.
CGGTGTACCGCCCCATAGCGCGTCGAAGACGCGCGTGAACGCGCTTACGAGCGTGTCGAAGACGCGCGTGAACGCGCTTATGAGGCGCTGCGCTGCGTCCGGGACACGAGATCGTTAGTGCTTCGCGCTCTCGGCGAATCGATCCAACTCCAATGCATGCTCTAGATGTGAGCATTGGATGCGCGATCATGATTCCGCCCCCGGCCTGAAAATTCTCCAGCAACCGGGCCGTTCACCTTCGCTTACATCAGATGCACCGCATGCGGCGCGAACAGGCCGATCGCGGTAAAAACGAGCCCGGTCAGCGCCAGCAGGCCAGATATCCACGCCAGCGCGATCATGCCGGTAATGATGGTCGCCGAGGCCAGCACGATGCCTATCTGAAAGGCCGCGGAGGCGACCTCGAAATGATGATACTTTGCCATCGCAAGGTCGCGCTCGTGCTCGGCGTGCTTGGCGCGCTCGGACAATTGCTCGGAGCCCTCGCCGGTTTCCGGCTCCGAGCGGTAGCGCGCCGCGGTCTTCTGCCAGTCGTCGATCTGCTTTTGCAGCGCCGTCTTGGCGGTATCGTCGCCCATGACGCCGAGGCTTAATTTGGCTTGCTCCGACACCGACTGAACCACCGTGCGGCGGATGCTCTTGGCCTGAAAGAACGCCCACAGGTTCGAGGCCTCGACGTTCTTGCTGATGGATTCGGTCTGGGCGCCCTTGCCCAGCGTCTCCGACAGCGCAAGAAACAATGCGATCACGGCGATCAGCAATGCGATTTTCTTGTTGGAGCCGGAGGCGTGCTCGGCGTGCTCCGCATGTTCCATGCTCTCATGTGCGCTCATGATTCTCTCCTGCTACCCGATAGGCCAACGATTGACCGAACAACACCATCAGCGCAAGAGGCAAGCCGATGTGACGGAAACATGTCAGGGAAAGCTAGAGCATGATCCGGAAAAGTGGGTACGGTTTTCCGAAAAGATCATGCTCAAACAAAACGATAGAGCGGGATGACGATTCGAAGAAAAGTCATCCCGCTCTAGGCGATCTCAGGCGCGCGGGTGCGCGTTGCGGTAGACTTCCAGGAGCCGTTCGGTATCGATCCCGGTATAGATCTGCGTGGTCGAGAGCGAGGCGTGGCCGAGCAACTCCTGGATCGCGCGCAGATCGCCGCCGCGTGTGAGCAGGTGGGTCGCGAAAGAATGCCGCAGCGCATGCGGCGTCGCACTGTCGGGCACGCCGAGCGCGCCGCGCAGCCGTTCCATGGTGAGCTGAATGATCCGCGGACTGAGCGGACCACCTCTCGCGCCGATAAAGATCGGCCCTTCCTGTGGCAGCGGATGCGGGCACATCGCCACATAATCCTGGACCAGCGCGAGCACGTTCTGCAGCACCGGCACCATCCGGGTCTTGTTGCCCTTGCCGTTCACGATCAGCACGTCGCCGGCGCCAGGCAACGGCACGTCGCGGCGTTTCAACCCGAGCGCTTCGGAGATACGCAGACCCGAACCGTACAACAGCGCCATCACGGCGGCGTCGCGCGCCCAGATCCAGGGATCGCGAGTTTCGCCGGCGCGTTCGTCGGCGTCCACAAAACGTTTGGCCGCTGCCATCTGGATCGGTTTCGGCAGGCTCTTGCCGATCTTGGGCGCGCGGATCGCCGATAACGCGCCGACCTTGCCATTGCCTTCGCGTTCGAGGAAGCGGCCGAACGAGCGCAAGCCCGCCAGCGCCCGCATCAGGGAACGGCTGCCGATCTCGTCGGCGCGCCGCATCGCCATGAAGGCCCTGACGTCGCTGGCCTCGAGCGCCGCGAAGCGCGCAAGCGTCACCCGCGTGCCCCAGTGTTCGCAGAGAAAGACGAGGCACTGGCGGAGGTCGCGGGAATAGGCCTCCGATGTCTTCGGCGACAGCCGTCGTTCGGCGCGTAGATGCGACAGCCAGCGCGTCATCTGAAGCGCGATGTCGTCGGCGGCGCAGTCAAGCTCGATCGGCTGAACAGCGGGAACTGGCTTGGCCATAAGGCTGTCTTTGGACCTGATGATTCTGATGACTATATCGCACTTCTTTCGTTTACCGTTCGCTAACTTGCCAAAGCGGCCGCAGCGGGACACTGGTTCCGACCGGCGCGGGGCCCTAAGTTAGCGTCGGCCTTCCGGCCTCGAGTCTGATTCTGCAATGGACCACGCCACCCGCGCCAGCACCTCATCCGTATCGTCGGCGCGCGTCGTCGATGTGCTGGTGCCGGTCGCGCTCAATCAGGCCTATTCCTATCGCGTGCCGCGCGGCGTGGAGCTGAAGCCGGGCGATGTGGTGTGCGTGCCGCTGGGGCCGCGCGAGGTGGTCGCCGTGGTCTGGGCGGAAAACGCCAATCCCGATCCGCGGCTGCACAATCGCCTCAAGGACGTCGGCGAAAAGCTCGACGTCCCGCCTCTGAAAGAGGAACTACGCAGCCTGGTCGATTGGGTCGCCAACTACACGCTGTCGCCGCGCGGCATGGTGCTGCGGATGTGCTTGCGGATGGGTGAGCATCTCGGGCCCGAACGGGTGCGGATGGGCGTGCGTCTGATCGGCGCCACGCCCAAGCGCATGACGCCGGCGCGGCGCCGGCTGATCGAGGTATTGTCGGACGGTCTGCTGCACGGCAAATCCGACGCAGCCAAGGAAGCCGGCGTCAGCACCGGGGTGATCGATGGCCTCGTCGATGAAGGCACGCTCGCAACCGAGCCGATGCCGCCGGCGCAAGCGCCGCCCGCGCCCGATCCGTCGTTCGCCGAACCTGACTTTTCCCGCCAGCAGCGCACCGCGGTGGACGCCATGCGCGCGCTGGCTGCCAACGGCAGTTTCCATGTCGCGCTGCTCGATGGCGTCACAGGATCAGGCAAGACCGAAGTCTATTTCGAGGCCATTGCCGAAGTCATCCGCCGCGGCAAGCAGTCGCTGATCCTGATGCCGGAGATCGCCCTGACCGGGCAGTTCCTCGATCGCTTCGCGCGGCGGTTCGGCGTGCGGCCGCTGGAGTGGCATTCCGAACTGACTCCACGCACCAGGCAACGCAACTGGGCCGCGATCGCGGCGGGCGAGGCGCCTGTCGTCGTGGGCGCGCGCTCTGCGCTGTTTCTGCCCTATGCCAATCTGGGGTTGATCATCGTCGATGAGGAGCACGACCAGGCCTACAAGCAGGACGAGGGTGCACATTACCATGCCCGCGACATGGCGGTGGTGCGCGCGCATATCGCGAAGATTCCGATCGTGCTGGCGTCGGCGACACCTTCGGTCGAAACCGAAGTCAATGCGCGCAAGGGCCGTTACCAGCGCGTGGTGCTGCCGGCGCGGTTCGGCGGTCAGCACATGCCCCACATCGAGGCGATTGATCTGCGGCGCGAAGCGCCGGCGCGCGGCCGCTTCATCTCGCCGCGGCTCGCCGAGCACGTCCAGATCGCGATCGAGCGGCGCGAGCAGGCGCTGTTGTTCCTCAATCGCCGCGGCTACGCGCCGCTGACATTATGCCGGACCTGCGGGCATCGTTTCGCCTGCACGATCTGTGACGCCTGGCTGGTCGATCACCGCTTTCGCCAGCGCCTGGTCTGCCATCACTGCGGCTTCTCGATGCCGCGTCCGCATGTCTGTCCGCACTGTGCTGCGGAACAATCGCTGGTCGCGGTCGGCCCCGGGGTCGAGCGCCTGCAGGAGGAAGCCGCCCAGCTGTTTCCGGATGCGCGCACCATGGTGCTGTCGAGCGATCTGATCACCTCGATCGAGACCATGCGCACCGAACTGAATGAGATCGCGGAGGGCCGGGTCGACATCATCATCGGCACCCAGCTGGTGGCGAAGGGCCACAATTTTCCGCGGCTCAACCTGGTCGGCGTGGTCGATGCCGATTTGGGCTTAAGCAACGGCGACCCACGCGCCGCCGAGCGGACGTTTCAACTGCTCAACCAGGTGATCGGGCGCGCCGGGCGCGACCAGGGCCGCGGGGTCGGCTATCTGCAGACCCATCAGCCCGAACATCCCGTGATGAAGGCGCTGGTGGCGTGTGACCGCGAGGCGTTTTATGGCAGCGAGATCGAGGCCCGCGAGCGTGCCGGCTATCCGCCGTTCGGCCGGCTGGCCAGCCTGATCATTTCCGCGGGCGATCGGCCCACGGCGGAGAGCTTTGCCCGCAGGCTGGCGGCGATCGCGCCGATCGATGAGCGGATCAAGGTATTGGGACCTGCCGAAGCGCCGCTGGCGGTGATCAAGGGCCGCTATCGCTTCCGGCTATTGGTGAAATCGCTGCGCAATGTAGATCTGTCGGAATATTTGCGCGAATGGCTGGCGGCCGGCCCCAAGACCAAAGGCAATCTCAAGCTCGAGATCGACGTCGATCCGCAAAGCTTTTTGTGAAGGCTTTTCGTCATTCCGGGGCGCGCAAACGGGTCCGCGCAAAGTGCGGCCCGATGACAGGCTCCGCGCGAGCCCGGAATCCATAACCACGACCGGGAGTATGGATTCCGGGCCCCAAGCGGCGCGTCCCGGAATGACGAGCGGTGGTTCAACAAAAAAGCCTGCCGTCTTGGCGACGGCAGGCCATTTTTGAGCGTGCAGCAAGTTCCGCAAGCCTTACTCTACGCAACACATACCGAACTTGATGGAACCGGAAGAGCGTTCAAACGCCCAAAGAGGTCAGGAGACGACCTCGGCAACCACCCGGCCGACGCCGGCGCCGGTGAGGCCGATCACGCGGGCAGCACCGGTGGACAGGTCAAGCACCCGGCCACGGATGAACGGGCCGCGGTCGTTGATGGTGACGACGACGCTGCGGCCGCCATGGGTCACCCGGAGCTTGGTGCCGAACGGCAGGCTGCGATGGGCCGCGGTCATCGCGTTGGCGTTCATGCGCTGGCCGGAGGCGGTCCGGCTGCCGGATTCGTTGCCGTAATAGGAGGCCATGCCCGAGAAGCTATGTGCGGTACCGGACGAAGGGGCGATCGCGGCATTGGCGTTAAGCCAGGAACCGCCGACAGACCCGCCGACAGCGGCGCTGGGCGTGCTGCTGGCGTGGTGATGGTGGTGGTGATGATGGTGATGGCGGTGGTGATGCCTGTGCGACCTGGCCGAGGCTTCGGTAACGCTGCCCCCGAACAGGAGAGTTGCGGCGAAAACAGCTAGCGCCGTACGCGACGGGGTTACATTTCCCCGCACCAGATTCTTGAGTTTCAGCATAATATCGTCCCTTGAGATAGTATTGCCATTTATGCGGCAAGTGGAACCCCCGCTCCGCTTTGCGTGATTGCCGTTTGGTGGCCCAATGAGGCCAAACCTTGGCAGTAGATGGTTTTGTCCGACCGCTGAAACATCTTGTTACCGATGCAGCTAATCCATAAATGTTCCGTAATATTGAAGTTTAACATATTGTTAACTAGTTATTACTTGGAGATACTGTCGAATAAAGTCATCGTCTGCTTCGACGAGGTTTCAGCAAGTAATGCGATGGTGGAATGATTCGGAGCTTTCAACCGTTCCCGCCAACGGATTCATGGGACCCATGCATTTGGGGTTGGAACGATTGCCCTCGCCGGTGACCAACGAACTTGGTGCTCCGATCGAGAGGCCAGCTGAATCCGCGTCGGAAGAATCGCCAACAATGAGCGTCGAAGGTCATCGCCGATGCAGATGCGACACGGTATCGCCAGCGGCCGCCGTCATGTTGCACCTGCGCTTCTGCTATGTTAGCAAAGCCGCGATTTTAACGGTTCCGGTACAGGTCGTACCGACCGAAAATCGAAGTCCCGCTTGAATTCCAAGGGCTTGGATCGCTAGGCGCCGCTTTGTGGCGACGGTTTTTCCCTTGCGAGTTTGACAGCTATAAAGAGCGCGCTAGTGGCTGCAGAAGATCCGTCCGTTTCGGGAGTGTCCGGCCGTTATGCAACGGCTTTGTTCGAGTTGGCGCGCGATGAAAAATCCATCGACGCGGTAAAAGCCGATCTCGACAGGTTCGACGCCATGCTGGCCGACAGCGCCGACTTGAAGCGGCTGGTCCGCAGCCCGGTATTTTCGGCAGATTCGCAGTCGAAGGCGCTGGCCGCGGTGCTCGACAAGGCGGAGATATCCGGCATTTCCGCGAAATTCCTCAAGGTTCTCACCGCCAATCGCCGCCTGTTCGTCGTCAGCGACGTGATCCGGGCGTTCCGCGCGCTGGTGGCGAGATTCAAGGGCGAGGCGACGGCGGATGTCACCGTTGCCGAAACCCTCAGCGAGAAGAATCTCGACGCCCTCAAGACCGCGCTGAAGTCGGTGACGGGCAAGGACGTCGCGCTCAACGTGAAAGTCGATCCCTCGATCATCGGCGGCCTTGTGGTCAAGCTCGGCAGCCGCATGGTGGATAGTTCGCTTCGCACC
>DATHHQ010000686.1:0-5049 GCA_035490095.1 Bradyrhizobium sp.
CCTCGGAGGATTGATGACGACCGCCGCCATGACCAAAGTGCAGGAACCCGCCGGTTTGCCCGACATGAAGGTGTCGGTCCGGCAAGTGTTCGGTATCGATAGCGATCTCGAAGTGCCGGCTTACTCCGAAGTCGATCCGCACGTGCCGGACATCGATTCGGATTATCGGTTCGATCGTGCCACCACGCTCGCTATTCTCGCCGGATTCGCCAAAAACCGCCGCGTTATGGTCACGGGCTATCATGGCACCGGCAAATCCACCCATATCGAGCAGGTCGCGGCGCGGCTGAACTGGCCGTGCGTGCGCGTCAACCTCGACAGCCATATCAGCCGTATCGATCTGGTGGGCAAGGATTCCATCGTGGTCCGCGACGGCATGCAGGTCACCGAGTTCCGCGACGGCATTCTGCCCTGGGCCCTGCAGCACAATATCGCGCTGGTGTTCGACGAATACGACGCCGGTCGTCCCGACGTGATGTTCGTGATCCAGCGCGTGCTCGAGGTCTCCGGCCGCCTGACGCTGCTCGACCAGAATAAGGTGATCAAACCGCATCCGGCGTTTCGGCTGTTCTCGACCGCCAACACGGTCGGCCTCGGCGATACGTCCGGCCTCTATCACGGCACCCAGCAGATCAACCAGGGCCAGATGGACCGCTGGTCGATCGTCACCACGCTGAATTATCTCGCCCATGACGAGGAAGTCGAGATCGTGCTGGCGAAGGCGCATCACTACCGCACCTCGGAGGGCCGCGACATCGTCAACAAGATGGTGCGGCTTGCGGACCTCACCCGCAACGCCTTCGCCAACGGCGATCTGTCGACGGTGATGAGCCCGCGCACGGTCATCACCTGGGCCGAGAACGCCGAGATTTTCACCGACATCGGCTTTGCTTTCCGCGTCACCTTCCTCAACAAGTGCGACGAACTGGAACGGCCGCTGGTCGCTGAATTCTATCAGCGCTGCTTCAACGCCGAACTGGCGGAATCCTCGGTGAACGTTGCGATGAGCTGATGCGATGCCGGCGATTTCCGTCGAGCGCACGATTGGAGCGACCAAGCGCGCGGTGCTTGGCGGACTGCTTCGTTACAACGCCGAGAAGATGGGGAAGCAGAAATATCGCCGCTTCGCCATCTCGCTGCGTGACGACGGGGCGATCGTCGGCGGAATTGTTGGTGAGGTCTGGACGACCGTGCTGTTCATCCAGTTCTTCTGGATCGAAGAGCAGTTTCGTGGAAAGGGTCACGGGACGGCGCTGATCGAGCAGATTGAGGAGGAGGCCCGGCGGTTCGGGGCGGTGCGATCCTATCTCGACACGATGAGCGTCCAGGCCCCGGGCTTCTATCGGGCATGCGGGTATGAGGCGTTCGGTGCAATCGATGGCTATCCCGGCGGCGTGAAGCGTCACTGGTTTACCAAGGCGCTGTAAGGACTGGCGATGACCACCAATACGAAATTCCGCAGCGGGTCGAAGGAAGCGCCGACCGAGCCGTTCAAGCGCGCGGTGACCGCCTGCCTGCGCGCGATCGCGAAAGCCCCGGAGCTGGAAGTGACGTTCGCGGCCGAGCGCCCAGGCCTCGCGCCGGGTAAGGCGCGGCTGCCGGAGCCGGCGCGCAAGATGACCCGGCGCGACGCCGCCATCGTGCGCGGCCACGCCGATTCGATCGCGCTCAAACTCGCCTGCCACGATCCGAAAGTGCACCGCAAGCTGATGCCGGGCAATCCGCAGGCGCGCGGCGTGTTCGAGGCCGTCGAACAGGCGCGGGTCGAGGCGCTCGGCTCACGGCGCATGGCGGGGGTTGCGAAAAATCTCACCGCGATGCTCGACGATCATTTTCATCGCGGCAAGTTCGACGAGATCACCGACCGCGCCGACGCGCCGTTGTCCGATGCGCTGGCAATGCTGGTGCGCGAACGGCTGACCGGCCTTGCGCCGCCGACGGCCGCCCGCAAGATGGTCGATCTCTGGCGCCCGCTGCTGGAAGACAAGATCGGCGCGCGGCTCGACCGGCTCGATCGCCTCGCCGAGGATCAGGCGAAATTCGGCGACGCGGTGCATGATCTGCTGTCGGCGCTCGAACTCGGCGACGACCGCAACGCCGAGGCCGACGATGACGACAACCAGGACGACAACCGCGACGGCGAAAACGACCAGTCCGGCGCGGAGGGTTCGCCCGACAGCGATGCGGCACAGGAAATGAGCGCCGATCAGGCCCAGGCCACGTCCGACGAGATGTCGGAGAGCGCGATGGAAAGCGCGCAGGCCTCCACCAGCGACACATTCGATGACGGCGAACTTGGCGACGATGAGACGCCCGGCGAGGCGACGCGGCCGAATTCACGCGGCGTCAACGAACCCCGTGGGCCGGAATATCACGCTTTCGCGCCGAAATTCGACGAGGTCATCGCGGCCGAGGATCTTTGCGACCATGACGAACTGGAGCGCCTGCGCAGTTATCTTGACAAGCAGCTCGCGCATTTGCAGGGCATCGTGGCGCGGCTCGCCAACCGGCTGCAGCGCCGCTTGATGGCGCAGCAGAACCGCGCCTGGGAGTTCGATCTCGAGGAAGGCGTGCTCGATCCGGCGCGGCTGTCGCGTGTGGTGACCGATCCCTATCATCCGCTGTCGTTCATGAACGAAAAGGAAGCCACGTTCCGCGATACCGTGGTGACGCTGCTGCTCGACAATTCCGGCTCGATGCGTGGCCGCCCCATTACGGTGGCGGCGACCTGCGCGGATATTCTGGCGCGGACGCTGGAGCGCTGCGGCGTGAAAGTGGAAATTCTCGGCTTCACCACCCGGGCGTGGAAGGGCGGGCAGTCGCGCGAAGCCTGGCTTGCCGCCGGCAAGCCGGCCAATCCCGGACGGCTCAATGATCTCCGCCACATCATCTACAAGTCCGCCGACGCGCCGTGGCGGCGCGCGCGCAAGAATCTCGGGCTGATGATGCGCGAGGGCCTGCTCAAGGAAAACATCGACGGCGAAGCGCTGGACTGGGCGCACAAGCGCCTGTTGGGCCGCGCCGAACAGCGCAAGATCCTGATGATGATTTCCGACGGCGCCCCGGTCGATGACTCCACATTGTCGGTCAATCCCGGCAATTATCTGGAGCGCCATCTGCGCCACATCATCGAGGAAATCGAGACCCGTTCGCCGGTCGAATTGATCGCGATCGGCATCGGCCACGACGTCACGCGCTACTATCGCCGCGCGGTCACCATCGTGGATGCCGAAGAGCTCGGCGGCGCCATCACCGAAAAGCTCGCCGAGCTGTTCAGCGAGACCCACGGTGCTGCGCCAACGTCAGGCCGCCGGCGCAGATTGCATTCGTAGAATGAGATGATCCTTCGCGGACATGCACTGCCTCATCCTGAGGAGCGGCGTCTTCGCCGCGTCTCGAAGGATGAGAGAGATCTTTGTCCTCACGGTTCGAGACGGCGCAAGCGCGCCTCCTCACCATGAGCAATGAATCACCGCATTTTTCCCGCCGCCGCTTTCTGAAGTCCACGGCGGCGGGGCTTTTCTCCGCAGTGGCACCACAGATCGCGCGGGCGCAACTCGCAACGCAGCCACCGCCGAAGCAGCCTTCTCCGGACGAATTCTCGCTCGCAGCACCGGTCTCGATCGAGGTCAACGCCCGGCCGATTCCCGTTTTCGATACGCGAGACCGCGCGCGCGTTCGGTTCGGCGCCCTGGAATATCGCAGCGGACTGATCCTGACCTCGAGCTTTCGCGGCTTTGGCGGGCTGTCGGGATTGCGGCTCGACGCCAAGGGCGAGCGCTTCATCTCGATCAGCGACAAGGGCAGCTGGTTCACCGGCCGCATCGTCTATCAGGGCCGCGAGATGACCGGGCTTGCCGATGTCGAGGCGGCACCGCTGCTTGGCGCCGACGGCAGGCCGATCACCGCGCGCGGCTGGTACGACTCCGAGTCGATCGCGCTCGACGGTTCATTGGTTTACATCGGCCTCGAGCGCGCCAACGAGATTCTGCGTTACGATTTCAGCAAGGGCTTTACGCGCTCGCGCGGCGAGACGATTCCGGTGCCGCCGGCGCTGCGCAAGCTGCCGCGCAACAAGGGGCTCGAGGGGCTGGTGATGGTGCCGAAGGGCCTGCCGCTTGCCGGCACGCTGATCGCTTTCTCCGAGCGCGGCCTCGATGCCAATGGCGACCTGATCGCATTCCTGATCGGCGGCAAGACGCCGGGCCAGTTCGCGGTCCGCCGCACTAATAATTTCGATATCAGCGACGCGATGCTGCTGCCGTCGGGCGAATTGCTGGTGCTGGAGCGGAAATTTTCGTGGATCGCAGGCGTCGGCATCCGGATCCGGCGCATACCGCTGAAATCGGTGGCGCCGGGGGCCGTGGTCGATGGTCCCAGTCTGTTCGATGCCGATCTGGGCCACGAGATCGACAACATGGAGGGGATCGATGCCCACGTCACGCCGGAGGGCGACACCGTGCTGACGATGATTTCGGACGACAATTTCTCGATGCTCCAGCGCACCCTGTTGCTGCAATTCAAGCTGGTGGAGTGATGCTCATCGTCGCCCCGGCGAACGCCGGGGCCCATACGCCGCGGAGTCGCGTTCAGGCAATGTAGCGGATGCCTTCCGCTATCAATGAAACCCGGGGCTATGGTCGCCGCGTTCGCGGGGCCGACGATAGGAACGGTTCTTGCAACGCGCCTGCCAGCCCGACGTGATGGACACGCCCACCACGCGGCCGATGAAAGCGGGGCGTCGATGCATAAGTCCGTGCGATTGATATTTATTCTCTCAAGTCTTTTGCTCGCCGTTGCGGCACAGGCGGAAAACTGGCCGTCGCGGCTGATCAAGGCGACCATTCCGTTCGGCGCCGGCAGCGCCGCCGATGTCGTGCCGCGGCTGGTGTTCGATCGGCTTGCGGCCGAACTGGGCCAGCCCATCGTGATCGAGAATCGCGTCGGCGCCGGCGGCACGCTCGGTACGGCCGCGGTGGCGAAGGCCGATCCCGACGGCTACAGCATCATCGCCCATTCTTCCGCGCTGACGATTGCACCGGCGATCTT
>DATHHQ010000687.1:0-3960 GCA_035490095.1 Bradyrhizobium sp.
TCCGCGCATCTTGCCGCCGGCGCCAAGCGCGTGCTGGTGTCGGCGCCCGCCGACGGCGTCGATGCGACCATCGTATTCGGCGTCAACCACGACAAGCTGACCAGCGACCACAAGGTGGTCTCGAACGGCTCGTGCACGACCAACTGTCTCGCGCCGGTCGCAAAAGTGCTGAACGACACCGTCGGCATCGAGACCGGTTTCATGACCACGATCCACGCTTATACCGGCGATCAGCCAACCCTCGATACGCTGCACAGCGATCTCTAACGCGGCCGCGCCGCGGCGATGTCGATGATCCCGACCTCCACCGGGGCGGCCAAGGCGATCGGGCTGGTGCTGCCGGAACTGCAAGGCAAGCTCGACGGTGTCGCGATCCGCGTCCCCACCCCGAACGTCTCGGTGATCGATCTCAAGATCATCGCGTCGCGCAAGACCGACGTGAAGGAAATCAACGAGGCGATGAAGCGCGCCAGCGAACAGCAGATGAAGGGCATTCTCGGCTATACCACCGCGCCCAACGTCTCGATCGACTTCAACCACGATCCGCATTCCTCCACGTTCCACATGGACCAGACCAAGGTGCAGAACGGCACGCTGGTGCGGGTGATGTCGTGGTACGACAATGAATGGGGCTTCTCCAACCGCATGGCCGACACCGCCGTGGCGATGGGGAAGCTGCTCTGATTTCATGAGCTCATGGTTCGAGACGCGCGCCAACAGCGCGCTCCTTACCATGAGGGAGAAACCTCATCCTGAGGAGCCGAGCGCAGCGAGGCGTCTCGAAGGATGAGTGGCGCGAGACCAATAATGTCCAAGACATTCCGCACCCTCGATGACGTCGACGTGAAGGGCAAGCGCGTGCTGCTGCGCGTCGATCTCAACGTACCCATGGAGAATGGCCGCGTCACCGACGCTACCCGGCTCGAGCGCATCGCCCCCACCATCACCGAGATTTCCGGCAAGGGCGGAAGAGCGATCCTGCTGGCACATTTCGGCCGGCCCAAGGGGCGCGACGCCAAGGACTCGCTGAAACCTGTCGCCGATGCATTGGCCCAGGTGATCAGGAAGCCGGTGGCGTTCGCCGCGGATTGCGTCGGCGAGATCGCTGAAAAGGCGATTGACGCGATGAAGGATGGCGACATCCTGTGTCTGGAAAATACCCGCTTCCACAAAGAGGAAGAAAAGAACGATCCGGCGTTCGTGGCCGAGCTGGCAAAGCTCGGGGACATCTGGGTCAACGACGCGTTCTCGGCCGCGCACCGGGCGCACGCTTCGACCGAGGGTCTCGGCCACAAATTGCCGGCCTATGCCGGCCGCACCATGCAGGCCGAACTCGACGCGCTCGGCAAGGCGCTGGAGGCGCCGACCAAGCCCGTCATCGCAATCATCGGCGGCGCCAAGGTCTCCACCAAGATTGATCTTCTGGAAAACCTCGTCAGCAAGGTCGATGCGCTGGTGATCGGCGGCGGCATGGCCAACACCTTCCTGCATGCCCAGGGCGTCGGCATCGGCAAGTCGCTGGCGGAGAAGGATCTCGCGGCGACGGCGCTGCGCATTGTCGAGAAGGCGAAAGCTGCCAATTGCGCCATCATCCTCCCCGTCGACGCCGTGGTGGCGTTTCACTTCGCCGCCAATTCGCCGTCCCATGCCTACGGCCTCGATGCCATCCCCTCCGACGGCATGATCCTCGACGTCGGCCCGCAGTCGACCGCGCGGATCCATGCCGCGATCGACGATGCCGCGACGCTGGTCTGGAACGGCCCGCTCGGGGCGTTCGAGATGACGCCGTTCGACCGCGGCACCATGGTGGCCGCGAAGCACGCGGCGGACCGGACCAAGGCCAAAAAACTGATTTCGGTCGCCGGCGGCGGCGACACGGTGGCGGCGCTCAACCAAGCCGGCGTGGCCGGCGATTTTACCTATGTTTCGACCGCGGGCGGTGCGTTTCTTGAATGGATGGAAGGCAAACCCTTGCCCGGTGTCGAGGTTTTGAGGGCGAAGTGACGCAACTTGAAGCTTGGCCGCTCCCGGCCTATGTTACATGTAACGCTTCAATCTAGGGACATCTGCCATGGCCGACGGAGCAAAGCGGGTCCAAAAGCACCGCGACAAGATGAAGGCGGCCGGCCTCAAGCCGGTGACGATCTGGGTTCCGGATGTCAATGCGCCGGGATATGCGCAAGAGGTCGCCGACGCGATTGCGATTATCAATGCGAGCGCGGACGAGAAGGTCATCCTCGAAGAGCTTTCAAATATTGAGATCGAAGGCTGGAAATGAAACGCGGTGAGCTGGTCACCGTTATCCTTCCGGGCGCCTATGGGAAACCTCGACCTGCAGTGATTGTTCAGTCCGACAAATACGCGGCGATGCAATCCGTTACGTTCCTGCCCATGACGAGCGACGTTCTTCCAAAACAAGTGTTTCGGATTACGGTTACACCGACGCTGGAGAACGGGTTGCAGGTGCCGTCCCAGATCATGGCCGACAAATGCAGCACATTGCCGTTGGCCAAGGTGGGCAGCGTGTTCGGGCGTCTCGGCGCTACTGATCTAGGAAGAGTCGACCGGGCACTCGCGGCGTTCTTGGGTTTTGTCTGAGAACCGGTTAGTTTGAATTTTGAAACAGTGACAGCCTGCTGTCACCCTATTGCGGAGAACTGGACACATGGCTCGCATCACGTTGCGTCAACTGCTCGACCACGCGGCGGAACACGACTACGGCGTGCCGGCCTTCAACATCAACAACATGGAGCAGGCGCTCGCCATCATGGACGCCGCCTCCAGCCTCGACGCGCCGGTCATCATTCAGGCCTCGCGCGGCGCCCGGTCCTACGCCAACGACATCATGCTGAAGCACATGATGGATGCGGTTACCGAGATCTATCCGCAGATTCCGGTCTGCGTTCACCTCGATCACGGCAACGGGCCCGACACCTGCATGACCGCGATCCAGGCCGGCTTCACCTCCGTCATGATGGACGGCTCGCTAAAGGCCGACGGCAAGAGCCCGGCCGACTGGGACTATAATGTCGGGGTCACCAAGACCGTCACCGACATGGCCCACCTCGGCGGCATTTCGGTGGAGGGCGAACTCGGCGTGCTGGGCTCGCTCGAGACCGGCATGGGCGACAAGGAGGACGGCCACGGCGCGGACGGCAAGCTCTCCCACGACCAGTTGCTCACCAATCCCGACGAGGCCGTCAAGTTCGTCAAGGAGACCAAGGTCGACGCTTTGGCGATTGCGATGGGCACCTCGCACGGCGCCTACAAATTCACCCGCAAGCCGGACGGCGATATCCTGGCCATGAACGTGATCGAGGAAATTCACCGCAAGCTGCCCAACATGCATCTGGTGATGCATGGATCGTCGTCGGTGCCGCAGGACCTGCAGGACATCATCAACGCCAATGGCGGCAAGATGAAGCCGACCTGGGGCGTGCCGGTTTCAGAGATCCAGCGCGGCATCAAGAACGGCGTCCGCAAGATCAACATCGACACCGACAACCGCATGGCGATGACGGGCCAGATCCGCAAGGTGCTCAACGAGGATCCAAGCGAATTCGATCCGCGCAAATATCTCAAGCCGGCGATGGAAGCGATGGCGAAGCTCTGCAAGCAGCGGCTGCAGGAATTCAATACCGCCGGTCAGGCGAGCAAGATCAAGAAGGTGCTGACCACCGCCGAGATGGCGAAGCGTTACATCAAGGGCGAGCTCGATCCGAAGATCGCGTAACGGGCGGGCCCTCCTGAACGAGCCGCCTCACCGGCGCCTGCGCACGTTTTCTTGGCGTTTACTTGGATGTTTTTCTGGACGTTTTCCCGGGAACTGCCCGAGAACCGTCTACTTTGACTTGCAAGGACACAGTGCTCCAGAGGAGGCATCGATGAATCTCGCAGATCTCAACAAGGTCGCTCTGGCCATGGTCGCGCCGGGCAAGGGCATACTCGCCGCCGACGAAT
>DATHHQ010000688.1:0-14629 GCA_035490095.1 Bradyrhizobium sp.
GATCGCCAAACCGCCCACGCCTTGGCGGATCATGCGCTCGCCGTTTGCCGGCTTGTTGGGATGACCATGACCGATAAAATTTGAAGGGTAGTTTAAGTATCGCGATGAACGGGGTGTAAACGCGTTCTCGGCGCGGATTACCGTGAAATCGCAAAAGCGCTGGTTTCATGCGCATTGTTACGGAAGCGCGAAATTCGGTTTACCCTGCCACTTCGCAAAACGATAACCATTGGCGAAGAACATCGTGTCCCGGACGCGATGCAATGCGCCCTGCTCCGCCAGCGGCGATGACGGCTAGTTTTGATCGAGCAGCCAGTCGCAGCCCGCGCCACACCCCGGACCTTGGTGCCACGGGCGATCAGGACAATCATTCTGACGGATTTGGGGGAATCAGCGCGCCGGCGCCGGCGGCGCGGCACAGGGAACGAGGGCGTCGGCGAACACGTCAGGACCAGATTTCACTTGGGCAAAGATTGCCGGTGAAATTGCGGATCTCAAGATCCGCACCGAACGAAGAAAACTTGTTTCTTCTGCCGGACCGGTTTTCGCCAGAGCGAACTCTTTCGAAAATGCGATCCAGCCGTTTGACCTGATGTCTCGCCGACACCCTCTTTCGTCGACAGAGCCGTCCGATTTAAAATCTGCTTTCAAGAAGCAAATCGTTTCTGAAGGCTCTAGTGACGTGCCGGCATCAAGCCGCCGGCAATTTGCTTAAGCGAGGTTACTTCTTCTTCTTGGCGACCTTGCGGGTCTTCTTCGCAGTCTTCTTCACTGCGCTCTTCGCCTTCTTTGCCTTCTTAGCTTTCTTGGCCATGTTGCCCTCCTGATGTAAGTGAGATGGCTTTATTGCTGCGTGCACTCGGGAATCGAAATGCACTACATCCCGAATACACCAACAGATCGAAAAAAACACTGTCCCACTTAAGGAAGTGTTGACGCACCCACGAGCGAACGCGCGACGCACGCTCATCAGCAACACAACAATTGATCCGCGCAGTGATGCAAGTAGTGCGCAAAAATGCGACGCCGACGATTGTCAATTCGCAAGAAGCGACTGTGCCGCAGGTGTTTTCATTACTCGTACATTCGGCGATCGACGCGCGACCAACGTCATCCGGCTTGTCGAGTCCGGTCGAAGGCGTGTTGCGCGGACTCTGAGTCTCGGATTTTGGCAAGAAAAAAATTTTTCATCCCCACCGGCTTTGCGCCTCTTCGTGCTCGCCAAAACCGGTCTTTCGGGAGAATCGCCGCCGCCGATTCGCAAGGCGCGGTCTTTCACATCGTGAGATGCATCGCCGCTTTTATGGTGAACGACCGGTGCACGACGCGCGCGCTTGGAGATGACGGCGATGACGCCGTCACGTCGCGCGACGTTCAGAGGCCGAGCTTGGACTTGAGCAGATCGTTCACGGACTGCGGATTGGCCTTGCCTCCGGATGACTTCATCACCTGACCGACGAACCAGGCGATCAGCTGCGGCTTCGCTTTCGCCTGCGCGACCTTGTCGGGATTGGCGGCGATGATGTCGTCGACCACCTTTTCGATCGCGGCGATGTCGGTGACTTGCTTCATGCCGCGCGTTTCGACCAGCGCGCGGGGGTCGCCGCCCTCCTGCCAGACGATTTCGAACAGATCCTTGGCGATCTTGCCGGAGATCGTGCCCTCGCCGATCAGATCGACGATTGTCCCAAGCTGCGTGGCCGAAACCGGCGACGTCGCAATGTCGCGGCCCTCCTTGTTGAGCCGCCCGAACAATTCGTTGATCACCCAATTGGCGGCAAGCTTGCCATCGCGGATTTTGTCGGCGAGTCTCGCCAGCACGGTTTCGTAGAAATCCGCGCTCTCGCGTTCGGCCACCAGCACGCCGGCGTCGTAGGGCGAAAGCCCAAAGCCGGCGATGAAGCGGGCCTTCTTCTGGTCCGGCAATTCCGGCAAGTTAGCCTTCAACTCATCGACATATGCCTGCGTGAACTCCAGCGGCAGCAGATCGGGGTCCGGGAAATAGCGGTAGTCGTGCGCCTCTTCCTTGGAGCGCATCGAGCGGGTCTCACCCTTGTTGGGATCGAACAGACGGGTTTCCTGATCGATGGCGCCGCCATCTTCGAGAACGCCGATCTGGCGCCGCGCTTCATATTCGATGGCGTCACCGATGAAGCTGATCGAGTTCATGTTCTTGATCTCGCAGCGGGTGCCGAGCGGTTCGCCCGGCTTGCGCACGGACACGTTGACGTCGGCGCGCAGGCTGCCCTTCTCCATGTCGCCGTCGCAGGTGCCGAGGTAGCGCAGAATCGAACGCAATTTTGCCACATAAGCTTTGGCCTGCTCGGACGAGCGGATGTCAGGCTTGGAGACGATCTCCATCAAGGCGACGCCGGAGCGGTTGAGATCCACCAACGACAGCGTCGGGCTCTGGTCGTGCAGCGACTTGCCGGCGTCCTGCTCCAGGTGCAGCCGCTCGATGCCCACCGTGACGCTCTCGCCGCCCGCCAGTTCGACGATCACCTCGCCCTCGCCCACGATCGGCGATTTGTACTGGCTGATCTGGTAGCCCTGCGGCAAATCCGGATAGAAATAGTTCTTGCGATCGAATACCGAGCGCAGATTGATCTGCGCGTTCAGACCGAGCCCGGTGCGAACCGCCTGCTTGATGCAGGCTTCATTGATGACCGGCAGCATGCCGGGCATCGCCGCATCGACTAGCGAGACGTGGGTGTTGGGCTCACCGCCGAATTCCGTCGAGGCGCCGGAAAACAGTTTTGAGTTCGAGGTGACCTGGGCGTGGATTTCCAGCCCGATCACCATTTCCCAATCGCCGGTGGCGCCCTTGATGAGCTTGCCGTTGTTTATATTCATGCGGGTCCGCCTCCGAGCAATGCAGAAACCATCAGCTCCCATTCGGTTTCGAGAGAACCGGTCGCAACCGGCTTGCCCGCCTGCCGGTACCAATAGCCGGCGTTGCCAAGATCGCCTTCGACGCGGTGCAGATAGGCATGGACCCAGGCTGCGTCAGCGGTGTGCTGATCCTGAGCGATCTTATGCGCCTCGTCCCAGTTGCCTTTGGCAGCCCACCACAGAGCGGCAAGCGGCGCGCCGAGATCCGGCGCGGGTGCCGCGCCTGACAGACTGGCTTTGAAATCCGCCATGTTCACCACCGGCCTCGCTGGGTAAATCGTTCCGTGGTGGCGCCCTCGATCAACACAGATGGTTTGATTGCGTTCATGGCTGGATTTTATCCCGACGGGGGGCGCTGGAAAACCCCTGAAACACTTTTGAGCGAAGCAAATCGGTTTGCGCCGAACGAGCATCGGTCGCTCAGTTCGGCACCGCCACCGGTGCCGCATCGAGCATCAGCGTGAACCAGGTCCCCTGGCCGCGGATGCTTTCGGCGCGGAACACGACATTCTTGGCATTTTCCTTCAGCGTCTGCAGGATCAAGGCGCCGAGTTTTCGCGGCGACGGCCATTCCAGATTCTCGCCCAGTCCAACGCCGTCATCGGATACGACGACGGTCACGCGACCGCCGTCCTGCTTGCAGATCAGCTTGAGCTGACCGGTGTTGCGGCCGACGAACGCATATTTCAGCGCGTTGGTCAGCATCTCGTTGATCAATAGCCCCGCCGGCATCGCGATGTTGATCGAGAGCGGGCAATAACCGGCTTCGATGTCGATTGCCACGCCTGGTATGGCGTTCACCTCCATCACCGAGGTCGCGACATTGGAAAGATATTGGCCGAGATCGATTTCGGGAGGGGCATTTTCCGCCGACAAGGTCCGGTACAGCACCGTCAAGGCATCGATCCGGCTCGCAAGCCGCGCCAGAGCCACCGTCTCGCCTTCCGCGGCCGATCTCGCCTCCAGGCGGATCAGCGCGGTGATCAGCTGCAAATTATTTTTCACCCGGTGCTGAAGCTCGCGCATCAGCATATCGCGATCGCGGATCTGGCTCTCGAACTGTTCGATCTGGGCCCGCTCCCGGCCGCCCACATCGACCAGCGCCGCGATCCGGAAATTTTCGACCCCGTCGTCGCTTTCGATCACCGAGGCATAGGCCTGCACGATGACGAGACGATCGACCGGGCCGGCGGGGCGGAACACGCCGATAAAATCCTCGCCGTCCCGGATCGCCTCGCCCAAGGTCTGGGCCGGGCTGTCCTCGCTGAGAAAGCCATCAAGACAGGTCCAGCTCTGGCCCTCCACATTGGCTGCCGCCATCGACATCAAATTCTCGAACGCCTTGTTGATGTAGACGACATGCTGCTCGCCGCCGGAACCGCGCGATACCGCGACTGCGACCGGCGCATGATCGAGCAGATGCTTGTATCTGTCGCTCTCGAGCGCCAAGGCGAGCTTCGACGAACCCAGAAGCTGATCGACCTGTTGGGAAGACGGGATACCGTCGTCGGCGGCACTCATACGCTAACCTTGCTCATGGGCAAACCATGACGAAGCGTGGCAGGAAACGCAACGCAAAAGCCTGTGGCATCGAAATGGAACCTTACGCCCACCACTTCGGTGGCGTGAACCGTCCCGCCGCCTGCTCGATCACCTCGCCGAGCGAGAACAGCATCTCTTCATCGAAGGGACGGCCGATCAGCTGCAACCCGAGCGGCAACGCCTGCGCGTCCCTGCCGGCGGGAACAGCGATTGCCGGCAACCCCGCCATGTTCACCGTCACCGTGAAGATGTCGTTGAGGTACATCTCGATGGGGTCAGCGCCCTTTTCGCCGATACCGAATGCCGCCGATGGCGTCGCCGGCGTCAGGATCGCGTTCACGCCCTTGGCGAAACAGTCCTCAAAATCCTTCTTGATCAAAGTGCGGACTTTCTGCGCGCGCAGATAATAAGCATCGTAGTAACCGGCCGAGAGCACGTAGGTGCCGATCATGACCCGGCGGCGGACTTCGGCGCCAAAACCTTCGGCGCGGGTGTTCTCATACATCTCGCCGATGCTGCGTCCGGGCACGCGCAGGCCGTAGCGTACGCCGTCGTAGCGCGCGAGGTTCGACGAGGCCTCCGCGGGCGCGACAATGTAATACGCCGGCAGCGCGTATTTGGTGTGCGGCAGCGACACGTCGACAAGCTCGGCGCCCGCGGCCTTGAGCCAGGCCGCGCCCTCGGTCCAGAGCTTTTCGATTTCCGCGGGCATGCCGTCGAGGCGATACTCCCGGGGAATGCCGATCTTCATGCCCTTGACCGATGTTCCGATCGCGGCCTCGTAATCCGGCACCGCGCGATTGACCGATGTGGTGTCCTTGGGGTCGTGACCGGCCATCGAGCGCAGCAGGATCGCGGCATCCCGGACGGTCCGCGCGATCGGCCCGGCCTGGTCGAGCGAGGATGCGAACGCGACGATGCCCCAGCGCGAACAGCGCCCGTAGGTCGGCTTCACGCCGACGGTCGCGGTGAACGCCGCCGGCTGGCGGATCGAACCGCCGGTGTCGGTCGCGGTCGCGCCCATGCACAACAGCGCCGCCACCGCCGACGCCGAGCCGCCGGACGAACCGCCGGGCACCAGCGTCGTGTTGGAGCCGTCGCGCCGCCATGGATTGACCACCGGACCGAAGCACGAGGTCTCGTTCGACGAACCCATCGCGAATTCGTCATTGTTGAGCTTGCCGAGCATGACGGCGCCGTCGCGCCACAGCTGCGAGGTCACGGTGGATTCGTAAGTCGGCACGAAATTGCCGAGGATTTTCGAGCACGCGGTGGTGCGCACGTCCTTGGTCGCGAACAGGTCCTTGATGCCAAGCGGAATGCCGGCGAGCGGACCGCCCTCGCCCTTGACGATCCCTGCGTCGGCTTCGCGCGCCATGCTTCGCGCCTGATCCGGCGTTTCCATTACAAAGGCATTGAGCGCGCGCGCCGCCTCGATCGCCTCGAGATGCGCGTCGGTCAATTCAAGCGACGTGAAAGATTTGTTCGCGAGACCCGTTCTGGCGTCGGCGAGCGTCAACGATGTCAAATCGGTCATTTATCAACCGGGCTGCAGAAGAACGGAGATAGCGTCTTGTCGTTGGCCGGGTCGTCGCTTTTATGGTTGGCCTTGTCGGCGGCTTCGAGCTGATCGAGCACGACGTCCATCGCCTTGTCGGGATCGGCGACCTTGCCCTGACGCTCCATCGCGTCGAGATAGTTCATGTAGGCCGCATAGGCCTTTTCATCGTCGCAGAGCAGACACATCGGATTTCCCGTTCGATAGAAATAATTTACTCAACGACCTTGGGCACCAGAAAGAAGTGATCTTCCGTGGCCGGCGCATTCCTGACCACGTCGTCCGCGATCTCGCCGTCATTGACCACGTCCGGGCGCTTTTTCATTTCCATTGGCATCACCGAGGTCATCGGTTCGACGCCATCGACGTTCACTTCGCTGAGCTGTTCGACAAAAGCCAGCATCGCATTCAATTCGCCCTGCAGATGCGGAACTTCAGCGTCAGTGACCGCGATCCGCGCAAGATGCGCGATACGGCGAACGGTGGCGGCGTCGACGGACATTATATAGGCCTCTAAGCGGCGAATTCAGCCCGCCGTATAGCAGAGGGTGCTTTTGCACCGCAACCGCGAGGTACCTCTGACCGCCGCCTATCGGCAAGGGTAGTCTTCACCTCTCCCATTGGGAGAGGTCGAATTGCGAAGCAATTCGGGTGAGGGGTTAAGGTCTATCTCTGGATCAGAGCCCTCACCCGGCGCCTCTCCCGAAGGTAGAGGTGAAGGAACGGTCACCCCGCCATCCGACTCAGCCGTGCCAGCGCGGCGCCGGCCAGCGCCCGGGTCAGCTCGGCGGCCGGCACTTCGCGGCCCATCCGCACCGCCTGCCCGGCCCAGAGATTGGTGAAATCGACCTTTCCCTGCTTTTCCGCCGCCACCTTCAAAGGCCCAAGCGCCGTCGCGGAATGCGGAAATGCCGGCGCATCCGGCGAAATCGGGCCGACCTCGCGCATCACGCGGTTGGCCACCCCGCGCGCCGGACGTCCGGTCATGACATTGGTGATGACGGTGGAATCATCGCGCGCCTGGGCAAGTGCTACGCGCGCCGGTGCGATCACCTTGGATTCCGGGCAGCGCAGATAGGCGCTGCCGATCTGCACGCCGGCCGCACCCAGCGCGAACGCCGCCGCGATGCCACGGCCGTCGGCGATACCGCCCGCCGCGATCACGGGGACCTTCACCGCATCGACCACCTGCGGCACCAGCGCGAAGGTGCCGGGCTGCTCGGCGATATTCTCGGTCAGGAACATGCCGCGATGGCCGCCGGCTTCGGCGCCCTGCGCGATGATGGCGTCGGCGCCGTTCTCCTCCAGCCAGATCGCTTCGCGCACGATGGTCGCCGATGAGATCACGATGCAGCCGGCGGCCTTGACCCGCCTGAGCAGCGCCGGATCCGGCAGGCCGAAATGGAAGCTGACCACTTCGGGCTTCAACTCCTCGACCAGAGCGCACATCGCGGCGTCGAACGGCGCGCGATTGGCCGCGTCGATCGGCATCGCGGGGTCAAGCCCCAGCTCGTGATAGTAAGGCCCAAGCCGCTGCTTCCACCCGGCCTCGCGCGCCGGATCGGCGTCGACGGCGTTGTGACAAAAGAAGTTCATGTTGACCGGGGCCGACACCCGTTGGCGGATGATATTGACCTGCTCGCGCGCCCTCTCCACCGAAATCATGGCACAGGGCAATGAGCCCAGCGCCCCGCCTTGCGCCGCCGCGATCACGAGGTCCGCATCCATGATCCCCGCCATCGGTGCGAGCACGATGGGAAATTCGGTCTTGAAGAGGTCGAGAAGTCGGCGGTCCGGCCACATGGTCTGCTCTTTCACGTGAGAAGGGGATCGGGCGTCCTGGCCGGGGCCCAAAAGCGAGCGAAACCGGCCGTTGCGAATTAGGCCCGTAAAGCCGTGGCGGAATTGCGCCGTCCGAGCAGGATCTGGTCGGCCTCGGTGACGATTCGATCGACGATCTCGGCCGCCGGGGGAATATCATGGATCAGCCCGACGGCTTCTCCGGCAATCACGGCCGCAACATCGAAATTGCCGGCGCCCTTGGCCGCCGCATATTCGGCGGCGACCGCGCCCACATTTTGCAGCAGTTCGAGTTCGCGGCCAGTCCATCGACGCGCGTGATCGTTAATCAGGCAGCGTCCCGTGAACGGCGCCGGCCAGACGTTGTTGCGTGACATGTCGAAGATAATCCCTCGCGTGGTGCTGCCGCCCGTCGCGGCGCAGATTCGTCGCTTGGCCTCCTCCGCTCCGTCCGCTTCCTGGCTGGCATAAAAGCGCGTACCCAGCAGAACACCGGCGGCGCCGAGCGCGATCATCGCCGCAAGCCCGCGTCCGTCGCCAATGCCACCGGCGGCCACCACCGGCACCCGGCCGGCCGCGAGGTCAATGATGGCCGGCACGATGTCCAGCGTGGTGCGGGAAGCACCGTGCCCGCCGGCCTCGGTGCCCTGCGCGACGAGAATGTCGGCGCCGGCATCCAGTGCCGCCTGCGCCATGTCTTCGCTTTGAACCTGACAGATCAACAAGGCTGCCGCAGCCTTGATCCGAGGCGCAAATGGTTTGGGATCGCCGAACGAGAGCATGATCGCGCGCGGCCGGGCGTTTAGCGCGACATCCAGCAGTTCGGGCTGCTTCGCGAGACTCCAGGTGATGAAGCCGATGCCGAAGGGCGCGCGTGCGAATTGTCCGAGCTTGGCGGTCTCCTGTTCGAGCCACGCTCTTTCGCCGTAGCCGCCGCCGAGAATACCAAATCCTCCGGCGTTGCTCACCGCAGCCGTCAGCCGGGCACCGGAAACTACATCCATCGGTGCCAAGAGAACCGGATGCAGAATGCCCAGAAGACCGTTCAATGACATGCTGATCGACATCGCCGTTTCTCCGATCTGGACAGCCACCCTAGGCCCAGCTATCGTTCTGGATAAATGATTTCTTCAGAACGCTCCCATCTCCAAAATGAAACGGATCCGACCTCATGGAATTGTCCGACCTGGTGACGTTTTCAACGGTCGCGCGTACGGGCGGCATCACCCGCGCCGCCGACGAGCTCAACACCGTCCAGTCGAACATCACCCATCGGGTAAAAGCGCTCGAGGCCGAAATCGGCACGCCGTTGTTCGAGCGACACAGCCGCGGCATGACGCTGACCGGCGCCGGCCGGCGTTTATTGCCTTACGCCCAGCGCATGGCGGCGCTGTCGCACGAAGCCGTGCTGGCGGCCCGCGACGATGGCGAGCCAAGAGGGCCACTGGCGATCGGGTCGATGGAGACGACGGCCGCGGTACGCCTGCCATCGCTGCTCGCTGATTTTCACCGGCGTTTTCCGGCCGTGCGGCTGACCTTGCGGACGGCGCCGACGGCCGACCTGGTGACCGCCGTGCTCGACGGCACGCTCGATGGCGCCTTTGTCGCCGGTCCGATCGACCACGCCGAACTCACGGCCGCAACGGTCTTCAAGGAAGAGCTGATGCTTGTCACCGCGCGCCGATGGGCAAGCCTCGCGGCGCTCCGCGCCGGCACCCCCGAATCCGGCCCGACGGCGCTGGTATTCCGCACCGGCTGCACCTATCGGCAGCGGCTCGAACAGGTCTTTGCCGAATTTGGCTGGCCCTCGGCCGCGCGGTTCGAATTGGGCACGCTCGACGGCATGATTGGCTGCGTCGCCGCCGACATGGGCGTCACGCTTTTGCCGCGCGCCGTCGTCGAGCGCCACGATCTCAACGGCAACATCCGCATCCACGCGCTCAGCACATCGCTGTCGCGGGTCGATACCGTCTTCATCCAACGCCGCGCCGCACATCAGTACAGCGCGCTGCGAGGTTTTGCCTCCTGCCTGAAGAAGAACGGTCAGGCCGTCGCCGCCTGACGAGGATTTCAATCAAGGCTACATTTTGGAGCGCCGCCTGACGGTCCAGCGCCACAGCGCGACCCCCGCCCAAACAGCCTCGACCAGCCCGAATGGCCAGGCGCCTTGCAGAAATCCGTAAACCGAACCCAGCGCACAGGCGCCCGCGAAGGCGAGGATGAACCAATGGCTGCGATCCTCCAGCGCGTAGCACACCAGCATGGCGGTGACGGCGAACAAACCGAACAGACTAAGGGCGTCCATCGCACCGTCTCGCCATTTCGGACAACCGACCAGATCCGCCGTTCGCGCGCGAACGGTTCGAACTCACCTTGTTTGAAATGTTGGCACCGCCCGGCTCTTTCCGTTCTGTGAAATTCATTGTCATAAATATACAACAAACTGATTTGGCATCTCGCGTTTGCGAACGTGCCTTTCCATCGCAGGTCGACGCACCCGTTGAAAACTTCTGGATCGCTTGCTCCGCTGCGTTAGTATCAGGCGCTAGCTAACAACAACCATAACGTCAACATTTTGGGAGGGACTGCAAAATGCTCAAGGCATTCGTATTGGGCTGTTCTGTCGCCTTGTTGGGTACGATCGGGACGGCAGGCGCACAGGACTGGACGAAATCGAAATGGGGCCCGAACGACGAAATCGGCGCCGCCAACAACATGTCGCCGGAGATCGTCGTGAAGGCGGCCGGATTGATCAAGACCGGCAAGACCTACGCGCTCGGTATCGAGACCAATTCCAAGACCCCGGCCTATCCGCCACGCACCTTCAAGGTGCTGGTCCTCCAACCCGGACAGGCTGGTGGCAACGGTCTCGGTCCGAGCAAGACGACCTACAACGATGACATCATCGAGGGCTGGGTCGGCATCGGCAGTCAGATCGACGGCCTTGGCCACATCGGCGTCGACTGGACCTATTACAACGGAAACAAATCAGGTGACTTCGCAGCGGCGGACGGGTTGAAGAAACTCGGCATCGAGAAAGTCCCGCCGCTTGTGACCCGTGGTGTACTGCTCGACATGGCCGGCTATCTCGGCACCGACGTGGTCAAGGAAGGTACTGCTTTCAACGTCAAGGAGATCGACGAGGCTGCGAAGAAGCAAGGCGTCGAAATTCGCCAGGGCGATGTCGTCATCTTCCACACCGGCTGGGTAAGCCTGATCGGCAAGGACGACAAGCGTTACAGCGCGGGTGAACCAGGCCTCGGCGTCGAAGGCGCAAAGTATCTGGTCAGCAAAGGCGTCGTCGCCATCGGCGCCGACACCTGGGCGCTGGAAGTCATTCCCTTCGAATCCAAGAACGTGTTCGAAGTGCACCAGATTCTGTTGCCGATGTCCGGTACCTACATTCTGGAAAACATGAACACGGCTGCGCTTGCGGCCGACAAGGCTTACGAATTCCTGTTCGTGCTGGGCACCCCCAAGATCACCGGCGCCGTGCAGGGCATCATCAATCCCGTAGCAATCCGCTGACGGGAGCAGCGAACGCGGCGTCCACCTCCCCCAGAGGGAGAGGTCGAAGCCGAAGGCTTCGGGTGAGGGGTTACACTCAATCGTTCTACTGAGCCCCCTCACCCGAATTGCTGCGCAATTCGACCTCTCCCCGCCGGGGAGAGGTGAAGCTGGCGCTTTGCGTCACCGGCAACCCGCGTGTTATGCGGGGCCATGGCTGCCCTCATCCTACCGCTGATCGATGCTGTCGCGCACTGGCCTGAGCGGGGCGCACTGGTGGGCCTCGATCTGGGCACCAAGACCATCGGTGTCGCGGTGTCCGACCCCGACCGCAGGCTCGCGACCGGCGTCGAAACCATCCAGCGCAAGGCTTTCAAGGCCGATGCCGCACGCCTGCTCGCCATCGCCGGCGAGCGCAACGCCGTAGGCTTCGTGCTTGGCCTGCCCATCAACATGGACGCCAGCGAGGGCCCGCGCGCGCAATCCACCCGCGCCTTTGCCCGCAATTTCTCCAAACTCACCGATTTCGCCATCGCGCTGTGGGACGAGCGCCTCTCCACCGTTGCCGTGGAGCGCGATCTGATCGGGACCGACATGAGCCGCGCCCGCCGCGCCCTGGTGATCGACGAACACGCCGCGATCTTCATCCTGCAGGGCGCGCTGGACCGGCTGACCAACTTGCGCGAACAGCGCTGAGGGATAGCCGACGATGGCGATCGTGATTGCGGCGCTGCTGCCGGTTTTCCTGCTGATCGCGCTCGGCTTCGTCGTGAAACGCAGCCTGATGCGGCTGGAGACGCAATGGCACGGCCTCGAACGGCTGACCTATTACGTGCTGTTTCCGGCCCTGCTGATCCAGACGCTGGTGAAGGCCGACCTGAGCAGCGTTCCCGTTGCCGGCGTCGGCGGCGCATTGCTGCTTTCGGCGCTGGTGATGTCCCTGCTGTGCCTTGGCTTAAGGCCCCTGCTCTCCAGGCTCGCCGTCGACGGCCCGGCCTTCACCTCGATCTTCCAGGGCGCGACCCGCTGGCAGACCTATGTGGCGCTGGCGGTTTCCGGCAATCTCCATGGCGAGATTGGGCTGGCGCTGGCCTCGGTCGCGATGGTCGCGATCATTCCGCTGGTGAATGTCCTCAGTGTCGCCGTGCTGGCGCATTACGCGTCGCCCGAAAAGCAATCGGTTCGGGCTATCGCGATGACCGTGGTGCGCAATCCGCTGATCTGGGCCTGCGCCATCGGACTTGCGATCAATGTCACGCACATCCCGCTCCCGCGTATCTGGCACGAGGTCGCCGACGCGCTCGGCCGCTCCTCGCTCGGGATCGGCCTGCTCGTCACCGGCGCCGGCCTGCACCTCGAAGGCATGTTCCGCCCGAGCCTGGCCGCCAGCGTCGCCGTGTTTCTGAAGCTGATATTGATGCCCGTGCTCGCGATCGCACTGGCGCTGTGGTTCGACCTTTCCGGCTCCAATCTCGCCATCGTGGCGGCATGCTCGGCGGTGCCGGCGTCGTCGAGCGCCTATGTGCTGGCCCGGCAGATGGGCGGCGACGCGCCCCTGCTGGCGCAGATCATCACGCTGCAAACGATCCTTGCGGCGATCACGATGCCGATCGCAATTGCGCTGGTGGCGTAGGCAACGGCAGCGCGCGAACAAGCAGCTAGGCCAACACGCCCTTGACGTCCGGTTTGGTTTACCCGTGCCCGGCGAGCCACATGGTCTGCAGCGTCGCGGCGAGGTTATTGAGGCCGTGCAAAACCGTGGTCAGCCAGGTCGAATTGCTGCGATAGCGGAGATAGCCGAACAGCAGTCCGATCGAAAACACTTCGCCGAAAAAGAACCATTCATACTGCAGATGCAGCGCCGTCCACACCACCGACGACAGCAGGATGGCGCCGGCGGGCCCGAGAAACGATTCCGACCAGCCGCGGTAGAGAAAGCCGCGCGCGAACAATTCCTCCGAGACTGGAGCCGCGATGCAGAACGCGATCACCAGCAGCCACAGCGCGCCATCGGCGCTCGCCGATTTCAGCACCTCCGTCATGAATCCGGGCGCGACCTCGCGCCCCAGCGCGCGTGACAGCAGGTCCCACGCCATCACCAGAACAAACAGCGCGACGACGCCGATCAGGACATTGGTCCAGGAGGTCCAGCGCAGCGCGAGATAGTCCGCAAACGGCGTGCGCGACAGACGGGTGGCGATCCAGAGTGCGGCGAGAACGGCGGGCAGTCCCATCATCACGGAGAGCGAAATCGTCAGGCCGCCGCTGACGACCTGGATCGCGGCGGCAATATCGATCGGCCCGTCCTGCCGCAACACAAACCAGGCCACCACGGCCAGCTGTCCCAACGACAAAACCGCGAAGATGAAAAGGCCCCACAGCGCGGTGCCCCAGAATTTCCAGATCCGTGGCGGAGGTGGGGTGCGGACGACGGGAGTGAGCGCGGCCGAGCCCGCAGTATCGAGGGAATCCATAAACTGACTTTCAGGTTTTAGTTATCGTCATGCGCGGCCATAGCAGTCTGCCTTGCGCAGACGGCGTAAACTTGTCTGCGATGCCGGGCATCCACGTCTTTTCATGCGACATGGGATTGAAGACGTGGATGGCCGGGACATCTGCGCGAAGACGCGCGGAGCCTGTCATCGGGCCGCGCTTTGCGCGGACCCGTTGGCGCTTTTGCCCGGCCATGACGCTTCCGCTGTCGCGTAGCAAGTGCATCAAGGCAGCGCCCGCTCCAGCAAATGACTGATATCGTCGCCCGCAAGATCGACTGCGCCGTACATGCTGGCGTGATTCCCGGCAAGCCGGGTCGCTGCGAACAATTCGGCATGACGCGGCGACACCTTGTTAAGCGCGGCCACGGCTGCGAGCAGCGCCAGCTTCTCGACCGCCAGCCGCGCCACGCGCTCACTGTCGGGCCTGCGGAAGGCCTTGCCGATGAACGCCACCGCCTCGGTTGCACCGGGCAGTCCCTGGGTCTCCTCAACAAGGCTCTGCAAGACGGCGAGTGCCGCTTGCACCTCACGCGACAGCGCCCGCAACACGTCGAGGCACATCACATTGCCGGAGCCTTCCCAGATCGCATTGACCGGCGATTCCCGGTAATGCCGCGCCAGAATGCCCTCTTCGACATAGCCGTTGCCGCCGAGGCATTCCATCGCCTCGTAGAGAAAACCCGGCGCGCTCTTGCAGACCCAGTATTTGATCGCGGGCGTCAACAGCCGCATGTAGGCTGTTTCGCCCGGATCGTGCGGCGCCCGGTCGAACGAACGGCACAGCCGCATCACCAGCGCAATTGTAGCTTCGACATGCAGCGCCATGTCCGAAAGC
>DATHHQ010000689.1:0-4727 GCA_035490095.1 Bradyrhizobium sp.
TCGAGCCAGCGGCCGAATTTGAAGCCGACATTGGGATGGGTCCCGATCATCTGAAATCCGGTCCTGGCATGGACGCCGATCGATCCGGCGTTGGCGGAATCGCCGATCACCGCGATCATCTGGCGATAGCCTCGCGCTTCGGATTCGGCGATCAGCGCTTGCAGCAATTGCAGGCCGATCCCGCGCCGGTGGATTGCGGGCTCAAGGTAAACCGAATTCTCCACCGTGAAGCGATAGGCCGGCCGCGGCCGGTACGCTCCCGCATAGGCGTATCCGACCACGCGGCCTTCGAGGATGGCGACAAGATAGGGAAAGCCGCCGTCCATCAGCACGCCAAAGCGCCGTGTCATCTCGGCGAGATCGGGGGGGATCAGCTCGAACGTCGCGGTGCCGTAGCGGACCGCGTGTTCGTAGATCTCGGCAATGGCTGAGAGGTCGGCCGCGGTGGCGGGCCTGATTTCGGGAGAGGACATGCCGTCGAGATTATTTTCGCTTTCTGCAAAAGAAAAGCCCCGGCCTTCCGGCCGGGGCTCGAATTTGTCAGCCAGGGCTCAGCGATCAGTCGCGCTGGCCGAGCAGCTGCAGCAGCAGCGTGAACAGGTTGATGAAGTTCAAGTACAGCGACAGCGCACCGGTAATGGCCGCGCGCTCCGCCACGTCACCGCCCTGCGAGGCATAGCCGTAGATGTAGTCGTTCTTCAGCCGCTGGGTATCCCAGGCCGTGAGGCCCGCGAACACCAGCACACCAACCACCGACACGATGAACTGCAGCATCGAGCTGGCGAGGAAGAGATTGACCACGCTCGCGATGATGATGCCGATCAGGCCCATGAACAGGAACGATCCCATCCCGCTCATGTCACGCTTGGTGGTGTAGCCATAGAGGCTCAGCGCGCCGAACGTAGCCGCAGTGATGAAGAACACCCGCACGATCGAGGTGTGGGTGTACACCAGGAAGATCGACGACAGCGAAATACCCATCAGCGCCGAGAATACCCAGAACAGCATCTGCGACGTCGCGGGCTTGAGCCGTTCGATGCCGGCCGAGATCGCGAACACCATCGCCAGCGGCGCCAGGATGAACAGCCATTTCAGCGGGCTCACATACATGGCGTAGCCGAACGGCGTCAGGAAGGCGTTGCCGAACTTGGCAGCAGCGCCCGCCGGATCGGTTGTCACCGCGGCCATATACACGCCAAGCGCGGCGAGGCCGGTGATGGCCAGGCCGATGCTCATGTAGTTGTAGATGCGCAGCATGTAGGCGCGCAGACCGGCGTCGACAGTCGCGGCGTCGACGCGCCCGGCGGCCCGGCCGAAAGGAGAAGCGTAATTACGGTCTAGGTCCGACATGGTCGAATTCCCGTTGGTTGTCCGGCGGAGCGCAAGGGTTTTGCGGCGCCGATTAAGATCTATCCCAGATGCCGCCATTTGCCGACATTAATTTCGTGTCATCAAACCGGCTTCTGTCCCAGGCTGGTATGTGGGAAACTAACACATTTGCTGCAAGCTTCCACGCGCGGCTGAATGTCGCTCTGCGGCATGATATCAGGCGACGTCGAATACCATGAGCGACTGGAAATGCCCGATATACGGGGCTTTACGCGCATCTGCGTTAACTCTGCAGTAACGCCTGCTTCAATTTGTCATAAATTCCGCAACACTGTGGCGGGCTTCTGGTTCAGAGCCAGCAAGGTGCCCGCGAGCCCCAGTCCCACCGTAACGATCAGCGCCGCCGCCACCACGCCCGCGGCGCTGCCGGCCTGCCAGATGAAACTCAGGGTCATCAGCCGGGTTACGATCAGCCAGGCTGCCACCGAGCCGGCGATGACGCCGAAGATGGCGGTGGCAAAGCCGATCATCAGGTATTCCAGCGCGTAGGCGCCGAGCAGCCGGGCCCGGGTGGCGCCCAAAGTCTTGAGAATGACCGCGTCGTAGACCCGATGGCGGTGGCCGGCGGCCAGCGCCCCGCCCAGCACCAGAACGGCGGAGATCAGCGTGACCGCGCTGGCGCCCCGGATCGCCAGCACCAGGTTGGTGACCACGTTGCCGATGGTTTCAAGCGCCTCGCGAACCCGCACGCTGGTGACCGTCGGGAATGCTTCCGCCATCGATTTGATGATCCGGGCGTCGCCGGCGGGGTCCGGATGGTTCTCCGTCAGCGTCGCGATATGGGTATGGGGCGCGCCCCTGAAGGCGTTGGGCGAGAACACCAGCACGAAATTGATGCCGAGGCTCTGCCAGTCGACGTTGCGCAAATTGCCGATCGTGGCCGGGATATCGCGGCCGAGCACGTTGACGACGATCTCGTCGCCTATCTTGAGCCTGAGCCCGTCGGCGATTTTCTTCTCCATCGAGACCAGCGGCGGGCCGTCATAATCGGCTCCCCACCATTTGCCCTCGACGATCTCGGAGCCCCTCGGGATTTCGCCGGTATAGGTCAGGCCGCGGTCGCTCTGCAGCACCCATTCGGCGTCGGTCGAGGCTTTGAGGTCTTCCGCCTTGACGCCGCGTGCGGAGACGATGCGTCCGCGCAGCATCGGCACGTCTTCGACGGTCGATTGCGGCGCGGTTTGCTTGAGGAATGCGCCGAAGCGGCCGGCTTCGGCGGTGGGAATATCGATGAAATAGAACGACGGCGCGCGATCGGGCAGCGCGGCCATGAATTGCCGCCGCAGATTGCCGTCGATCTGGGTAATCGTGACCAGCACGGCCAAACCGAGGCCGAGCGACATCACCACCGACGGCGTCAGCGCGCCGGGACGGTAGATATTGGCGATCGCCAGCCGCAGCATGGTTATGCGGGTGCGGGGCAGGCGGCGCGCCAGCGCCATCAAGCTGGCGGCGATGCCGCGTAACAACGCGAACACCAGAACCGAGGATGCGACGAACACGGCCGCGATACGCTTGTCGTAGGCGAGCCCGACCGCCACCGCGATCAGCAATGCGATCACCACGGCCATCAGCGCGAGGTAGCGCCAGCGCGGGCGATGCCATTCGCTGCTCACCGCTTCGCGAAACAGCGCCGCCACCGGCACGTCATGCACCCGGCCGAGCGGCCAAAGGGCGAAGGCGAGCGCGGTCAGCAGGCCGTAGACGAACGACAGGGCGAGTTCACCCTGGTGCAGCGCCGGCACTACCGGCAGCGGCAGCAGCTTGCCGAATACACCGACAATGATGAAGGGCAGCGCCGCGCCGACGGCGAGCCCGATTACCGAGCCGACCACGGCGAGCACGACGACCTGCGTCAGATAGATGGTGAAGACGTCGCGCCCGGTGGCGCCCAGCGCCTTGAACGCAGCGATGACGTCGCGGCGGCGATCGATATGGCTCTTGACGGCATTGGCGACGCCGACGCCGCCGACCAGCAGCGCCGCAAGGCCGACCAGCGTCAGAAATTGCGTGAAGCGGCTGATGGTGCGCTCCAGCTGCGGCGAGGCGTTGCCGCGGCTGCGGATCTCCCAGCCGGCTTCCGGCAAGGTTCTGCGCGCATCATCGGCCAGCGCGGTCGCGGCACGATCGTCGGCTGCATTGTCCGGCAGCTTGACCCGATAGATCCAGCGCACCAGGCTGCCGGGTTGCAACAACCCGGTCGCGCGCAAGCTGGCTTCGCTGATCAGGAATCGCGGACCAAAACCGAGCCCGCCGGCGAGCTTGTCCGGTTCGGCGCCGGCCACGCTGCGGATTTGAAAGGTCGCGCTGCCGATGCTGACGCGGTCGCCGATCTTGAGATCGAGCCGCGCCAGCAACGTCTGATCGGCGGCCGCACCGAAGGCGCCGTCACGCTCCGCCAGCAGATCGGCCACCGGCATTTTCGGATCGAGGCTCAATTCGCCCAGCATCGGATAGGCGGCATCCACGGCCTTCAGCTCGACCAACGCGGCCCGGCCGTCGGCGGCGCGCGCCATGCCGCGCAACGTCGCCGCGACGGATACCTCGCCGCGCGCACGAAGAAACGCGACTTCCTGCGGTTTGGCCTCGCGCTGGATCAGCGAGAAGGCCACATCGCCGCCGAGCAGGGTGCGGCCCTCGCGTGCCAGGCCCTCGCCGAGGCTGGCAGCGACCGAGCCGACGCCGGCAATCGCCATCACGCCGAGCGCGATGCAGCCGATGAACACGTAGAAGCCACGCAAGCCGCCGCGCAATTCGCGCAAGGCGTAGCGCAGGGCAAGCGATGACGCGCGGCCGCCATGGGTCGGTTCGGAGGCAACGGTCATGAAGCGGTTTCGCGTTCCGCAAGCTGTCCATCGACGCGACCCGAGCGCAGCCGCACCACGCGATCGCAGCGCTGCGCCAGCGAGGTGTCGTGGGTCACCAGCACCAGGGTCATGCCGCGCTCGGCGTGTTTGGTGAACAGCAGATCGACGATCTGCTTGCCGGTGGCTTCGTCGAGATTTCCGGTCGGCTCGTCCGCCACCAGGATCGCAGGATCGGGCGCCAGCGCGCGGGCAAGCGCCACGCGTTGCTGCTCGCCGCCGGACAATTGGGTCGGATAGTGATGCAGGCGGTCGCCGAGCCCGACCGAGGTCAGTTCCTGCGCCGCGCGCTGCGACGCATCGGGATTACCGGCCAGCTCCAGCGGCACCGCGACATTTTCCAGCGCCGTCATGGTCGGAATCAGGTGAAACGACTGGAACACGATACCGACGTGACGGCCGCGAAAGCGCGCCAGCGCGTCCTCGTCGAGGGCATTGAAAGGGGTGCCGTTGACCACCACCTCTCCGCTGTCG
>DATHHQ010000690.1:0-5623 GCA_035490095.1 Bradyrhizobium sp.
GAGCGACTGGCTGAAACAGCAGGTCGCTGGCTCCGTCAAGACCTTCTACAGGTCGTTCTGGGCCTTGAAGGACATTACCTTCCAAGTCAAACGGGGCGAGAGTCTCGGCATCATCGGACGGAACGGCTGCGGCAAGTCCACCCTCCTGCAGATCGTTTGCGGCATGACCCGGCCGACGAAAGGCGAAATCTGGGTCAAGGGGCGGGTGGCCCCTGTGCTGGCGCTCGGCGCCACGTTCGACCTCGAAGCGACGGGTCGGGAAAACGTCCTGATCGGCGGCGCCGTGCTCGGCCTCAAGCGACCCGAGATCATCGAGAAATTCGACTCGATCGCTGACTTCGCCGGGATTGGTGACTTCATGGAGCAGCCCATCAAGCGCTACTCGACCGGCATGCGTGCCCGCCTGGCGTTTGCAATTTGCGCCCATATGAACGCCGAAATCCTGATTGTCGACGAGGCCCTGTCCGTCGGCGACCTGGCCTTCCAGAAGAAATGCGTCGACTGGATCGACAATTTCCGTCGCACCGGAACGCTGTTGTTCGTCAGTCATTCGACGTCGGACCTGTCGCGCCTATGCAATCACGCCATCTGGATCGATAACGGCCATGTGCGGGAAGCCGGCGACGTTGCGAACGTCGCCCGCGCCTACAAGAAGGCCACGCTCGTGGAAAAGGACAGCATGAGCCGCTTCTCCGCCGTCTAGCTGGAGCCGCACGGATTGATCCGAGATATCAAAGCGTGCGCCTTGTTGATTTGCTCCCGGCGGACCTCATCCCAGCTGCCCATGTCCGGATTGCTCTGCATCCTGTGCTGCCAGCGCTCGGGCAGCAATTCTCCCAGGATGATGGCGCACCAACGCAGGGCATAAAGCGGCATCAAAGCCGACAGACGATCGGCTTCGACGTTTCTGCGGAAATGGCGCAGAAGAGATTCCTGATAACGCGCCTTCTGTGGCTCGGAGAGCCGCATGCCGGGATGCATGACGAAGTTCGCGATGCTGGTGACGGGGTCGTCCCAGCCGAAATACTCGAAATCGAGGAAACACAGTCTTCCATCCGTGCCGCGCAAGGCGTTGTGCGCACCGAGATCGGATGGGATCAGGGTCCGGCATTCCGGCGCGATCTCCGCCGTGAAATCGAGTCCCAGCCGCCGATAAGCCTCGCAGGCTTGCGCTTCGAAGCGGTGAAGTGACGGGACGAGTACGTCGTCGAAGAAGGACGAGAACTCCGGGACGTCATGCTTGACCGCTTCGAGCCTCGCGTAACGGCGCTCGATGTGGGACATGATGCGCAGGCCGGAGAGACAGGCTTCGGAGGCCTCGCCGATCTCCGTCCTGGCCCGGGCATCGATCGCGGCATCCAAGGCGATCTGGAAGGCCGCGAAGTCGCCAACGTCGGCATCGGTGACGGCGTCCACCGGATCGCCGTCGATCCAGGTGAACAGGGCGTAACGAAGCTCGGTCGATACCGCGACAATTCTCGGCGTGCGATCGACGCCGTTGCGTTCGAAGAAGCGCAAGGCGCCGACTTCGGCTTCAAGCCGGTTGCGGTTGTCGGTCGCGGGATATTTCTTCAGCGCATAGCGGCCCGCCCGCGTATCGACCTGGAAGATGCGGCTGTTGTTTCCCTTGCGCAGTTCCGCAATCGCCCTCACCGGCTCGGGGCTCAGCACACGGGCGATCTCGGCGATATCGTCAGGAGGATGGGAAGAGTGCATCACTCACTTCGTGCCACGAGGCGTACTGTTCAAATCCGATTTGCGGGTCGCTGCCGAAGAGAATCTTGCGGCAGGCCGCCGGCATTTCGCCGTGTACAAGCACTTCGGCGAGGTCGTCGACAAAGATGTCGCAGCCAAGTTCCCGTATTCGCCTCACCTTGTCATCCCTCGTGGCCTCGAAGTAGACGTTGCTCCGCTCGAGGCCCAGGCCCGACGCATCGAAGAACTGCTTGCTTTCCATCCATCGCAGCGCGGCAACCCGCAAGTCCGTCAGAGGGTCGTAGTGCGCGCGCTCCGTCTTGTGGCTCACGATGGCGACGATCTCGGCGTGGTTTCGGCACGCCTCGAGGAACTCCGTCACGCCGTCGAAGAGCATCGCCGCATCGATTCGTCGGCCATAAACGAGGCCCTGCAGCGCCTCCCACAGGTAGCCATCGGGCCGCTCCGCCAGCAAGGCCCGCTTGACCACTGCCTTGTTCCCCACAAACGACGCAGGAAGGATTCCCTCTTCCTTGCCGACCCGCAGGAAAGCCTGATCGTAGCAGATCAGCGTGTTGTCGAGATCGAGACCGATCCTCATCGCATGACCTTGCATCCGTTGCCGCTCAGGCATTGCCCGATACTGCGACCGCCGGCGGGAAATGGGCGAAGAGCATGGCAAGGACATCCCGGGCGCTTCTCAAAGGCATATCCAGCGCCCGCGCGATCTTGCGGCTCGACAGGGTGGCATGGCGATGCCGGTAAATCGACGGCACCTGGGCCTCCGTCAGCGCCTCGCCCTTCACCAGGGCCTGCGGCAGTTGCTGCCTCTCGGCCATCAGCCGGGCCGCCTCGAAATACGTCATCTCGTCGCTGGCGCCGAGATGCCAGACGCCGCGATGGCGGCCAGCGGCAAGCAACACGGCCGCCCGGGCAACGTCCTCCACCGGGACCGGCGAGATCGGCAGGTTGGTCGCCGCCTGGATGGCCTGGCCTTTGCCGAGAGCGTCGAACCACGCTTTAAAGACCCCGACTGGATGGCTTGCGAGTATCTTCGTCGGGCGCAATATCGCAGCCGGCAGCTCATGGCGCGCGATCGCCTCCTCGACGGCAAGCTTCTGTGCACCATATTCGTTCTTGGGGCGCGTCGGGGCGTCCTCCGTCGGGGCGGCTGTTTCCCCGTCGAACACCTGACTGCTGGATAGAAACAGGAGATGCGTCCCGCGATCGGCAAGCCGGCGCATCAGCTCGATCGTGTTGTCGACGTTGACTCGCCGCGTGAGGACGGGCTCGTCCTGGCAGGCCCGCATGTCCGTGACCGCGGCGCAGATGAACGCAAATTCATGGTGCGTTCGCTCGAGAGGCGCGAAATCAGGGTCGCGCAGGTCGAAGAGGAGGCCCTTCGTTGCCGGGCGGCGTGACGAAATCTCGACGGGAATGCCGCCCTCACGGCAATGCAGCTGAATGCCGGAACCGACGAGGCTGTCGCCTCCGACGACAAGGCCGGGACCGTTTGCTCTTTCCTGGAAATCTCTTTCGGCCATTGCCGCATCTACTGAAGGTTTACCTTCTGCATCATCTTGATGTTGAAGTAGCGCGGATCCTCGAGCGAATCGGGGAGCTTGCCCTCTTTGAAGGCCTTGATCAGGTCGACGACGGCGTCCTCGATCGAATGGCTGGCTTCGAAGCCGAGCTCGTCTTTGATCTTCTTGGACGAGACATGATAGGAGCGCAAATCGTTGGTCGGTCGGACCTCGAGCTTGGCGTGCTTTCCGACATTGCGCTGGACCATCTCGGCCAGTTGCATGACCGAATGGTTCTCGTAGCCCGCGTTGAAGACCTTGCCGTCGACGTCCTTGTCGGGCGCGGACAGCAGCAGCAGATAGGCGTCGGTCATGTCCTCGATATGGATGTTCGGCCGCAACTGCGATCCGCCGAAGACCGAGATTTCGCCCTTGTGGTAGCCAAGATTGGTCAGGATGTTGACCACGACATCGAGCCTCTGCCTCGGCGAATAGCCGCAGACCGTGGCGGGCCTGATCGTCACCGTGACGAAGCCGGGTGCCTTTTCCTTGTCGAGCAGGGCCTCGCATTCGGCCTTGAACTTGGAATAGTCGGTGAGCGGCTCGAGGGACAAATCCTCGGTCACCTCGACACCTTCCTTGACACCGTAGACGGAGGACGAAGACGCGTAGACGAAGCGCTTGACGCCGACGCTCTTGGAGGCGCGCACCAAGGGCACGAAGGAATCGAGGTTGATGGATCGCCCGAGTTCGGGGTTGAGCTCGAAGGAGGGATCGTTCGAGATGCAGGCAAGATGGATGACGGAATCGCAGCCCTCGAGCGCCTGCTTGACCACCTCGCCGTCGCGAATGTCGCCCTTGACCTCGCGCAGCCCGGGGTTGCTGCGGCATTCCTTCAGGACATCTTCGCCGTACATGTAGAGATCGAGGACGGTCACCTTGTATCCCGCCTCGAGGAGCTTCGGCACCAGCACTGCGCCGACATAGCCGGCGCCACCGGTCACCAGAACACGATTCAGCTCGGGATTTTTCTTGTATCGAACCATGGATATGCCAGTTCCCAATTATGCGCGCGCGACGGCGCGACTGCCCTCAGCCCATTCCATGCTGTAATCAAGGATTGCATGGCAAAGCGCAAGGTGGCCGATCTCGACGTAACCGTAGGCGGTCGAATCGAGGTAGAGATTCATGTCGCCGGTCTTGCGCAGGGCGTTGTCAGGCTTGAAACCGCTCAGCGTCAGCACCGTGCCGCCCAGCTTGCGCGCAGCCGCCACCGCAGCAAGGATATTCGCCGACTGTCCCGATGAGCTGATCGCCACCAGCACGTCGCCAGATCGACCATGGAATTCTATCTGCTTGGCGAACACGTGTTCGTAGCCGTAATCGTTGGCCAGGCAGGTCAACATGCTGCCGTCGTTCATCGCCCACGCCCGCAAGCCGCCGTTCTTGCTGTAGTCGGTCGCCATGTGACTGGCGATGCCGGCGCTGCCGCCGTTGCCGGCGAAGATGATCTTGTTGCCTTGAGCGGCGGCCCGGCGCGCAGTCTCGACCGACCACTCGATCGCAGAATCCAAAGCGACGCCCTTGCCGTGGAGATCCGTCGCGACAGCGGTCCGCATCACCGATGCCAGCACGTCGACGTAGCTCTCGATCAACCCTGGGCGCGCAGCCTTCTGCCTCACGAGGCACTCCCTAGTGGATGCTGGGTACAATCCATACTTGGCCAAACCACCGAGACCGCGAATTTACAAGGCCCTGTGCCGTCCGCAGGCTCGACAGCGCGGCACCAATCCCCTTTTAGCCAATCATTTCAACAGCGTCGACAAGTACTTCAATATCTCCGGCTTGGTGATCTGGTGGCGTTGGCCGACGATTCTCACCTTCATCGCACCCACGGCGTTGCCGATGAAGGCGGCGAGGAAGGGATCGCTTCCCTTGGCCACAAGGGGAGCCGCCAAGGCGAAGAAGGCGTCGCCCGCCCCGATCGTGTCGATCGCTTCGCCGATCAACGCCGGAATGCGCTTCACGCCGCCTTTTGGCGTGTAGACGATGCTGCCAAGCTTGCCATGCGTGACGATGAAGGTATGGCAGTCGATGCGCTTCTCGAGCTTGTCACGCACCACGGTCTCGATCGGCGCGTAGCGCTCCATCGTCGCCAGGCGTGCCTCCGGCTCGTCGATGCAGATAAGATCGGCGCGCGGGTATTTCGTGACCAGATTGAAGCCGCGGTTGGCGCTATTGGTCTGGGCATTGACAACCAGGAACTTGGCCTTGCGGCAAACGATGTCGATCAGGGCCGAGTCGATCATTCCATGACCGAAATCGTTGACGATCACGGCATCGTAATTCCCGATATTGCTCTCGACCCAGTCGTTGAGCGTCGCCTGCTCGGAGTCCGGCAAGGC
>DATHHQ010000691.1:0-6129 GCA_035490095.1 Bradyrhizobium sp.
CCGGATCGACCCGAGATCGGCTACCGCGCACAGAACGCGCTGATCGCGCATGACGAAGACGTGGTGATCCCGGCAACCGCCACCGAAAAGATTCACTACGAGGGCGAACTGGTCGTTGTCATCGGCAAGAAAGCAAAACACCTCTCCGAGGCCGACGCGATGTCTTGCGTGTTCGGCTACACCATCGGCAACGATGTCAGCGAACGCAGCTGGCAGAAGGCCGATCGCGGGCTGTGGCGAGCCAAGAATGCCGACACTTTCAAGCCGATGGGACCGTGGATCGAGACCGACGTTGATCTCGACAGGATGGAAACCATCGTGAAAGTGAACGGCAAGGAGAGCAATCGCTTCCGCACCAACGACATGATCTTCGGCATCAAGCCGTTCATCGTGGAGTTGACAAAATACTTCACGCTGTGGCCGGGCGACGTGATCTGGATGGGGACCGACGGCGCCTCGCCCGACCTGAAGGCCGGCGACGTCGTCGAGATCGAAATCACCGGCATCGGCACGCTTCGCAACCGGTTTGTAGCCGAGACGCTGCCGGGGAAGTCGTAAGGCATGAGCCGTCACTCAACCGCGCATCATTTCCTCGAAGGCCTGGTCGACCTCGGGGTGGACTACATCTTTGCCAATCTGGGTACCGATCACGTGTCCCTGATCGAGGAATTGGCGCGCTGGGACCAGGAAGGCCGCAAGCATCCCGAAATGATCCTGTGCCCGCACGAGGTCGTCGCCGTCCATATGGCTGGCGGCTATGCCTTGGCGACGGGACGCGGTCAGGCGGTTCTGGTGCATGTCGATGCCGGTACCGCCAACGCCTGCATGGCGATCCAGAATTTGTTTCGTTACCGGTTGCCGGTCATGCTGTTCGCCGGACGCGCACCCTACACGCTGCACGGCGAATTGCCGGGATCGCGCGACACTTACGTTCATTTCGTGCAGGACCCGTTCGATATCGCCAGCATCGTCAGGCCTTATGTCAAATGGGAATACTCGCTCCCCTCCGGCATCGTGGTGAAGGAGGCATTGGCCCGCGCCAGTGCGTTCGCGCAAAGCGATCCGCCCGGCCCTGTTTACATGATGCTGCCGCGGGAAACGCTCGCCGAACAATGGGACGTTGCCGACATGCCCGCCTATCCGCCCGCGCGGTATGGCGGCGTGCACACAGGCGGCATCGAGCCTGTGCGGGTCGATGCGATCGCGCAAGCGTTGATGTCGGCGGAAAACCCGATCGCACTGACGGCCTATCTTGGCCGCAAGCCGCAAGCCGTCGCCGTGCTGGATCGGCTGGCGCGGAGCTGCGGCATCCGGGTCGCGGAATTCAATTCGATCGACCTCAATATCTCGCAGGCCTCGCCCTGCTTCGCCGGCTTCGATCCCCTGCCGCTGTTGGAACAAGCCGATCTCGGCCTGTTGCTGGATTCGGATGTGCCGTTCATTCCGCAATATGCCAAGCGCGCCGGCACCATCAAATGGATCCAGATCGACATCGATCCCTTGAAGTCCGATTTTCCGATGTGGGGATTTCCAACCGACATGCGTATTCAAGGCGATTGCGCCACCGTGCTGCAGCAGGTGCTCGATGCGGTGGAGGCGCGCGCCGACGACGCCTGGCGCCGCCGTGTGGCTGAACGCATGGCAGGCTGGAGCGGCGCGCGTGAAGCGGCCGGGAGGCGCCGCGCCACCGCCAGCGCCAACAAAGGCGTTCTCGGCGCGCTCAACCCGGCCTTCCTGTTCGAGACGCTAAGCGCAAAGCTGTCACAGGACGACATCGTCCTCAACGAAGCCATCCGCAACGCGCCGATGCTGCAGCAGCACGTCACGCGAACAAAGCCGCAGAGCTACGTTGGCCTCGCCGGCGGCGGACTTGGATTCTCGGGCGGCATGGCGCTGGGGTTGAAGCTGGCGCAGCCGGATCGCCGCATCGTGCAGGTGATCGGCGATGGCGGCTTTCATTTCTCCTCGCCCGACAGCGTCTACTCGGTGGCGCAGCAATATCAGCTTCCAATTTTGACCGTGGTGCTGGACAATGGCGGCTGGCAGGCGGTGAAATCCGCCGTGCAGCGGGTTTATCCAAAGGGCATTGCCGCCGACACCGATCAGTTTCAGTCGCGGCTGACATCGGGCCGTCAGGGCGAGCAGCGGGATTTCTCCGCTGTGGCGCGGGCATTCGGCGCACACGGCGAACGCGTCACCGAGCCGGACGATCTCGCCGCAGCCATTGATCGCTGCCTCGCTGCGCTCGACGACGGCAAGGCCGCCGTGCTGCACGTTCACGTCACGCCGCTTTGAAATAAGTCCGTTTGCAACACCAAGGGAAGGCGAACTCCATGAAAACGCCGAGACGCTCCCTGATCGGCAAGTATCTCGGGTTGATCGCCTTCACCGCAATTGCGGTCGCCTCTGCTGCCGCGCAGGAAGACCCGTCGAAATATCCGACGCGGCCAATTCACATCATCGTCGGCTTCACCGCCGGTGGCGGCAACGACATCATCGCACGGATCTTTGGGCAAAAACTGTCGGAAAGCCTCGGCCAGCCCGTCATCATCGAAAACAAGCCGGGTGGCGGCGCCATCGTCGCCACGGAATATGTCGCGAAGTCGGCGCCGGACGGCTACACGCTGCTGGTCGGCGCCAGCGGCATGGCCATCAACCCCGCCGTCTACGCCAAGCTGCCTTACGATTCCGTCCGTGATTTCGTGGCGGTGTCCGAACTTGCATCGTTTCCACTGATCCTGATCGTCAATCCATCGTCGCCGATCAAATCGGTCGCCGAGCTTGTCGCCTACGCCAAGGCAAATCCGGACAAGACCAATTATTCCAGTTCGTCCGCCTCGTTTCAGCTCGTCACCGAATTGTTCAAGCAAAGGACCGGCGCGCCGATGCAGGTCATTCCCTACAAGGGCGCCAATGATTCGGTGATGGCGGTGATCTCCGGTCAGGTCACCGCAACCATCGCCGATGCCGGCCCGGCGTTGAGCCAGGTGCTGGGAGGCCAGGCGCGCGCGCTTGCGGTCGCGGCGCCCAAACGGATGGAGGAACTGCCGGATGTACCGACCTTGAAAGAAGCCGGCGCCGACGTCGATGCCGTGCTTTGGAGCGGCCTGTTCGCGCCAAAGGATACGCCGCCCGCGATCGTGAAAAAGCTCGAGGGCGAAATCATGCGCATCGCCCGGTTGCCGGATGTGACCGCCCGCCTCAAACCGCTGGGTATCCTGCCCGTCGGCAATTCGTCCGAAGAGTTTGGCCGGATTCTGGCTTCCGATATCGCGCGCTGGGCCGAAGTCGCCAAAGCCGGTAACATCAGGATCGAGCAATAGCGCTTGGCCGCCGGTCGGGCCGCATCCACTCCAGTATAAGCGTCGCAATCGCCGCGACGGCGACGTTGAGGATCAATGCGCCAAGTCCGACATAAAACCCGTAACTGACGCCGCCAAGATCGACGGTCGCGAGCGGCTTCAACCCGTTGCTCCACGCCGTCCACGATCCCCAGAGAGTGCCCGTGGCCCAACCCAGCAGCAGGCCTTCGGCGCGGAACCAGCGCGTGAATAATCCGAACACCAGCGCCGGGAAGGTCTGCAGGATCCACAACCCGCCGAGCAATTGCAGGTCGAGCGCATATTGTGTCGGCAGGAAGATCGTGAACGCAAGCGCGCCCAGCTTGACGATTAGCGACGCGATCTTGGCCACCGCCGCCTCGCCGGCATGGCTGATGCCGGGGTTGACATAGGATTTCCAGACATTGCGGGTGAACAGATTGGCGGCGCCGATGCTCATCACCGCTGCCGGCACCAGCGCGCCGATCGCGATCGCCGAAAACGCAAAGCCGGCGAACCAGGACGGAAACAGCACCTTGAACAGCATCGGCACCACGTCGTTGTTCGACGTCACCTTGATGTTGGCGGCATAGGCCATGTAGCCGAGCAGCGCGATCAGGCCGAGCAGCAGCGTATAGGCCGGCAGCAGGATCGCATTCTTGCGAATGGTATCGGCGGACTTCGACGCGAAGATCCCGGTCAGGGTGTGCGGATACATGAAGGCGGCGAGCGCCGAACCCAGGGCCAGGGTCGCATAAGGCAGCATCTGCTCCGGCTTCAGGATCAGGCCAGTCGCGCCGCCCTTTGCCGCGAACGCGTCGTTGGCCGCGCTGAACACCACGCCATACCCGCCCAGCTTGGCAGGGACGATCACCACCGCCACCAGCACCACGATATAGATCATGATGTCCTTGACGAAGGCGATCAGCGCGGGGGCTCGCAGCCCCGAACTGTAGGTGTACAATGCCAGAATGATGAAGGCGGCCACGATCGGCAATTCACCTGTCAGACCCATCGCCTTGATCACCACACCCATCCCGATCAGTTGCAGCGCGATATAGGGCATGGTCGCGACCATGCCGGTGATCGCAACCGCGAGTTCAAGCCCGCGCGAATTGTAAGTGCCATGGACGACGTCGGCCGCGGTGACATGACCGTTGGCATGCGCCACCTTCCACAGCACCGGCATGATCGCGAACACAAAGGGATAGACGATGATGGTGTAGGGCAGCGCGAAGAAACCGTAGGCGCCGACCGCGTAAACCAGCGCCGGCACGGCGATCACGGTGTAGGCGGTGTAGAAATCGCCGCCGACCAGAAACCATGTGATCCAGGTGCCGAACTGCCGTCCGCCCAGCCCCCACTCGTCAAGATGCTCGCTGACAGGTCCGGACTTCCAGCGCGCGGCGAAAAATCCCATCACGGTGACAAGGATAAAGAAGAAGAGGAATATCGCGAGAGCAACCCAGTCGATCTGATCGGCCATGACGATGCCTTGTCAGGAATTTGCCTTACAGAAATTACGGAGTTTGGTCGGGCGCGCGCCGCCGGTACACCAGCCAGATCAGCAACGAGCTGATCGGCACCCATGCCAGTTGATACCAGTAAAAAAATGGAAATCCGAACAGCGTCGGTTCCACGAAATTATAGAACGGCACCCACAACAGGCCGATGAAAGGCAGCAGCAACAGGATCCACATCGGCGGACTCCACGGCCGGCGTCCCGCGCCGGCCTTCCATTACTGGAACTATTTAGGAACCAAATTGTTGCGCGCCACGCCGAATTTTCCGGAAGTTGCGATGCGGTAAGCGAACGTCGGTTATGCGAAAGCACAGGTAGCTCTTTGGGGCGACAGCGAAACACCGCGCCGCCCCCACCCCGGCCCCCCGCAAGCGAGAGAGGGTTGGGGTAGGGACCTGTTCGGGCCGATCATTCTCCGCGGCAGCTGCACGAAAAGCGGCGCTACTTCACGACCTCAGCGCCGGCCTTGCAGATGGCAGCGTCCTGATCGCCGGTGCCGCCGCTGCAACCGACCGCGCCGATCAGCTTGCCGCCTTCGACCAGCGGAAATCCACCGGGACTCGCGACCAAGGTGGGATCGAGCGTACTGACGTAGGGGTGGCCGGTTTCAAACGCGTTGTAGAACAGACGGGATTCACGGCGGAAGCGCGCCGCGGTGCGGGCCTTGCCCACCGAAATCGTGCCGGATGCGATCTGCGCGCCTTCCATCCGAGAAAAATGGACGAGTTCGCCATTGGTATCGACCACGGCGATGTTCATCTTCCAGTTACGCTTCTTGGCCTCGGCTTCGGCCGCGGCCATCACCTGCTTGGCGCGCTCAAGCCCGATCGACAAACCATAAGGAATATCGAACGGCATCGCGTCCGGCGTTCCGCCGGCGGATGGCGGCGCCGGTGGCGTTGCAGGCGCCGGCGCCGGCGTTTGTGCAAATGCTGCCGAACTCATGACCGCAATGGCGTAAGCTGCCAGTGCCATCGAAACGATTGAACGCATCATATCCTCCCGGTTGAAGTCTGTTTTTGTTGTAAAGCTGTCGATAGTGCCGTGACGCCATATCGGAGTCAAAATGCCGGACCCGCGCCGTTTCTGCCGTAAGTAATACGCGGGGTTTGCAACGATCCGTCAGGCTGCTTTTTCGCGGCCGAGACGAAAATCTTGGTCCCGGGCTTCAGGTCGTCCTTGTTGCCGGGGACATAGGTCACAACAACGGTCTCGGGGGTCACCAGCAGTTTCTTCTCGCCGTCCTTGTACTTGACCGACAAGATCTGTCCGTCGACCCCGGCAACG
>DATHHQ010000692.1:0-3442 GCA_035490095.1 Bradyrhizobium sp.
TTCTTCTTTATGCGGCGGCAGCCAGCGCCGGCGGCCGCTTCGACAACAGCATGACGGCGATGCCGCCGACCACGGTGACCATGCCGGCCAATCGCAACGGCCCGAAGGTCTCGCCGAACACGGCGCTCGATGCGGCCGAGCCGACGAACGGCACCAGCAGCGCAAACGGCACCACTTGTGCTGCGGTGTAATCGCGCAACAGCCGGCCCCACAGCCAATAGGCGATGCTGGTGGATATGCCGCCGAGCACCAGTATGCAGACAAGACCGGTCAACGACATGTGCGACAGCGCGTGCCACGTCGGCTGCGGCCCGTTGGTCAAGAGCGTCAGCGCCGACAGCGGTAATGCTGCGGCGAGACACAGCCACGCGAACAGATCAAACATCCTGACATCCTGCGCACGCCGCAGCAGCAGGTTTCCGATCGCGAAACTGATCGGGCAAATCATCACCACGGCGAATGCGCCGACGCTGAAGTCATATCCGACCGTGCCGCCGATCATCAAAAGCCCGACGGTGGCGATGCCGATGCCGACGGCTTGCGATCGCGTCGGAAGTTCGCCGAACACGGCCGCTGCGAAGGCGATGGTGAACAGCGCCTGGCTCTGCACGATCACGCTGGAAAGGCCGACCGGTACGCCGTGGGCGATGGCAAATGCCTGCGCCAGAAACTGGCCGAGAAACAGCGTGAAGCTGATGGAGATCAGGACAGGCCACGAGACTTTCGGCCGCGGCACGAACAGGCACGGCAATGCCGCGATGGCGAAACGCAAGGTCGTCATCAGCTCCGGCGAAAATTCGTCGAGCGCAAGCCGGCTCGCGACAAAGGCAAGCCCCCAGATCACCGCCACCATGACGGCGAGGCAGACGTCGACCGGCTTCACGTCGCTAGCTCTGCTCGCCCGATTTCGGTTTCCGCAGCAGATAAGTCCCGTGCAGCGGCGCGTGATAATCGGCCGAGACCAGCTGGAAGCCGACATCGGTGAGCATGCGCTCCATCACCCAGCCGAAGGTCGAATATTCGTCGCGCATGTGGGTGACAACGCTGTCGCGCGCGAAGTCGTGGTTCTTGATGTTGAAGTCCGCCCACGCCTCGACGTCGCGCTCGGAACCGTCAGGCATGCTGACGAAAACGATATCGCGCAGATAGAAATTCGCCCCGGGCTTCAGCGCGGCATGGATCCGCGACAGCGCCACCGCTTTCCAGAAATCCGGCAGATGATGCAGCGTGAACTCGCTGACCATCAGGTCATAGGTGTCCGGCTGATAAGCGAAGCTCAACAAGCCCGCCGACTGGGTCCGGATCGCGACCCTGCGGTCGCTCGCCTGGATTTTGGCAAGCGCCAGCATCGCCGGCGATATATCGATGGCGTCGACCTCGGCGCCCATCATCGCCGCCTCGACCGCCAGCACGCCGTTGCCGCAGCCGATATCGGCCACCCGCCAGCCGCGTTGGACGCCGAGCATGGTCAGCGCCGCGCGGGCGCGCAGGTCGCTGTCTTCGTCCAGGTTGTAAATCGAGGCGACCGCGGTATCGAGACCGATCTGTCGCCTTTCGTTATAGTACCAGTCGCGCGCCAGCATGATTCACATCCCTTCTGCGCCGCGGCCGATCGCGGCGACGCCGGTGCGCGAAACCTCGACAAGGCCGAGCGGGCGCATCAGGTCGATGAACTGATTGATCTTGGCGGAGTTGCCGGTGATTTCGAACACGAAGCTTTCGGTGGTGGCGTCGATCACGCGCGCGCGAAACGCTTCCGCCAGCCGCAGCGCCTCGACGCGATGCTCGCCGGTGCCGCGCAGTTTCACCATCGCCAGCTCGCGCTCGATCGAGCGGCCGGACAGCGTCATGTCGACGACGCGGTACACCGGAACCATGCGATCGAGCTGGTGCTTGATCTGCTCGATCACCATCGGCGTGCCCGTGGTGACGATGGTGATGCGCGAGACATGCTTCTGATTCTCGGTCTCGGAGACGGTGAGACTTTCGATGTTGTAGCCGCGGCCGGAGAACAGCCCGATCACGCGCGCAAGCACGCCCGGCTCGTTTTGCACCAGCACCGAGAGCGTGTGGGTGTCGATCGGGTCATGACGATCTTCCATGAAGTAGGCGGATGCGGGCTGGTTCATGTCAGGTCCCCATTGTCTCGTTGGTCAGGTCCGCCATCTGCCGTGATGCCGCGAGAGCGGCGATCCAGGCGGCTGAAGCAAAACAAGTGCGTCGCGGAATACCGGCTCGTCCGGTCAAGCCCGACGATGACAACATTTGCGGTCGCTGTTCCGTGACAATCATCACACCAGCGCCTTGCTGCCGGCGAAGACGGCGATTTCCCGAACGACCCATTGGTTGAACAAATCGAAATCGATATTGCCGCCGCTCAGGATCAGGCCGACCCGCTTGCCTCGGATCTTTGGCTTGTCCTGCAGAGCGGCGGCGAGAGCCGCGGCGCCGGCGCCCTCCGCAAGATTATGCGTGTCCGTCCACAGCGCTCTTATCGCCAGGCGGATCTCGTCGTCGGTCACCTGCACGATGCGCGAGGCCCCCTTGCGAATGATCGCCAGCGCATCGGCGTCGGGGAAGCGCGTCGCCATGCCGTCGGCCAGCGTATCGCTGCTGTTCGTCCTCACGACCGTGCCGGCCGCGAACGACAGCGCATAAGAAGGCGCTTCGGTCGACTGCACGCCGACGATTTCCGTCGCCAACCCGAGCAGGTCGCGCGCCAGGATGCAGCCGCAGATGCCAGAGCCCTGTCCGATCGGAACGTAGAGGACGTCCAGGTCCGGCGCCTTTTGCAACAGTTCGAGCGCATAGGTCGCAACACCCAGCACGAGATCGGGATGGAAGGACGGCACGAATTCGAGCTCATCACGTTTGGCGCGACGTGCAGCCTCCTCGCGGGCGGACTGAAAATCCTCGCCGTGCTCGACCAGGTTCGCCCCGAATGCCCGCATCGCGCGATTTTTCTCGACCGAATTGCCGTGCGGCACGAAGATTGTCACCGGCATGCGGTAGCGGCTCGCCGCGAAAGCGATGCTCTGGCCGTGATTTCCGGTTGTGGCCGAGATCAGCCCAGCCGTGTGCGGCCGCTCGCGCTTGAGGCGGTCGACATAGACGAGCCCGCCACGCACCTTGAAGGCGCCGGTTGGCGTGTGGTTCTCGTGCTTGACGATAACAGTCGCGCCGAGCCGCTCGGACAGCAGCGGCCACAGATGCGCGGGCGTCGGCGGCATCGCTGCGCCGACAATAGCCTGGGCGCGTTCCAATTGCTGCAGATCAAACATCCGCTCGGCTCCTCGTTCAAACCAGCGCCTTGCCGCCGGCGAAGGCCGCGGCGGTGGCTTCGTCGTTGGCTTCCGCCGGCAACAGCATTTCGTTGTGCGCCTTGCCGGACGGGATCATCGGGAAACAGTTTTCCAGCGCCGCCACCCGGCAATCGAACAGC
>DATHHQ010000693.1:0-8469 GCA_035490095.1 Bradyrhizobium sp.
ACGGCTGTTGGTCTCGGCCATCGAGCACGTCTCGGTGCTGGCAGGTGGGCGGTTTCCGACCCAAGCGATCGGCACGAGCGGCGTAACCGGTTCCGGCCTTTTGGATCTGGACCGCCTGCGCGCGCTGCTCCAAAGCGGGCCTCCCGCGCTGGTGTCGGTGATGCTGGCCAACAATGAGACCGGTGCGGTGCAGCCGGTGGCGGAAGCTAGCGAGATCGTCCATGCCGCGGGCGGCCTGCTGCATGTCGACGCAATCCAGGCGTTTGGAAAGATTTCTTTTGATATCAATAGCTTGAATGCTGATCTGATCACGGTTTCCGGGCATAAAATTGGCGGACCGAAAGGCGTGGGCGCCGTGGTTCTGGCCGAGGGGATGCGGGGACTTGAGCCGCTGCTGCGCGGCGGCGGCCAGGAACTGGGGCGCCGGGCAGGAACGGAGAATGTTGCTGGTATTGCGGGGTTCGGCGCGGCGGTGAAGGTCGCCATGGATTCCCACCAGAATGATGCGATTCGCCTCGAAAACCTGCGGAATCGGCTTGAAGAGGGCCTGCGGCAGACGCCAGGGGCAATTGTGTTCTCCGGCGACGTGCCGCGGCTGCCGAATACCACGCTTTTTACGGTTCCCGGGATGAGGGCGGAGACCGCCGTCATCGGTTTCGACCTCGAAGGTATCGCGGTTTCCTCGGGTTCCGCCTGTTCCTCGGGGAAGGTTCAGCCCTCACATGTGCTGGAAGCCATGGGATTCGACCCCGAAATCGCCCAGGGAGCCGTGCGGCTCAGTCTGGGCTGGTCCACGTCACCAGCGGACATTGATCGCTGTCTTGAGGCTTGGCGAAAGCTCGCCGGTACCCTACTTAAGGGTAGCGACGAAACACTGCTTGAACGGTTCTAAGGCAGGTGATTTCCGCCAAGAAACATCGTAAAGCTTTGGAATGATCCACCGCGGTCCTTGAAACCGCGAGCGGAGGATGGAATGGCTGCCGTACAAGACACCGTTGATCGGGTTCGCCGGATCGACGTTGATCAATATCGATATGGATTTGAGACGCTTATCGAGTCCGACAAGGCCCCGAAGGGGTTATCGGAAGATACCGTCCGCTTCATTTCCGCAAAAAAGAACGAACCGGCCTGGATGCTGGAGTGGCGGCTGGAAGCCTATCGCCGCTGGCTGACCATGACCGAGCCGAAATGGGCGCGCGTCCACTATCCCAAGATCGACTACCAGGATCTCTACTACTACTCGGCGCCGAAGCCGAAGAAGACGATCGGCTCGCTCGACGAGGTCGATCCGGAGATTCTCAAGACCTACGAGAAGCTTGGCATTCCCCTACGCGAGGTTGAGGTGCTGGAAGGCGTGGTGCGCCCGGAAGGCGAGCGCCGCATCGCGGTCGATGCCGTATTTGATTCCGTTTCGGTGGCGACCACGTTCCAGAAGGAGCTGAAGCAGGCCGGCGTGATCTTCATGCCGATCTCGGAAGCGATCCGCGAGCATCCGGAACTGGTGAAGAAATATCTCGGCACCGTGGTGCCGACCTCGGACAATTATTTTGCCACGCTGAACTCGGCGGTGTTTTCCGACGGCTCGTTCGTCTACGTGCCGCCGGGCGTGCGCTGCCCGATGGAGCTGTCGACCTACTTCCGCATCAACGAGCGCAACACCGGGCAATTCGAGCGCACCCTGATCATCGCCGACAAGGGCGCCTACGTCAGTTACCTCGAAGGCTGCACAGCACCTCAGCGCGACGAAAACCAGTTGCATGCCGCCGTGGTCGAGCTGGTCACGCTCGATGACGCCGAGATCAAATATTCGACGGTGCAGAACTGGTATCCGGGCAATTCCGAAGGCAAGGGCGGCATCTACAATTTCGTCACCAAGCGTGGCGACTGCCGCGGCAACAATTCGAAGATTTCCTGGACCCAGGTCGAGACCGGCTCAGCCATCACCTGGAAATATCCGAGCTGCATCCTGCGCGGTGACAATTCGCGCGGCGAATTCTACTCGATCGCGATATCGAACGGTCACCAGCAGGTCGATTCCGGCACCAAGATGATTCACCTGGGCAAGAACACCACCAGCCGGATCATCTCCAAGGGCATCGCGGCCGGCGTGTCGCAAAACACCTATCGCGGCCTCGTCACCGCGCATCGCAAGGCGACCGGGGCGCGCAATTTTACTGCCTGCGACTCGCTGCTGATCGGCGACCGCTGCGGTGCGCACACCGTGCCCTATATCGAGGCCAAGAATTCGTCCGCGCTATTTGAGCACGAGGCGACCACCTCGAAGATCTCCGAGGACGTGTTGTTCTACTGCGTACAGCGCGGGCTGTCGCAGGAGGAGGCGGTCGGCCTCGTGGTCAACGGTTTTGTCAAGGACGTGCTGCAGCAACTGCCGATGGAGTTTGCGGTCGAGGCGCAGAAGCTGATCTCGATTTCGCTGGAAGGTTCGGTTGGATAGCGCCTCATCCTGAGGAGGCCGAGCAACGGCCGTCTCGAAGGATGAGAAAAAATTGTCGGCTACGTCCTTCGAGACGCGCCTTCGGCGCTCCTCAGGACGAGGAAAAAACGGAAGAACTTGATGCCATTACTTGAAGTCAAAAACCTGCAGGTTCGTGTCGAGGAGCGTGAAATTCTCCACGGGCTTTCGCTCACCGTGAACAAGGGCGAAGTGCACGCCATCATGGGGCCGAACGGCTCCGGCAAATCGACGCTGAGCCACGTCATCGCTGGCAAGCCGGGTTACGAAGTCACCGGCGGCGAGATCCTGTTCGAGGGCGAGGACCTCCTGGAGATGGCGCCCGACGAACGCGCCGCCAAGGGCGTCTTCCTCGCGTTCCAGTATCCGGTGGAGATTCCGGGTGTCGCGACCATGACGTTCCTGCGCACGGCGCTGAACGCCCAGCGCAAGGCGCGCGGCGAGAGCGAATTCTCTACCCCTGACTTTCTCAAGAAGGTGCGCGCGGTCGCTGCATCCCTGAACATTCCGCAGGACATGCTGCGCCGTGGCGTCAATGTCGGGTTCTCCGGCGGTGAGAAGAAGCGCAACGAGATTCTGCAGATGGCGCTGTTCGAGCCGAGCCTGTGCATCCTCGACGAGATGGATTCCGGCCTCGACATCGACGCGCTGCGGGTCGCGGCCGACGGCGTTAATGCGCTACGCTCGCCTGACAGGGCGATGGTGGTAATCACGCATTATCAGCGGCTGTTGAATTACATCGTGCCCGACTTTGTGCACGTGATGTCGAAAGGTCGAGTGGTGAAAAGCGGCGGCAAGGAACTGGCGCTGGAGTTAGAGGCTTCCGGCTATGCGCAGTTCGAAGACGCGGCCTGACGCGGAATACGGATTTTGTAATGAACGTAGTACTGGCCAAAACAGAAACCGGACGCGCGCTGAGCGATATCTTCGCCATCGCTGGCGACCGGCTGCCGGGCGTGGGCAAGGTCGCCGACATCAGGCGGCAGGCATTCGAGGCCTACGAGCGCGTTGGCTTGCCGCACCGGCGCATCGAGGACTGGAAATACACCGATCTGCGCGTGCTGATGCGCGAGGTGCTGCCGCTGGCGGCGGCGCCGGACGCGGCGGCGCTGAAGCGCGCCGACACGGCCTTGAAGCTTCACGCCATCAGGGGCGTGCGCAGACTGGTGCTGGTGGACGGTGTGTTCGCGCCGAAGTTGTCCGAAACGGCTGATCTGGAAAAGGGCCTTGGCATCCGCACGCTGCGTGAGGTGCTGGAAGCCGGCGATACGTCACTCCATGCGCAACTGTTCGCGCCCGACAATTCCGATTCCATGGTGGCGCTCAACAGCGCGATGATGACCGATGGCCTCGTGATCGAGGTTGCCGACGGCGCCGTGCTCACTCAGCCCCTGCACATCGTCCACATTGCCAGTGGCGCTGCGCCCGCGGCGATGTTCACGCGCTCATTGCTCAGGGTCGGCAAGGCCGCGGGCGCGACGCTGGTGGAGAGCTACATCAGCGTCAACGGCGCGAAGGCCTATCAGGTGCACGACTCGCTGGTGGTTTCGATCGGCGATGGCGCGCGGCTCGATCATGTGCGGTTGATCGAGGACAGCCGCGAGGCCTTCAACATTTCGTCGTCCGTCGTCACGCTGGGCGCGCACGCCTATTTCAACACCTTCGGCATGACCAGCGGCTCGAGCGCCAGCCGCTATCAGGCGGTGATCGCATTTGCCGGCGAGGGCTCCCGCGTCGAGACCAACGGCGTCAACCTGCTCAACGGCCGCCAGCATGCCGACACCACGCTGTTTCTGGATCATGCGGTGCCGAACTGCGCCAGTCGCGAGATCTTCCGTGCTGTGGTCGACGACCGCGGGCATTCGGTGTTTCAGGGCCGTATCATCGTTCGCCCCAAGGCGCAGAAGACCGACGCCAAGATGATGACGCGGGCGCTGCTGCTGTCCGACGAGGCCGAGGCCGATAACAAGCCGGAGCTGGAAATTTTCGCCGATGACGTCACCTGCGGTCACGGTGCCACCACCGGCGCGCTTGACGAGAGCCTGTTGTTCTATCTGCGCGCGCGCGGTTTGTCCGAGAAGGAGGCGCAGGCGTTGTTGATCCAGGCATTCGTCGGCGAGGCGATCGAATCGATTGCCAGTGACGCGTTGCGTGAACTTGCGATTTCCGCGGCGCAGCGCTGGCTGGTGGCACGGGGATGACCATGCATCCGGCAGTTCTGAACGGTTCATATGATGTAGCCCGGGTGCGGGAAGATTTTCCGGCGCTGGCGCTGAAGATCTACGGCAAGCCGCTGGTCTATCTCGACAACGCCGCTTCCGCGCAGAAGCCCAATGCGGTGCTCGACCGTATGACCGAAGCTTACAAGTCCGAATACGCCAACGTGCATCGCGGGCTGCATTACCTCGCCAATGCGGCAACTGAAGCCTATGAAGGCGGCCGTGCCAAGGTCGCTAAATTTCTCAACGCGGGGCGCAACGAAGAGATCGTCTTCACCCGCAACGCCACTGAAGCGATCAATCTGGTGGCGTCGTCATGGGGCGAGCCGAACATCAAGGCTGGCGACGAGATCGTGCTCTCGATCATGGAGCACCATTCCAATATCGTGCCCTGGCATTTCCTCAGGGAACGTCATGGCGCCGTCATCAAATGGGCACCGGTGGATGACGAAGGCAACTTCCTGATCGACGAATTCGAAAAGCTGCTGACGGATCGCACCAAACTGGTCGCGATCACGCAGATGTCGAACGCGCTCGGCACCATCGTGCCGGTCAAGGATGTGGTGAAGCTTGCCCATGCCCGCGGCATTCCGGTGCTGATCGATGGCAGCCAGGCCGCCGTTCACCTCGCCATCGACGTGCAGGATATCGATTGCGACTTCTTCGTTTTCACCGGTCACAAGCTGTACGGCCCGACCGGCATCGGCGTGCTCTACGCCAAGCACGAGCATCTGGTTGCGATGCGGCCCTACAATGGCGGCGGCGAGATGATCCGCGAGGTCGCGAAGGATTGGGTCACCTATGGCGATCCACCGCACAAGTTCGAGGCCGGGACGCCGGCGATCGTGGAATCGATCGGGCTCGGGGCTGCGATCGACTACGTCAACTCGATCGGCAAGGAACGCATCGCCGCGCACGAGCACGACCTGTTGACCTACGCCCAGGGCCGCCTGCGCGAAATCAATTCGCTGCGCCTGATCGGCACCGCGCTTGGCAAGGGGCCGGTGATCTCGTTCGAGATGAAGGGCGCGCATCCCCACGATGTCGCGACCGTGATCGACCGGCAGGGGATCGCCGTGCGCGCCGGCACCCATTGCGTGATGCCGCTTTTAGAGCGGTTCAATGTCACGGCGACGTGCCGCGCTTCGTTCGGGATGTATAATACACGTGAAGAAGTCGACCATCTGGCACAGGCGCTGATCAAGGCGCGGGAATTGTTTTCATGACCGACACTGCCGAAGTCAAAACCAGCAACATGCAGACCAATTCGGCGTTGCCGCCGGAGGAGACCGAGCGGCTCGGCGGTGAAATCGTGGCCGCGCTGAAGACCGTGTTCGATCCGGAAATCCCGGCCGATATCTACGAGCTTGGCCTGATCTACAAGGTCGACATCAAGGACGACCGCACCGTGGACGTGGAGATGACGCTGACGACACCGAACTGCCCGGCCGCCGGAGAGCTGCCGCAGATGGTGGAGAACGCGGTCGCCAGTGTCCCCGGCGTCGGCGTGGTCAATGTCAATCTGGTCTGGGATCCGGCCTGGACGCCGGACCGGATGACCGACGAGGCGCGTCTCGTCCTCAATATGTGGTGACGCGTGAGTTTACAGGAAAATGACCGGCATTGATTTGCCCTTTGGATTGACCACATGACAGATATGACACCGGCCTCACTAACGCCCGCCTCCAAGCCGAAGCCGCGGCCTCGTCCGCAGGTGATGAAGCTGACGGAAGCCGCCGCGCAACGGATTACCGAGCTGACGCGCCGCGCCGATTCCGAGATCGTGGGCTTGCGGGTCGGGATCAAGAACGGCGGCTGCGCCGGGCAATCCTATACGGTCGAATACGCCCATGAGGTCCGCCCCACCGACGAGGTGGTCGAGGACAAGGGCGTGAAGATCCTGGTCGATCCCAAGGCCGTATTGTTTCTGCTGGGCACCGAGATGGACTACAAGGCCGACAAGATGTCGGCGCAGTTCATCTTCAACAATCCGAACCAGACCGGCGCCTGCGGTTGCGGCGAGTCGGTGCAGCTTACGGCCGCGAAGGTAGATGGCTGAAGCGCAGGTCGTCCCGGCGAACGCCGGGACCCATAACCCCTGGCATCGCTGCTTGGAGAAGGCCTCCGCCACACTGCGAAAACGAGACGACGCGGCGCCGCGATGAGCGCAATTTCGCTCACGCAGGGGTCCCGGCGTTCGCCGGGACGACTCGTAGAGACGTGAGCGGATTCCCATGGACCGCGATTTCCTGATCGACTTGTTCGCCGATTTCGGCCCCGTGACGATCCGCCGGATGTTCTCAGGTTTCGGCATTTCCGCAGATGGCACCAACTTCGCGCTCGCGCTGCGTGGCGGCCTTTACCTGCGCGCTGACGACCAGACCATTCCGCGGTTCGAGGCCGAGGGATCAAAGCCGTTTCAATATCAAACCAGGGCCAAGACCGTCACGGTGGGCTCGTACTGGCAACTGCCGGAGCGGCTGTATGACGATCCGGAAGAGCTGACCGGTTGGGCGAGGGCGGCCTTGGCGGCGGCGCAGCGTGCGGCCCTGGGCAAGCGCCCGAAGGCACGCAAGGCAAAGGCTGCAACCAAGAAGAAGCCTGCAGCCGCCAAGAAAAAAAATTCAAAGAAAAAGACGTCAAAGAAAAAGACGTCCAAGAAAAAGAGAGCCTCATCCTGAGGAGCGCGCATTTGCGCGCGTCTCGAAGGATGGCCGCGAGTCCCTGCGTTGCCTCCATCCTTCGAGACGCTTGCTTCGCAAGCTCCTCAGGATGAGGTCAGTATGCGCGTCTCGAAGGAACACGCACCGCCCGCAGTCGCTTGGTTCGAGACGCGCAAGATGCGCTCCTCACCATGAGGCTGTAGCAGCCTCAGTGCAGTGTGACGTCAAGCGACTGACGTCAAGCGACCTGGCTTTGGGTCTCGGCGGCGTATTCCGGATCGGCCTCGCAGATGACGCGATTGCGGCCGTTGCGCTTGGCGGCGTAGAGGCAGGCATCGGCGCGCTCGATCAGCGAATCGGTATCGTCGCCGGGCTTCAGCATGGAAACGCCGACCGAGATGGTAACGCGCCCGAGAATTTCGCCGGTGGATTTTTTCTTCAATTCCTTCGCCATCACAGCGCGCCGGATGTGATCGGCGACCGTCAGCGCCTGGCGGAGCGCGGTGTTGGGCAGCACAACCGCGAATTCCTCGCCGCCGTAGCGGGCGGTGATGTCCTGGCCCTTGATGGTCTGTTTCAGCGACATGCCGATCAGCCGCAGCACCTGATCGCCGGTGAGGTGGCCATAGGAGTCGTTGAACGATTTGAAATGGTCGATGTCGAACATCAACAGTGAAAGCGGCTCGCCGTTCGCGAGCGCGTTCTCGACGGCCACATCGATCGAGCGGTCGAAATATTTGCGGTTGCCAAGACCGGTGAGCGGATCGGTCAGGCTTTCGGCTCTGATGGCCTCGAGACTCTGCTGGAGATCGCTGATCTCCGATTTTGACAGCCTCAGCCGGTCCCGGAGCGCTCTGTTGGTCTCGCGCATTTCGCAGGTGGACTTCGTCAGCGATTGAACGATCGCTTTGACCTGGTCGGGGTTCTTGGCGACCGAAAGCTCTTTGGTGGCGCCGGAAAGAGTGTCGTCATAGCTGGCCGACATCCCGAGGGCATCGTCGATGAGGGTCATCACGTCGTCGATTTCGCCGATCACGCGTGCCCCGACCTTGTCGATACGGTCGGTGGTCTTGATCTGCGAAAGATAGGTCTCGTAGATCTGTTCGAGGTCGGC
>DATHHQ010000694.1:0-2726 GCA_035490095.1 Bradyrhizobium sp.
CCACCTCCTTTACGTGCTCGAGTTGCACGAAAATAATGCGATCGTGCTGTAAGATCGAACGGTAACATAGGACGTTGGTCTGGCGTGCGCGTCGCCCGATTTGGTTGCCTGGGCGTTCGGTCCGCGCTTTGATGCGGCATGGCACCTCGTATTCTGACAATCCTAGTCCTATGCCTTGCGTGCGTGACGCTGTCGTCTTGCGCCGGCGGACATGTCGCGGACTTGCCGCACTGGATGGGAGGCCTGCCGGCCGACGCTCCGCGGTACGCCTGAGTACGATGAGTTTATGGCGAAGCGCGCTCAAGAGGCGGCAAGGCCGAAGACCGAGCAGCAGCAACCAAAGTAGCCGCTACCGCTCATCGTAGCGATCAAATGCGCAACGCCGCCCTAGCGGAATATAATCGCTGGACGGCGTTGGATTAGGTGCCGAGATATCAAATCCCCCGACGCCCTTTTTTACAAAGGCCGTGCGAAGGAACCATGAAAATGGACCCCTGTAAGAATACGGGATTGGTCTGCCGACCTATCAACATCCACGATGCGCGGTAGCGCTGCCCTGTTCCTGATCGACCCATAGCGTCATTTGCCGACCCTCCGCGGGCGCACTTTGACGTGCGGATGGCAGACACCCGAACTATCTCCCAGCTCGAGGCCGAGGGTTAGTCGACAAGGAGATCATCTGCCCGATTGCGTCCGACGCCGAGCACCAAGCCATCGTGAAGGCTTTCGCCGATTTGGATGCGTCGGAATTTCACGGCGCTCGGGCCCATCTGAGGAATGCTGCTTCCCATCTCACGGCCGGCAATTTTGCCGATAGCGTGCGAGAGAGCATCCATGCGGTGGAATCTGTTAGCCGCACGCTCGATGCCTCCGCCGATCTTTCCAAGGCGCTGGCAAAGCTCGAACAGAAAATCTCGATCCATGCGGCCATGAAGAAGGGGTTCACGTCCTTGTATGGATATGCCAGCGACGAAAACGGGATACGGCATGCACTGCTCGAGGCAGGCGAAGCCAAGGTGGCCGAAGCGGACGCGCTGTTCATGATCGGAGCATGCGCAGCGTTCGTTTCGTATCTCCTGAACAAGGCGCGCACGAACGGGTCTTTTGTGAGGGGGAAGCTAGTGGTTCATCACAGTGATTTTGATGTTTTGATACCGAGCCATTCGAGGATCGGCAAGCTTTCCGGCGGCACGAGGATTTCGATGCTTCTGGGGACGCCGGGTTGACGTCGGATGAAGCCGTTTCGTTCGAGGGTGACGATCATCTGGTGGACCGAAGGCGGACTGACGCGGAAGTGGCGCTGGATGTCGGCTTCGGCGGGTGGACGTCCGAACATGTAGGCGTAGGTATGGATGAAGGCCAGGTAATGACCCTGCTTCTCGGTGAAGCGCGCGCCTGATTTTTGACTCATCGTTGGATTCGTCCCGGCCTCCGACAAGGAGGCAAAGCATGAATGTACGTTATCGGGTCGAATTGAGCCAAGCCGAGCGCGACGAACTGACGGCGATGCTCGGCGGCGGCAAGCACGCCGCCCGCAAGCTTAAGCGGGCGCAGATTTTGCTGGCGACCGATGGAGGCCGCCGCGACGAGGAGATTGTCCGGACCGTGAGTGTCAGCCTCTCCACCGTCGGCCGGACCAAGCGCCGCTTCGTGGAAGGCAATCTGGAGCGGGCCTTGAGCGAGGAGCCGCGTCCGGGCGCTGAGCGCAAGCTGACCGGCAAGGAGGAGGCCCTGCTGGTGGCGACCGCATGCGCCAAGCCGCCCGCCGGCCGCAAACGATGGACGCTGACGCTGCTGGCCGACACGATGGTCAAGCTCACCGATCACAACAGCCTGTCGGGCGAGACCGTGCGTCGCCGGCTGGCCGAGAACGACCTCAAGCCATGGCGCAGGGACATGTGGTGCATTCCAAAGGTCGACGGCGAATACGTTGCCCGCATGGAGGACGTGCTCGACCTCTACGCCGAGACGCCGAATCCCGCCCGGCCGCTGGTCTGCTTCGACGAGACCCCCGTCCAGCTGATCGGCGAGGTGCGCCAGCCGGTCCCGGCCCAACCGGGACAGCGCGAGCGCTACGATTACGAGTATCGCCGCAACGGCACCGCCAATCTCTTCGTCACCTTCGATCCACATCGGGGCTGGCGCAACGTCAAGATCACCGACCGCCGCGCCGCCGTGGACTACGCCCACTGCATGCGTGATCTCGTCGACGTCCATTATCCCGACGCCGCCTGCATCCGTGTCGTGCAGGACAATTTGTCGATCCACAAGCCTGGGGCGCTGTACGAAGCCTTCGTGCCCGCCGAGGCCCGACGCATCCTGCGCCGCCTCGATTTCCACTTCACCCCGAAGCACGCCAGTTGGCTCAATATGGTCGAGTGCGAGATCAGCGTGCTGCAGCGCCAGTGTCTCGGCCGCCGCATCGACGACCCCAAAAAGCTCCGAAACGAGATCGCAGCATGGCAAAAGCGGCGGAATAAAACCCGAGCCCGCATCAAATGGATGTTCACAACCGACAAAGCCCGCGCCAAACTCGGCCGCGCCTATCCCGCCACCACCAAAGAGTCAAAATCACTGTGATGAACCACTAGTTTCAGACCCAGAATATCCCGGGGGCACAATGTTCCGGCAATTGACGCAGCCTTAGTCTGTCCCGCCTAGATGAGTCCGGCCCAGCTCACCTGAAAGCCAGCCCGTCGGCGTATGCGTCCGTGGGATAGGCTGGG
>DATHHQ010000695.1:0-15810 GCA_035490095.1 Bradyrhizobium sp.
GCCGGGCGTTCTTCTATGCGGGCACCCGCGCATTGCTGGTGACCAACTGGTCGGTCCATTCGCAATCGGCGAAGGATCTCGTGACCGACCTGTTCAAGCGGCAGGCGGATGATCCGAAGCTGACGCGCGGCGAGGCGCTGCGGCAGGCGATGATGGCGCTTGCCGACGGCAAAGGTTACACCGACGCCTCGGGCAAGACCGAATTCGCTTACGCCCATCCCCTGTTCTGGGCGCCCTACACGATCATCGGCGACGGCGGACGACGTTGACGCAAATCGGTGATGTCCGGTAACGTCCATACTGCAATGAATGGAGATCCATGTTCAGGCATCTTTTAACACTGACCTGCGCGGCAATTTTCGGCGCGGCGACGGCAATGGCGATTCCAGCTCGCGCGGCACCGCTGATCACAGCGGAGGAAGCCGCCCTGCCGCCGCAAAAAGGTGCGGTTCCGAATTCGGGACGTGGCATTACACGCGGCCCCAAAATTCAAGTGCCGGATGCGGAAACCGGCGTGCAAACTTCGCCGATGCGTTTTCAGGTCAAGTTTCAGACGTTCGGCGGGTCGAGCATCGACCTCGAAGCATTGAAGGTCACCTATCTCAAAACGCCGATCGTGGATCTGACAGCACGCATCAAACCTTTCGCACAGCCCACCGGGATCGATATGCCGGATGCGCTATTGCCGCCTGGCGATCATCTGCTGCGGATCGATATCAAGGATTCGGATGGCCGTGTGTCGAGCATAAGTTTCCTGCTGAAGATAGCGCCTTAGCGCCGATGCGATGCCCGTTTTGCAACGCGGAAAAGGATAATCTGGCTCCGGTCTGCGCGACTTGCGGCCGTGACACCGCGATTCCGGAATCGCTGATCACCGAGCGCGCCGAACTGTTGACGAAGCGCGATCGACTGCGGTCCGAACTTGCGGAGGCAAATGCACGGCTTGCGGCACGCCGCAGGCGTAAACCGGCTTAGCGTCCGATGGAATGTCCTTTTTGCGCAGAGACGATCAAGGACGAGGCAATTGTTTGCAAGCATTGCAACCGCGATCTGCGGGTTGCCTTGCCGGTCATCACGGAGATACAGGAGACCGTCCTCGAACTCGACCGCCTGCAGCGGCAACTCGACCGGGTCAACACCTCGCTGGCATTGTTCGATCGTCCAGCGCGATTTCTGTTTCTGAATGGAGGCATATACGTTCTGCTGCCGTCGCTGCTGCTGCTCGCAGCTCACTACCTGGTGACGGTCGCGATGAATGTATCACCGCTCTATTTGCGGATTGCCTCGGTGATCATTCCCATGCCGTTCGGAATGGCGGCGTTCGCGCTGAGCAAGATCGGATATCGGGGTGCGTTCGGCCTCGGTGCCTTGACCGCGGCCGTCAGCGTGACCGGCATGTTCGCCGTAGTCGCCTATCTCGATGGAACCTCGATGGTGCCCGAAACTCTGCGGGAGTGGCGGGAAACATTTGAGTACGGCTTGAGCATCGCCCTTGCCTTCCTTACCGGAAATATTCTGGTGATACTCGTACTCTTCATCCTTCCCTCGACGATTGCATCGAGCGGGAAGCCGAACGCTGCTGCCTACCGAATGGCCCGAATGCTGGGACAGCATGTCGGGCAGGAAACCATGCGGCGACGAGCGCGGCGCATTCAAGACCTGATGCAGACCGTGGGGCCGCTGCTTGGCGTGGTCGCGACCGCCGCAGGCTCGATCTATACCGGGCTGAAGGGCGTATTCGGTCACTAGAGCCTATTCGGTTCTGATTGAATCAGAACGAAGCTCTAGTCTTTGTTTTGACGCGTTTTCTTCACGCGAACCGGTATCCACTTCGCTCGAAAACGCTATAGGCATGTCGGGGGCGCTGCCTCGACCGCCCCCGAATATCCGACGCTCTTCACGGCTGGCGACGCAGCCGCTGCGTGCCAACGGCAGAGCGATTCACCGCTCGGAGGAACTCGATGGCGGGACCGGCGGAAGCGCCGTGGCTTCCCGCGTGGTCCCGCGAGGCTGATCGGCGTTCGACATCACAGGGGGGTCGGCGCCAAAACGGACACGATAAACCTGCAAGTTCTCCATGACCCGCTGGACGTAGTTTCGCGTCTCGGCAAATGGAATGCGTTCCACCCAATCGATCGGATCCACCTTGGGATCGCGTGGATCGCCGTACAGTTTCATCCATTGCTGGACGCGGCCGCGGCCGGCATTGTAGCCGGCGAAGGTCATGATGTGGCAGCCACGATACTCGCGCAGCAGCGCGCTGAGTTCGGCCGCGCCCATCTGTGTGTTGTAGACCGGATCGGAGACCATGCGGTCCCAGTCGTAGGTGACGCCGAACCTCTTGGCGGTGTCGCGCCCGGCCGCAGGCGTGACCTGCATCAGGCCGACGGCTTTTGCCGGTGACGTGTCGCGCTGGTCGAACGCGCTTTCGGTGCGGGCGACCGAATAGACTACGCTGCGCTCGATCTCAGGACCGACCGGGCTGTGCTGCGGCACCCCGATGGTGGGGAAGGCATAAAGATCCAGCGCCATGCCGCGGGCGAGCGCCGTCTTGCCGATCTGCAGCATGGCGCGCGCATCGTTCCGGCGCGCGGTCAACTCGCCAAGTGCAACCAATGCAGCGACGTCGGCACTCTGCTCCGCGAGATCGGTCACGAAATTTCGCACCACGTCGCGCTCGCCAAGCTCATAGAGCATGTCCGCTGCGCGCACGAGTTCATCCGAAAGCGCGGGACCATTGCTCGGATCGCGCTGCAGCGGGGACCGCAGCTCGATTCTGTCAAGGCCGAGCCTGGCGCGCGCAAGCTGTCCATAATAGGCCGTGCCATAGCGGGCGGCAGCTTCATAGTCAGCGCGCATCTTCTCGTGATCGCCGGCGGCCTCGGCGGCGCGACCGCGCCAGTAGTTCGCCCTTGCGAGCACGATCGGATTGGCTGATCCGTCGTCGATATGAGAGAAATGCGCGCGCGCCGTCGCGGGATCGTTGCGATAGCGCAGCGCGATCCAGCCGGGCATGAAATGGAATTCCGCCCGGTAATTCTCGTTGGCCGGCAGCGCGGCGTTGCGCACGATCTGATAGGCGGTCTGGAACTCACCCAAATCGAGCAGCTTGCGGGCGAGAACCCGCCGCTCGCGCCACCATTCATCGGTGTCCTGCAGCGGCATGGTCTCGGACCGGGCTGCCAGCATCAGACGGGTCGCGTCGGCATACCGATCGTGGCGCATCATCCAATGAATGCGGCACAGGGTGTAGCCCAGATCCTGGCGGGCCTCGGTTGGGACGGCGTCGAGCAGATCGAGCGCCTTGGTCGAGCTCGCCGTGACCGCGGCGCAAGCCTTCACGATCGAGAGGTCGTCGTCTCCGAGGCGACGCGCGGCGCGCATCGCTCCTGAAAAATCCTTGGCGCCGATACGCTTGTCCATGCGTGCCCGATGGTCGTCACGCGTGAGGATATCGCGAAACGCATCGAGCGCATCGGCTTCGGCACGTTCCGACAGCTCATCGGAACGCCACGCCACGCTCACCTGACTTTGGGCGCCGTCACGGTCGCCTGCGGCAAGTAAAGCCCGCGCAAGCGCTAGCCGGCCCTTGGCGGTTGACGGCTGATCCCCGGTGAAGCGCCGCACCGTCGCGGCATCGCTCTTATCTTGCCACAGCCGCGCTTCCGCCCGCCGGCGCAGCGGGCCCATGCTCGGCCAATTCGGGTTGTCGGCGATGAAAGCCGAGTACCGGGCGAAACCTAGGTCACCATCCTGGTAACGCAGGATGAACCATTCGACGAGCTTCTGGGCCGTTGGATCGCCGATGGTTTTTTCGATTGTCGTCGCTTCGCCGGTTTTGCCCTTGCGGGCAAGATCGATCGCCTGTTTGACCGCCGCAAGGTCGCCGGTCAGTGGCGCGGCCGTCGCAGTCTGAGCAGGTTTATCGACCGGGGGCGCCGGCTTGTGCCGCGCCGCCGCGACATGCGCCGCATGCTTGCTCTTCTTGTTGTTGGCGGCGTGGCGCTGATGGCCGACCTTGGTCGCCGCATTTGCCTTGCCGGCGTGCTGAATCTGCTTGTGGCGGGTGCGCGCAACCGCATCGTCAGAAAGCGCGACGAGCATGGCCAGGCTGAAAAAACAGGTGAGCGGCCGAAAGCGTCGGTTCATTCCGTGATCCTCGGCGAGCCGGTGGCACGAACCACGAGATCGAACGATCCATATGGTCAGAACTGCACGGAGGCTACCACACCGCCTCATCGCAACTGTCACGTTTCGGCAACAGCGCGAGGAAAAACGCGGAGCCTCTTGGAACCAAAACCATTGCTCGTAAACCTGTACGAACTTGCACGTATCACCGCAGCATCACACCTTGCGCGAAGCGGCGCAAGACCTGCCGCACGCCTAGATGCCAGCCACCGACGACCAGACCTCCGACAGCTTGCGCTTGAGCGAGCTCAGTCGCGTCACGGGCACGGTTTCTTCTTCCTCTTCGGGCAGGCGAAGGCCGACGATACCGACCCTGCCGCCGCTGAGGCTGCGCGCCACCAGAACGATGGAGTCGAGCTCCAGCGTCGCGCCTTCTTTCGGCGCATGATCGAGATGAACGTCGAAATAATCGGCAAGCGTAAGCTCCGATTGCTCCGGATCGACGGTCACGCCATAGGCTGTCGCAATGTCGCCAAGCTTGATCTCGCCGGAGACGACAAAATCGCCGAGCAGATGCGGATCGGGCGTCGAGCTCGGCAGCATGTCGACAAAAAACCGATCCAGCGCCTCGGCTTTCTCCGGCGGCGCCAACAGATAGATGTAGTCGCCTGGAGCGACGGGGTCGGCCTCGGCGGGCGAGAGAATCCGCTGGTCGCGGATCACCAGCGTCGGCCTCGACCAGGATGGAATGAGCCCGCGCCGGAAATACAGGCTTTTCGCGCGGACGGAATAGCCGACCAGCTGCTGCTCAAGCTGGCCGGGCAGATCAAGCTCCACACGCCGCGGCCCGCGATCCGCGCGCGGCAGTGCTACGTGCAGGCGGCGGGCGGCGACGGCCAACGTCCAGCCCTGCAGCAGCAGCGAGATGATGACGACGACGAAGGCGACGTCGAAATAGAGGTAGGCCTTTGACAGTCCGACCAGCATCGGGATCGACGCCAGGAAGATCGCGACCGCGCCGCGCAGGCCGGTCCAGGCGATAAAGGTCTTTTCCCGCCAGCTGAAGCGAAACGGCGCGAGGCAGAGAAACACCGCAAGCGGCCGCGCCACCAGCATCAGCACCAGCGCCACGATCACCGCCGGAATCACACTGCTCACCAGCCGCTGCGGCGAGACCAGAAGACCGAGCAGCACGAACATCACGATCTGCGCCAGCCAGGTCGCGGCATCGAGAAACGTCACCACCGAATTGTGCGCGCGGGTCGGCCGGTTGCCGATGATGATGCCGGCGAGATAGACCGCGAGAAACCCGGAGGCGTGCGCGATCTGTGCCGCGCCGAAGATCACCAGCGCGGCGGTAGCGACAAACGGCGCGTGCAGGCCCTGCGGCAGCGCCACCCGATTCAGCGCCAGCACCACAAGCCTGCCGCCGGTGACGCCGACGATGGTGCCGAGCACGGCCTCGCGGCCGAATTCCAGCGCGACATGAAGGGCCGAGCTTTCGCCGATCGAAATGAGTTCGACCAGCATCAGCGTGAGAAATACCGCGAACGGATCATTGGTGCCGGATTCGACCTCCAGCGTCGCGCCGACGCGCGGACGCAGGCGCAAACCCTGCGCGTGCACCAAAAGAAATACCGCCGCCGCATCGGTCGATGCCACCACGGCGCCCACCAGCAGCGCTTCGGTCCAATTCAGATCGAGCGCATATTTGGCGACCGGTGCGGTGATCAGCGCCGTCAGCAACACGCCGATCGTCGCCAGTACCACCGAAGGCGCCAGCACCGCGCGAATGCTTTGAAACCGCGTTTTCAAACCGCCATCGAACAGGATCAGCGCCAGCGCCACCGAGCCGACCAGATAGGTGGTGCGCACGTCGTCGAACCGCAGTTGCCCGGGGCCGGAGTCGCCCGCCAGCATGCCGACGAACAAGAACACCAGCAGCAATGGGGCGCCGAAGCGCAGCGCGAGCAGGCTCGACAGAATGCCGGCCATCACCAGAGCCGCGCCGAGAAGAATGGCTATGCTGACTGAATCGAGAGAAGCCATGAACCTCCGCAATCATCGCAAATACCTGGAAAAATACTTGCAATCGCATCCTTATCGTCGCCACAGTTCGACGCCAACCCATTTCTGCTACCAGCGGCAATGTGCCCGATTTGCCGGCTTAACTCATCGCATTGGCGTGTTGTATCGATGGCGTCGACGCCGCGGTTGTGGGAATCTGCCCGATATTCGAATCAAGTTTATCCGACGACGCCGATCTGCCTTGAGATGAGATTTTGCCGATGGACCTGAATGACATCACTGAATTTCTGCTATCCGCCGCGCGGTCGGTCGGCGCAGAGATCACATCGCCATGGTTCTATCTGCAGCTCGGGCTCATTCTGGCCGGCGCCGGCGTCGCATACGCCGCCGGTGCGGCGATCCGCGCCCGGATCGACCTGACCGCGCTTGCCATGGGCTGGCCGGCAGCGCTGCGGCTGTTCATGCGCGTGCTGGTCGGCAGTGCCTCGACCGCGGTGTTCGCGGTGCTGATGACGCTGGCGCGCGTCATCATGCTGACGTCGACCTGGCCCAGCCGCAGCTATCTGCTCGCCGTCGCCGCCAATCTGGCCTTTGCATGGCTGATCATCCGGCTCATTACATCGGTCATTCGCAACGAATTTATTGTCCGGCTGGTGTCGCTGTCGGCGTGGCTGGTGGCCGCCTTGAGCATTCTCGGCCAGCTCGATCCGACCATCGAAGCGCTCGACTCGGTCTCCGTCGTGCTTGGAGGTCTGCGGCTGACGCCGCTATTGCTGATCAAGCTCGGCGTGCTCCTGGTTGTGGCGCTGTGGTTGACCAACATCGCCAGCAACTTCGTGGAGAGCCGGATCACGCGATCCGGCGACCTGACGCCGTCGATCCAGGTGCTGCTGGTCAAGATGATCCGGCTGGCCCTGATGATATTTGCCGTCGCGGTCGTCATGAGCGCGGTCGGCATCAACCTCTCGGCGCTGGCGATTTTCTCGGGTGCTGCCGGTGTCGGTATCGGTTTCGGCTTGCAGAAGATCGTCGCCAATTTCATCAGCGGCATCATCCTGCTGGCGGATAAGTCGGTGAAACCCGGCGACCTCGTCACCATCGGCGACAGCTCGGGGCGCATCAGCGCGATGAAGACGCGCTATATCTCGGTCGCCGCCGGCGACGGCCGCGAATTCCTGATTCCCAACGAGGATCTGGTGACGCAGAAGGTCGTCAACTGGACCTATACCGACAAGAACACGCTGGTGAAGGTCAGCTTCGGCACCAATTACGACGCCGACCCGCGGCTGGTCTGCAAGCTGGCCATCGAGATTGCCGCGGCGGCGCCCCGCGCCATCAAAAGCAAGCCGCCGAACTGCATCCTGACCGAATTCGCCGAGGTCGGAATGAAGTTTTCGCTCACGTTCTGGATCGCCGATCCCGACGGAATGGACAATGTGAAGAGCGACGTGATGCTGTCGCTGTGGGAGGCGTTCAAGCGCGAGGGCATCCGGGTCCCCTACCCGGTGCGCGAAATCCGCATCCGCGGCGGCGCGCTGCCGGTCGAGACCACGGTCGAGGTTTCGAGCTGATGCGTATGCGCCTTGCAGCCAATCCTCCCATGGAAACACGGCGGTTCCGCTTGAGCCGGGACCACGCAGCGTCCCAACCTTGGCTTGCGCTCACGGCTCCGATCATTAAATTGGGTCTCCCAAACCGCCCATTGCAGTCCCTTGCCCGCCAAACCATGATCAGCCCATGAGCTACATCGAAGCCACCGATACCTCCCAGCGCAAGACCGGGCAGATCAAGCTGCACGGGGCGAGCGGCTTTGCCGGCATGCGCAAGGCTGGCGCGCTGGTAGCCCAATGCCTCGACGAATTGACCGATATCGTCAAGCCGGGCGTGCCGACCTCGAGGATCGACGATTTCGTCCGCGACTTCGCCTTTGACCATGGCGCCTACCCCGCCACCCTGATGTACCGCGGCTATCGCTATTCGACCTGCACCTCGATCAACCACGTGGTCTGCCACGGCATGCCCGGCGACCGGGTGTTGAAGGAAGGCGACATTGTCAATATCGACGTGACCTTCATCGTCGAGGGCTGGTATGGCGATTCCAGCCGGATGTATGCGATTGGCCCGATTGCCCGCAAAGCCGAACGGCTGATCGAGGTGACCTATGAGGCCATGATGCGCGGCATCGCCGCGGTGAAACCCGGCGCCACCACCGGCGATATCGGCCATGCCATTCAAAGCTTCGTCGAGCCGCAGGCCATGAGCGTGGTGCGCGATTTCTGCGGCCACGGTTTGGGCCGCATGTTTCACGACGAGCCGAACATCATCCATGTCGGCCGCCCCGGCGAAGGCGTGGTGCTGAAGCCCGGCATGTTCTTCACCATCGAGCCGATGATCAATCTCGGCAAGCCGCATGTGAAGATCCTGTCCGACGGCTGGACCGCGGTGACGCGCGACCGTTCGCTGTCAGCGCAATTCGAGCATTCGGTCGGCGTGACCGCGAACGGCGTCGAAATCTTCACGCTGTCGCAACGCCACGGCGAGAAGCCGCCGACCGCGGCCTGATCAGACAAGATCGCTACCAAGTTTCTCATTTTAAAGTGATCGAACTCCAGCGCGCTTGATCGGTGGTCTCATGTAGTGTATGTACACTACATGACGGCAACGCATCAAAAGATTCCCGATTTGGCGCGAACCCTGCTCGAGACCTGCCTGTGTCACAACGTTCGCATGGCCAGTCGCGTCGTGAGCCGCGCCTATGATGAGGCTCTTCGCCCGACCGGATTGAGGGCCACTCAAATTGCCGTGCTGGCGGCCGTGGGCGCACGCGGTGCGCTTTCAATCAAATCGCTTGCCGACTCCCTGGAGATGGAACGCACGACGTTGACGCGAAATCTCAAGCCGCTTGAAGAGCAAGCACTTGTCTCGATCTCGCCTGAAGGGCGCCACCGCAGCCGGACGCTGACGCTCACAACTGCTGGGAAAGCTGCGCTCCTCAAAGCTCTGCCGCTCTGGGAGAAAGCTCAGCAATCCTCGATGCACCAGCTCGGTGAACAGCGCTGGCCAGTGGTGCAGAAAGCCTTCGCCGACCTCATCCACAAAATGCATCGTGCTGCGGCCCTTTAGGGTTCGATAGGGAGCGCCCACCATGAAAATCAACCCATAACGTGTATATACACTACAGAAAAGGAGCAAAGAGCCATGGGTAAGTTCGATCGCTACGCCTTCAGTGCACAGCCCTCGTTCAACGAGGCTGCGACCAGGGAGGCATTCTCGCACGCCGTCCCGCTCAAAACGCTGGTGATCTATTGTTATGATCCGCGAGCGGCCGAGATTCCCAATGCCGTCGCGACGCTGTTCGGCGACGAGATTTTTCCAGGAGAGATCATTCTCGACGGGTCCGGAAACCGCGTCGCATCATCGACGACCATCTTCCCGGTCATCGTTGCCGGCGGCCGAGCCGTCGATGCGCTTCGGTCCATTACTGTCGCGCAGCACCTGTTCGGGATCCAGAATATCGTCGTGGTCCACCACTCGCACTGCGGGGCGACGAGTTTCACGGCCGACGGGATCATCGATGCCTACGAGCATGAGCATCATCGCGATATCTCAAAGCTATACCCCCGAAGCAGCATCTGCATCACCGACTATGAGGTTTCGCTGAAGCACGATACCGCTCTCATCCGGTCGCATGACGGTACGCCAGGGCATGTGAACATCTTCGGCTATTTCTATGACATAGACACCCGAATGCTGACCGAGGTGGTCAGGGACATCCGCAAGGATCGATCACCGCATTAGCTTCATCATAAGCATTCGCGGTTGCGAAAGTTGAGCGACACGGCCTGGTTGGAACACTCCATGAGTGTTCCGCCGATGGCTGCGAATGTGAGCGAACCACGAGATGAGTCCGAGGAGCCGAAGCGCCGCGTACCATGCTGTCGTCATGGAATGACATGATCGATTACTGCCGGACCAGCGTGGCGTGCGCCGACACGCAACATTTTCGTGTGGCTGATTTGCGATGACGGCATCGCAGCATCAGCCGCGTCCATGGCGCGGCGCCTGAGCAACCCGTGTTCGCGTCTGCAGCCCGCAGGCACGACCGCCGCTTCGAACGGGGCGCGGGCATCTTCGAGGCAGCCGAGCTTATCAAGCAAGTCGCCCGGAAACTCTTCCCGGCGGGCGCGACCAGCGGTCCTTTGTCCCCTCATCTTGCCGGCCCGTAGATGAACGGCTATGTCCTGACAGCCAGTGTTCCTCGAATTGGAAACACAAATGGACCGCATCGACGCGATGAAAGTTTTTGTGTCGGCCGCCGACGAGGGGAGTCTTGCTGGTGCGGGCAGACGCCTTGGCAGATCGCCGGCGGCCGTGAGCCGCGCGATCGCCTTCCTTGAGGCACATGTTGGCGCCGAGCTGCTTCATCGCACGACCCGGTCGCTCAAGCTGAGCGAGGCCGGCGAGCGCTACGCCGCTGCTTGCCGCCGCGTACTGGTCGATATCGACGAGGCCGATATACTAGCGGCCGGCGAACGGTCGGCCCCACGCGGCACGCTAACCCTCACTGCGCCGATGATCACGGGCGAAGATATCCTAAGGCCGGTGCTCGACGCTTTCATGAACGAATATCAGACGGTGTCGGCGAGGCTCTATCTTCTCGACAGGCCCGTGAACCTGATCGATGAAGGCATCGACGTGGCGCTCCGCATCGCGCATCTCGCTGACTCGAACTTCGTCGCGATCCGGCTTGGCGAAGTTCGTCGCGTTGTCGCGGCATCACCAAGATATCTTGCGCGGCATCCGGTCATCAGTGAACCTGCCGATCTTGCGAAACACCAGATTATCGCGATGACTCATTTCGGGTTGGATTCCTGGAGTTTTCCACCTCTCGAAGGTTCGTCCATTCCGAGAGCCATCCAGTTCACGCCGCGGCTGGTCGTCAACACGGTTCGTGCGGCGGTCGCCTCGGCGACGGAAGGACACGGGGTCACGCGGCTGTTTTCCTATCACATCGCCGAGGAGATCCGCGAAGGCCGGCTGCAAATCCTCCTCGGCAAGGACGAATACCCGCCGCTGCCGGTTCACCTGCTTGCCCCGCAAGGGCGCTTCTCGGTGCCCAAAGTGCGCGCCTTTGTCGACTTTGCCGTGCCCCGCCTCAAGCGGTACTTCACGCGGCTCACGAACGAAGCCAGCCGCAACGCTGACGCCATTCGATCGCCACGCGGAAGAGTGTCTGCCGAATAGCGGGCATTCGCACCACGAACGACCGCGCCTACCCTGATCTTCATCGGCGGCAATGTTGCCGCTTCATTCACGAAGATCACGGAGGCATATCATGGGTGCAGAACAAAAAGTCGTCGTTATCACCGGCGCATCTCAAGGCATTGGAGCGGATCTGGTCAGAGCATATCGCGACCGCAATTATCGGGTCGTTGCCAATTCGCGCTCGATCAAGCCATCCTCCGATCCCGATATTCTGGTCGTAGCGGGCGACATTACCGATCCGGCGACGGCGCGGCGCATCGTTTCGCAAAGCCTTGCGCGCTTCGGCCGTATCGACACGCTGGTCAACAACGCGGGAATTTTCATCGCAAAGCCGTTCGTCGACTACAGCGCAGAAGATTACGCTTCGATCGTTGCGATCAATCTCGGAAGCTTCTTCCGGCTCACCCAACTGGTCGCGGCCGAAATGCTGAAGCAGGGTTCGGGTCACATCGTGCAGATCACGACCACCCTCGTCGACCATGCGAACAGCAGCGTTCCGTCGGTCCTCGCCTCGCTGACCAAAGGCGGATTGAACGCCGCCACGAAATCGCTGGCGATAGAGTACGCAAAGAAGGGCATCCGGGTTAACGCCGTTGCGCCTGGCGTCATAGAGACACCGATGCATGCGCCCGAAACTCACGAGTTCCTCGCCAAGCTGCACCCGCTCGGACGCATGGGAGAAACCCGGGACATCGTCGACGCGATCCTGTTCCTGGAAAGCGCCGCCTTCGTCACCGGCGAGATCCTGCACGTCGATGGTGGCCAGAGCGCCGGCCACTGATGATGCCCCGGCTCCGGGCACGGCCGGGAGCACCACCGGCAAGGACGGACAACTGGGGCTGAGGCGGATTCCCCGCCCTCGCATATCGAGAGAAGCGCGCAAAGGATCGTGTTGCATCCGGCAGTTAGCGCGTCTGGCGAGTGGGTTCGACGATCGAAGCGTCATCGCCATCAGCGATGGCTGCCATCTGAACTAATCATTTTTCACAACGCATCCACGGACCTAACCCATGTCGATGTCGAGCACGAAACTCAGCGATCATGGGCACCAGGCCACCACCCATCGCCGCAACGAGGGCGGGCCTGCCTGGCTGTCCGCCGCAGCAGGATTATGCGCATCGCTTGTCGGGCTCGGACTGGCACGCTTTGCCTACACCCCGCTGATCCCCGCATTGATCGCGGCGAAGTGGTTCAGCCCCGCGGATGCGGTTTATCTCGGTGCCGCCAATCTGGCTGGCTATCTTGCCGGCGCGTTGGTCGCACGCGAACTTGGCGGCCGAGCAGGCGCGGTTCGCACGCTGCGGGGAATGATGGCGCTCGCTTCGCTCTGCTGTTTTGCCTGCTCCGCGCCGGTCTCGTTCAGCTGGTTCTTTGCCTGGCGATTCCTTGCCGGGATGGCGGGCGGCGTGATCATGGTTCTCGCCGCCTCGACCATCTTGCCGCATACGGCGCCGAGCAAGAGAGGCCTCGTCGGCGGCGTCATCTTTGCCGGTGTCGGCCTCGGTGTGGCCGCGTCCGGCACCCTCGTTCCCCTGCTGCTGCAGCAAGGTCTCAGGCAGAGTTGGTACGGTCTGGGGCTTTTGTCCGCATTTCTGACTTTGGTGAGCTGGAAGGCTTGGCCAGCCGAGGTGCCCGTCACGGAACATACGCCTGACAGCCATGCCCCGTCACGCGGCCGGTCATTCACCATCGTCCGGGTGCTGAAGGCAGAGTACGGCCTCAATGCTTTGGCGCTGGTGCCTCACATGGTCTTCCTTGTCGACTTCGTCGCACGGGGGCTTGGCCAGGGGATATCGGCCGGATCGCATTATTGGGTGCTTTACGGCATCGGCGCCACGGTCGGTCCGCTGCTGACAGGACATCTCGCCGACCGTGCGGGATTCGGGCCGGCGCTCCGCGTCGCGTTCCTCATCGAAACGATCGCCATCCTGCTGCCCGCCATCAGCTCGGCGCCGGCGGTCATGATCGTATCGAGCGTTATCGTCGGCGGCTTCACACCCGGCATCGTTCCGCTTGTGCTCGGCCGCATTCACGAACTGCTGCCTCACAGCAGTTCAAGCCAACGAGCCGCCTGGGCGCAGGCCACCACCATGTTTGCCCTGTTTCAGGCGGCCGGAGCCTACGGTCTTTCGTACCTGTTCGAACGCACCGGCGGGGACTACACCCTCTTGTTCGTGATCGGCGCCAGCGCCGTCGCCGCCTCCCTGGCGATGGACCTGATCACGGCGCTGACAATCGGACGCGACCGCAAGCCCAGGCCATGAGCGTGGTACGCGACTTCTGCGGCCACGGTTTGGGCCGCTTCAGACCTATGCCGAAACGTCGCCCATCATCTTGATGTGATGAACCTCCGTCGCTTCATCCGCTGGAAACATGCACTCAATACGCAATTCCTGCGCGGCGATCGTCTGTGGGGTTCCAACGGTTGTGACCATCGAGAAATAATTCAACGCGTGATCATCTTTGACAAAGCTGATGGGTATGACGGGCATGGTGCTCAGGGCCTTGGGAGCTTTCCACTCGGTTTTGACATCGGGATAAGCGAGCAGCGCAGCCAGTAATTCCCGGGTTTCCTCGTCGACAACGCGCCCGACAGATTCACGGTAGACGCGCTGAAACAAGCCCTGTGCCACATCCTCCCAATTGGCAACGAACGGACGCATTCCGCCTGGATCGAACATCAGATGCAGCATGTTGCGCGGCCCGTCACGAGCGGCCATGTCGATAAAGCAATTGAAGAATCGTGGCGCGGACTCATTGGTCATGAGCACGTTCCAGTAGCGGTCCATCACCATTGCCGGGAAGGGTTCATGCTGTCGCAGCATGCGTTGCAGGGCGCTGGTGACGCTCCGCATTTCAGGCGCATTCCAGGCACCCTCGGAATAGATCGGGGCGTAGCCGGCTGCCAGTAGCAAGGTGTTGCGGTCGCGCAAGGGAATATCGAGCGCCTGGGCAATGAGCGTCAGGGTCTGACGACCGGGGACGCTACGCCCGCTTTCAACAAAACTAATTTGCCTTTGCGACACGCCGGTATCGAGCGACAGATCGAACTGGCTTCTGCCGCGGACATCGCGCCAGTGGCGCAACAGCGCACCCAGCTCGGTGGGTGGCGACCTGGTCTTGAGGTTCGACGAATTCATCAGGCTCCTCGCGACATGGTTCGAGTGATCTAGCAGCAGTAACCGCCGGGCACTAATGGCATTCATTCTCTGCTGTATTGAACGGCATGGCTCGGCGCGACCCGAATCATGCCGTTCATCTCGCCTAGGCGGCAGACCAGGCTTGCGGCTTGAACCGGTCTTCGACCGGCGTGCCCGCCATGTTTGTCGTCGTGGCAGCCATCGTGGAAATGCCGACGCCTGTAATCACTTCCAGAATCTGGACCTTCGAATATCCAGCCGATGTGAACTTCTCGATATCCGCCTCGGTCACATTCCCTCTCTTTTCGATAAGGGCTTTGGTCAGTGCCGAAAGCGCGGCGTACTTTCGGTCTTGCGGCAATTTCCCGTCACGGATGGCCTTGATCTCGCTCTCCGCGACGCCGTCCTCGATGGCGAATGTGGAGTGAGCCGCAACGGTCCACGGGCACTTGATGGTGACCGCGTTGGTGAGCAGCAAGATCTGCTTCTCGCACTCGTTGAGGCTCCCGCCGTGGAAGCTGCCGAAGCTGCCAACAAACCCGTTGAGAAGAACCGGGCTATTGGCCATCGTCGCCATCACGTTCGGTATGAAACCAAACCTGCTTTCCAGCGTCTGCAACGTGGGCCTGGATTTTTCCGGCGCCGATTCGATCGTCTGAAGCGTAAACCTCTGCATTTTCCCGATACCTTATTTCTGCGTTGAACCCTGCTGCTGCTGTACATCGATGGCGCGCACTGGTTCAATTACATCGTATGTAATAATATTGGCCCCGGCGATCACCACATCGGCGGTGCAAAGTCGGTTCGAGAGTCAGCATCGATGCCCGCAGATAGCAGCAATCCACCGGAGCAATCCGGCCCCGCCGAACCCCCGCATTATCACGGCCATCGGGAACGGCTGCGCGATCGCTTTCATGGCGCCGGACCCGACGCCTTGAGTGATTACGAGTTGCTGGAGATGGTGCTGTTCAGCGCCCGCGCGCGCGGCGACGTCAAACCGCTGGCCAAGACGCTGATCAAGAAATTCGGTTCGTTCGCGGAAGTCATTCATGCGCCGGAAGCGCGCCTGCGGGAAGTCGATGGAATCGGGGACAAGACAGTCACCCAACTCAAGCTGATCGCGGCGGCCGCAAGCCGCATCGCCAAGGGCCAGTTGAAGGCGCGCACCCTGCTGTCGTCATGGAATGACGTGATCGACTATTGCCGGACCAGCATGGCGTTCGCCGACAAGGAGCAGTTTCGCATCCTG
>DATHHQ010000696.1:0-18953 GCA_035490095.1 Bradyrhizobium sp.
GCCAACGCGATCGTCTTTGTCGCGTCGGACCAGGCTTCATTCGTCACCGGCCATGTCCTCAACGTGGATGGCGGCAAGACCGCCAACTGATCCCGTCCGGGCGCGGAGGTTTGCTCCGCGCCCGGCGAAGCGCCATTCCCAACTCAGAAGGATGCTGATTATGGCTGACAAGCCGGTGAAGGTTCCGGGTCCTGATCACCCGATTACGATCGAAGCGAATTCGTCTCGCGTCAGGGTCACGGTCGGCGGAAAGCTAATTGCCGACACGTGCGATGCGTTGACGCTTCGCGAGGCGTCTTATCCGCCCGTTCAGTATATCCCTCGTCGGGATGTCGATATGGCCGCTCTCACGCGTAGCGAACACACGACGTATTGTCCCTACAAGGGCGACGCTTCCTACTACAGCATTCCGGCTGGCGGGGATCGCGCGCTCAATGCAGTGTGGACTTACGAGACCCCATTTGATGCGATGGCGCAGATCAAGGATTACGTTGCCTTCTATCCGGACCGTGTCGACGAGATCGGCTAACTGACGCCGGCGCGACGTCAGATTTGAGCTTTTCACGCATGGCGAATCATCACAGGCATGACCAATGTCCGCTTTGCTGGCGCAGCACGGACGCAATTCGGACCAGGCCAAATCCGAAAGGTGCCAATAACGAAAATGTCGAAGATGCTGTGAAGCAGCATCGGAACTTTCGGATGTGTGCAAGATTAGGTCGACCGTGAGGAGGGCGTCATGGCCCCGATCACGAGCGCGAGGGGCCGGGCGCGGCGTAGGCGCGGCGGTTCCTGTAGGCCGTCGCTTTCAATCAGGACAACGCGACGCCCGTATCGTGCCGACAGGCGACATCAAACGCTTCGATTCGACCAAACGCCCGCTTTCAACCGAACGTTCGCTTGGGTCAAAAGGCGAAGTACCAGACCTGTTAGACCAGGTCCGCTCTGACCATAACTCCGGAAAGTGAGCCAGTGTGATCGCCCGCGCCCGCGCGAGCCGCACTAATGCGCGCGACCGCACGGTGCGAGAACTTCCCCCTGCATCAATCCTTTGCCATCATCCGGTCGCACCGAGGACAATCATATGGCGCGCCTTTGATCGCATGTTTGATGGCATCCAGAAATTCTTCGCGCTCGCCATCAATTTCGCCGTTCTCCCAGCGATTCGTTCCGATCGCATAGGCGAGCCTATTGGCCTCATCATTGCCCTGATCCAACACCCAGTCAGAATGACCGGGAAAACTGCATTCTCTTAAGGCTTTTGCCTGCAGAGCGACCTCGATGGCTTGAAAATGGAGCCCTTCAAAGCGCCCCATGTCTCTTTTAACCTGACTCATATGCAACTCCCGCATCGAACAGGCCCATAAACTAAGATGAACGGGCGGCTTTTTAATGGCGAACACAACCTCCGAGTTAGCCACCGAAAAATAAACTTAGAGCTTGAACCCGGCCTCGATGCTGGCCGCGCTGATCCCGGAGCTGAAACGCCAGTCAGACCAATGGCCTGAAACCAATTAGAGAAGTCACGATTGGCGCCAGTTAGACCAGTTAGAAATGTCACTCGGCAGGCAGGGGACAGGGCACGAGACCCCATTTGATGCGATGGCGCAGATCAAGGATTACGTTGCCTTCTATCCGGACCGTGTCGACGAGATCGGCTAACTGACGCCGGTGGCCTAGCTTGAGAAGCGCGACGCGCGCTATCAGTGCGCGGCGCCGTCACCCGCGAACCTGGCGTCCGGTGCCAACGCCAGTTCCGCGTCGGCGACGACATAGCGGACATAGCGGTAGTCGTGGATGAAGCTGATCCGGTCGCCGCGCCACTCGAGCCACATCATGTAGCTGGGCTTCGGATCGGCGCGGTCTTTGAACACCGCGATCACCTCGCGGCCCTCGAGCCAGGCTGGGGCGAGCCACACGCCATCGAACTTGTCATAGATGGTGAAGAACATGCCGACATCAGCGGAGCCGACGCGAAGTGGGTACGTGGACTGATGGAGTTTCACATCGTCGGCCAGCAGCGCCCGCAGGCTGTCCCAGTCCCGCTGGTTGAACAGCGCGACATAGCGCGCCACCGCAGCGGACGCCGGCTGCGCGTCCGGAAGCGGACCGGCTTGCGCGTTGATCTCCCGCAGACGCGCGCGACCCCGCGCCAGATGGCCCTTCACGGCGTCGACCGTGAGGTCGAGGAGAGCGGCGATCTCGATCAGCTGTTCGTCGAGCACGTCCTTCAGGATGACGACGCTGCGCTGCAGCGTGGGAAGCTCCGCAAAGCGCGACACCGCGGTCTTGACCGCTTCCTGGCGCATCAGCATCTCCACCGGGTCAGGGATTGCCGGGTCGACAATGTCCAAGGCCGCCTCGATCGGTTCGGCCATGCGCACCGCCCGACTGCGCAGCAGGTCGAGGGCGCGGTTGTGGGCAATCCGGAATAGCCAGGGCCGAAGCGGCGGCGTCTGCTCCGGGTCCTTCAACTCAAGGTCCTGCAACGCCACCAAAGCTCGGGCGAGCGTGTCCTGCACGACGTCCTCGCCGTCGATGACCGATCCCATCAGACGCGCGCAATAGCGGTGCAGTTCGGGCCGCAGCTCGCCGGCCTCGGCGAGCAGCCCCGCCAGGCGGTCACGGTTCGGCGAGGACCGTCCCGCGCTCAAGCCGCTGCTCCCTCGAGCATTGTTATCCCCGTGTCGCCCTTGAGCCCGAAGGCGAAGCCGCCGGCATATTTCGGGTCGTCGAGCACGGAAACGACTTTCTCGCCGAACTCCCGGGGCGGCATCGGCGCGCCGAAGCGCGCCAGGAACTCGTCACGCTGGATGCCCATGGCGCGCGCGTAGGCGTTGGCGCCCGCGTTGCCGACGCCGGTGTCGCCGACCATCTGCTGCGGCACGATGGTCTGGAAGCGGATCCCGAGGACCTTCTGCTTCGAGACGCCGTTGGCGTACTGCGCCATGAACCAGAGCATGCGCTTGGCGCCGCCATAGCCGCCCGACAGCGGCGATCCGTTCTGGGCAGCACCGCTCGACCCCACCAGGACGCGGCTTCCGGGCTTGAGCGGCAGGTTGAGCGCCGTCTGCAGCCAATAGAGCCCGGCCTTGACGTCGGTCTCCCAGGTCGCGGTGAAATCCGCCCAGCTGATCTGGTCCAACCGCGCCATCGGCGGCGGCGTGCCCGCGTTCAGCACCAGGATGTCCGGGCGGATCTCAGCCAGGATGCGGTGGGCGGCGGTCTCGTCGGTCACGTCGGCGGAGATGGTGGCGACGCCCAGCCGGGCGCGAACGGATCGAAGCGCATCGGCGTCGCGGGCGACGACCGTCACGTGTGCGCCGTGCGCGACCAGGGCTTCGACCAGTCCGAGGCCAAGGCCACGGCTTCCGCCGGTGACGACGACATTCTTGTCTTTGAGGCTCATCGTTTCTGCTCCAGTGTTTGGGTGTCTAGCTGTAGCCAAGACGATTGAGGTTCGGAAAAAGAGTCAATCAACGCCGCCGGCATCCTACCGCGGGCCCGCGCGCAAGGCTTCGATCAGCTTCGAAACATTCCGGGGCCGGCCGACACTGGATGCAATGCGGCTTTATTCCCAGCTGTCGAGCTTGATTTCGTTTGGCGCGGGGGCGCCCTTCCCGGTTTCGAGAAGCGACTTCAGGCTCAACAGAAAGACCGCCCACTTGGTGCTGCAATGGTGCATGAACTCCACCGGCTCCTTCCAGCCCTGATGCTTGAACAGGATGATGATCCAGTCGCCTTCCTGTCGGAGGTCGAAACTCACCTTGGTGCCGATCCATTCGGCGGGCCCGTCGACCACTTGCCACAGCACGCGCTTGGCGGGATCAAGCTCAAGCACCTTCATGTCGATGCCGCCGGCCCCAAAACGGAATTCAATAACCCCGCCGACCTTGCTTTCGCCTCGCGTGTCGGTCGTCCACCAGCCGGAAAGCCCTTTGAGCGAGGTCAATGCCTTATAGGCACCATCCAGCGACGACGATTTGATTCCGACTTTGTGTAAAATATCGACCATGTTCGATTCCTCTTTCTAGTGTTGGCTGCTGCACAAGCTTCCAATAGGGTCTCGCGCCAGGATCTCGCCATGTCGCCTCCGCGTGTCCCAAGCGATCGGCGTCCGCGGAACGTCCAATGATCGATGCCGCAAATTGTCACAATGCGGGCGACAACGGAGGGTCGATTCTTGCGCTTCAAGGCGTGCAGGTGCCGGAGCGGAGACCTCAAAATGCGAACGCCAAAAGGGCGAAGAAAACCCGCCGATGTCGACGACGTGTTCACCGGCTCGCGCCGGATCGAGTTGGACTGGCCCGGGCTCGCCGCCAAATACGCCTGGCTTCCGCCCTATGAGGGCGCCGCACGAACGACGCCGAATACGCTGCAGATCGTATTCTCATCCAACGCCGGCGTCGCGATGGAGTACGATCGGATCGTGCATGATCTGACCGCTGTGACGGGTGGGCTCTATATCGTGGGTTCCGAGCCGACCACTTTGCTGAACGTTCCCGGCCACAGCGAAATCCTGAGAATGCACCTCGACATGTCCATGCTGCGGTCGGCGGCGGAACGCGAGAACATTCGCCATTTCGAGCTCGAGCCGACGCTGCGCCGGCAGGGCCGGGTCACGCTGTCGCACGATCCCGTGATTCTGGGTGTCGGTCACGTTCTGCGGCGCGCCTGCATGAGCAAGGTCGCGCTCTCGGACATCGAGGCCAATCATCTGGCGCATCTCTTGGTCCAGCGCGTGCTGCTGCTTCAGCACGGGATCGATTCGCGCCGGTCCAGGCCGGCCGCACGGCTCGGCAACAACGCGATCCGCATCGTGTTCGATTTCATCGAAGCGAACCTCGAGAGCATCATAACGCTTGATCATCTTGCCTCGCTCGTCGGGTTGAGCCCGTTTCACTTCGCGCGTTGCTTCAAGAATTCGACAGGGCTCGCACCGCATCAATACGTGCTGGCCCGGCGAATCGACCTTGCCAAGCGGCGCCTCGTCACCTCGAAAGCTGCAGTCCGGGAAATCGGCTGGTCGGTCGGGTTCGAGAACATCAGCCACTTCCGGCGGCAGTTCGCGTCCCAGATCGGGGTCGTTCCGGGTGACCTGCGCAAGGCCATTCTGGTGCTGAATGGGAGCGCCCGAAAACAATAGCGCAAGATCCCGAGAACGCCTGCCCGCGCGCGCCACGTCAGACCTCACATCGGCGGCATCTTGTCGAATATCGGCAGGGCCGGATCGATATGGTCCCAGGTGTAACCGCGCATGCCGTACGTCACCATTTGCGGCTTGTATCGGCCTGGATCGTCAAGGCTTGCGGCGTGCACGGTGAACAGATCAGGCATGGCCGCAAACGTCAGATATACCGGCGATCCGCAAGCGGGGCAGAAGCCGCGCGTCTTCACATTGCCGCTATCGCCAACGATGTCCCAATGCTTCGCTTCGCCCTTGAGTTTCACGCTCTGCTTGCTCGGGAAGGTCAGATAGGATCCGTGCCCGGTGCCGCTCTTCCGCTGACAGTCGCGACACTGGCAGTCGTTCATCACCATCGGCTCGCCAGAGATTTCATAACGGATCGCGCCGCAGGCGCATCCGCCGGTATAAGCCTCACTCATGTCATCTCTCCTAGCATCCTGCCCACCGGCGATGGCGCCGACGTTTTGGACAAATTTCTTCCAAGCTTCGCCCACGGTCTTGAAAGCAGAATCGTTGTTCGGCGGGACGAGATCAGCTTCAGCCAAGGCGCCGAATGGAACGCGCTCATCAGCAAGTACATCGGGACCATTCCGCTCAGCGGTGACGCTTCATGCGCGGCCGAGCAGAGCATATCCGCCGGGCCGCCACCCACGCCCGTAAGCAGCGCCATGATGGCGAAGGTCGGCGCGGCCGCCAGGCCTAGCCAGCCGGCTGCGCCGAGGGCGTGTACCTGGCTGCTCTCATGACGGATCGCGCCGCTGCCGGATCCGCCGCAATAAGCCTCGCTCATGCTTTCTCTCCTGCAGTAATGCGCGGTTGGGCCAGCGACGTCAGGCGCTCCTCACCGGCGCCGCATCGGCGATCGCGCTCGTCAGCATATTAATTTTCGCGGTTCCGGAACGCCGCCTCTCCGGCATCTGACACCTCGACCCACTTCTTGTCGGGCGCTGCGTCTGCGACGTAGTTGTCGTGCCAGTTCCACCACTTGTACGTCGGGGTCTTGGGATAGCCTTCGGGCGAGTCCTCCCACTCCTCCTGGCGCCCGAGCGGCGTCACGTCGAGGTAGCTCCAGGTGCTCCCCATCGCCTCGTCACCGCGGGAATTGATGAAGTAGGTGCGGAACACGCGGTCGCCGTCGCGGAAAAACACGTTGGTACCGTGCCACTCGTCCACGCCGAAGTCAGCGTCGAAGCCGTCCGTCAGGGTATACCACGGCATCTCCCAGCCCATCCGCGCCTTCACGCGCGCGATGTCGGTCTGTGGCGCGCGTGAAACGAACGCGAGCGTGGTGTCGCGGGCGTTCAGATGGGCGACGTGGGCGACCTGGTCGGCCACCATGGAGCAGCCGCGGCAGGCATGCTCGGGCCACCCGAACACCCCGGGCTCGAAAAAGGCGCGGTAGACGATCAGCTGACGGCGGCCGTCGAACAAGCCGAGCAGGCTTGCCTTGCCCTCGGGCCCGGTGAACGCGTAGTCCTTCTCTACGGCCACCCACGGCATCCGCCGACGCTCGGCGGCCAGCGCGTCACGCGCGCGGGTCAAGGCCTTCTCCTTCACGAGCATTTGCTCGCGTGCGGCCGCCCACTCCTGGGGCGACACGATCGGTGGGATGTTCATTGCGATCTGCTTCTTCTCAGGTGATTTCTGCATTGTTGATCTCCTCTTTGCCGAGATAATTGTTGACCCGCTTCGCGCCTCTCCTACCCAGGACGATCGAGGCACGGAAAAGGAGTCAGAACCTTCTCGGCCTCGAGCCATTCCACCCGGGGCGCAAGCCATTCTTCAGGTGTTGCGGTCTTAAGGGCGGTCATGGTTTTTCTCCATTGGTCGGTGCGGCTTACCCCCAACCCCGGCTTTGCTCAGCGCTTGTCATACTCGTCATGGCGGCGGAACCAGGCGCCGCTCTCATTGCGTCCCTTCGGCGCGCGGTCGAGCCATTGGTACATGCCCCAGAGGCCGTCCAGTCCGCGCACATAGGTGGAATAGGTGTGGTAGATGACGCCGTCCTCAAGCACGAAAGCGCTCAGGCCCGGCCTATCGAGCGCGTAGGTGGGCGCGTCGGTTCCGCACATGGCCGCGAACTGGGCGACGGGCTCCGGGACCGGTGTCAGATCCAAGGCGTGGCCGCCGCGCTGGTAATTGTAATCGACGGTCCCCTCGCGCTGTTGCTGCTCGGTGAACGAGACGTTGAAGTCGAAGTTGAAGTCGCTGCCGAGCGAGGACGCCCAGGGAAACGTCCATCCCATCCGCTGCTTGTAGGCCTGCAGCTTCGCGAGCGGTGCCCGCGACACCGCCGAAAACGCGACGTCGTGGTTCTCCAGATGGACGATGACGCCGTTGAATCCGTCCGCGATCGACGAGCAGGACGGGCACCCCGACTTGTAGTCGGGCCCGAACATGAAGTGGTAGACGAGGAGCTGCGAGCGCCCTTTGAAGAGGTCTTCAAGCGAGACGCTCCCTTCATCGGTTTCGAATCGGTACGCCTTGTCGACCCGGACCCACGGCAGTTGCTGCCGTCGCCGCGCCAGCTCGTCGCTGCGCCGCGTCAATTCCTTCTCCTCCTTGAGCAGCCCGAGCCGGGCTGTCAGCCACTCTTCACGCGTTCCGGTCATGTGTTTTGTCATCGTTCTTGTCTCTATTTGGTGTTCCATCGTCGTCGTGAAATAGATTAGGGCCGGGCATCGAACGGTGGGAGTGACAAGTGTGGCGGGATTTGAATGGACTCCCTGATCACGGCCGCGGCGCGTGCGCTCGCGGCGGGTGATCCCCTCGGCGCGCTGAACCGGGTCGCCTTGCGTGACGACCCGCCTGCCCTCGCGCTTCGCGGCATCGCGATGGCGCAACTCGGCGATCTCGTTCGCGCGAAGGCTCTGCTGCGACGAGCGGCGCGCGCCTTCGGTCCGAGAGAGGCCGTGGCCCGCGCGCGGTGTGTCGTCGCCGAGGCCGAGATCGCGCTGGTCTCGCGCGACCTGGGCTGGCCCGCGAAGGTGCTCGGCGCCGCGCGCGCGACACTCGAAGCGCACGGCGACCGGGTGAACGCCGCGCATGCGCGGTATCTCGAGGTCCGGCGCCTGCTTCTGATCGGACGCCTCGACGAGGCCGAGCGTACCATCGCCAAGCTCGACCCCGCGCCCTTCCCGCCCGCCTTAAAGGCCGCCCACGAGTTGGTCGTTGCGGGGATCGCGATGCGACGCCTCCACACCAACGCGGCGCGGGCTGCGCTCGCGCGCGCCGCGCACGCCGCGCGCCACGCCGGTATCCCTGCGCTGACAGTGGAGGTCGAAAGCGCATCCCTCGTGCTAGACACGCCCGCGGCGCGCCTGATTGCGCGGGGCGAGGAGCGCCTCCTCTTGCTCGACGAAGTTGAAGCGTTGCAGGCGTCGAAAGCGCTGGTCGTGGACGCGTGCCGCAATGTCGTGCGTGACGCACGCACGGTGATCTCGCTCGCAAGACGTCCGGTGTTGTTCGCGCTCGCACGCGCGCTCGGCGAGGCGTGGCCCGCCGACGTGCCGAGGGGCACGCTCCTCGCGCGGGCATTCCGGGCCAAGCACGCCGATGAATCGCACCGCGCGCGCTTGCGCGTCGAAATCGGGCGGCTTCGCAGAATGCTGCGGCCGCTGGCCGACGTGAGCGCGACCAGCCAGGGATTTGCGCTGGTGCCACGCCGAGCCCGCGAGATCGTTGTGCTGGCACGACCCGTCGAAGAGCAGCATGCGGCGGTGCTCGCCTTCCTCGCCGACGGTGAATCATGGTCGAGCTCGGCCCTGGCGCTTGCGCTGGGCGCCAGCCAGCGCACCGTGCAGCGGGCAGTCGAGCAGCTTGCGGCAGCAGGCAAGGTGCAGTCGTTTGGCCACGGGCGAGCGCGTCGCTGGATGACCCCGCCCGTACCGGGATTCGCGACGACCTTGTTACTCCCCGCTCCACTGCCGAGCGACTAGGATCAAAATATGATTGATGCAAGGAAGGATGACAAAACATGGATGGCGGAAGCATGATGAGATCAGCGGCGGAAATCGTTCGTGAGTATGGACCCTTTCCGGGGGTCGACCGCGTGCATGGCGTTTCGTTTGACGGTCAGCACGTCTGGTTTGCGTCCGGAGACAAAATCAACGCGCTCGATCCCGCGAGCGGGAAGATGCTGCGCTCGATCGATGTTCCCGCGCATGCGGGAACGGCCTTCGACGGCCAGCATCTGTTTCAACTCGCCGAGGATCGCATCCAGAAGATCGATCCGCAGACCGGCCGTGTGCTCACCACGATCCCGGCGCCGGGCGGTGGCGGCTCGGGGCTCACATGGGCCGAAGGGACGCTCTGGATCGGGCAGTATCGCGACCGGAAGATCCTTCAAATCGATCCACAGACAGGGGCTGTTCTTCGGACCATCGAGTCCAGCCGCTTCGTCACCGGGGTCACCTGGGTCGACGGCGAGCTCTGGCACGGCACCTGGGAAGGTGACGAGAGCGATTTGAGGCGCGTCGATCCCAAAACGGGAGAAGTTTTGCAGACGCTCGAGATGCCGCCCGGCGTGAAAATATCGGGGCTCGAGTCCGACGGCGGCGATCAGTTTTTCTGCGGAGATGGAAGCGGCGGCAAGCTGCGAGCCGTCCGGCGGCCCAGGCGAGTGTAGCGGCGGCACGAATGGCAACCGAGCACATGTCAATCCTCCGGCAGCGTGAAGACCGCGCAAGGCGTGGCGATGCCGCGCAAGTCGTGCTCACCCAGCGGGATCAGCCTCGTGTTGGTCTCCGCTGCGACCGCGCCCGAGATCAGCACGCTGCGGCCGAGCGGCCGGCACAGCCCTTCGAGCCGGCTGACCAGGTTGACGGCGGGGCCGATCGCGGTGAAATCCAGCCGGTCGGCGGTGCCGATGTTGCCCCACAGCATCTCGCCGAGGTGCAGCGCTGCGCCGAAGGGCAGCGGCGGCAGGCCTTGCCGTTGGCGTGCCTGGTCGAGATGGGTCATGCCGGCGCGGGCCGCGGCGACGGCGCTGAGCGCGGCGTCGCAGGCGGCGGAAGGCGACCGCTCGCCGATCGGGAAAATCGCAAGCACCCCGTCGCCGATGAATTTCAGCACCTCGCCGCCGAAGGCGTGAACGGCGCCGGCGATGCGGTCGAACCAGGCGTCGAGTGCTGCGACCACCGCCTCCGGCGCCATCGCCTCGGACATCGCCGTGAAATCGCGCAGATCGCCATAGAGCAGGACCGCGCGGATGGTCTCGCCGGTCTGTCGCCGCAGCCGCCCGGCCAGCACCTGGGCCGCGCTGCGTCCGCCGAGATAAGCCTCGAGCAATGCTGCGAGGGTCGAGCGCGTGGCCAGCACGGCGAGCGGCGCGGCGGCGAAACGCGCCGCCTGGTGCAGCAGCGCGGATTCCTGCTCGGTGAGCGGCCGCAGGATCGACCAGCCGAGCAAGGGGCCGTCTGACATGGGACCGCCGACATCGTTCTGCACCACCGCGCCGCCAAGTCGCGTTAGCCAATCGCGGCCGACATCGCCTTGCCCGGGCCCGGCCGAGCCCACAGCCCCGAAGCCCAGCGCCTCGATCACCACCCCGGTGTCCGCCTGCCACAGCCAGGTGCGGCGGGCGATCATTGGATGCGGCGCCGCCAGCGTCAGCGCACCGCCGGCGAGCGGCACGCCATCGGCGGTCAGCTTGGCGCCGAGCGCGGCCAGGAAATGGTCGGCGCTATCAGCGGCGATGGCCTCGTCGAGCAGCCAGGCGAGAGTGATGGGCAACTTCATGCGGGGATCATGCGGCAGCGACGAAGACCTGTCACCGTCGCATAGTTACCAAAGTAGGCGTGTAGGCAAGAATGTGCTTTCATTATCGCGCCGCGCTCTTGTCGAAGGGAGGCTTTCTGATGATTGAACCGCTCATAGTCCGACGCGAGGTCCAAATAGCTGCGCCGCCGGCGACGGTGTTCGCTTTCCTCACCGATCCCCAGAAAATCCTGCGGTGGATGGGCACGGAAGCGACGATGGAACCGCATCCCGGCGGGCTTTACCTCGTCAACGTCACCGGCAAGGACGTCGCCCGCGGCAAGTTCACCGAAGTCGTTCCGGTCCACCGCCTCGCCTACAGCTTCGGGTGGGACGAGCGCGAAGACGTGCCGCCGGGGTCGAGCCTGATCGAGATCGACCTGATCGATCATGAGCCGGATGGAACGCTGCTGCGCATGACCCACAGCGGCCTGCCCGACGCTGCGGCTTGCGCCAACCATGAGAAGGGCTGGATCCACTACTTCGGAAGGCTGGCCAAAGCCGCCGCCGGCGGCGATCCCGGCCCCGACCCCAACCGCAAGGTCGCCTGACGCATTTTATTTCTCTGGATGTTCATTTCGACTTCGCGCTGAGCGCAATCGGCAGGGTGTCCCGAAGCTTGAGGGATCTGACCATGTCCTGCGTCGCGGTCTTATATTTCTTGAAATGAGCCGTTTCGAGATGGGTCTTATATGCATCCTTGTCTGCGTATATCTCGAACACTGTGACATGGGCCGGATTGTCTTTGTCGGATACGGAATATAGAGCCAAAACTCCCGGCTCTAACCGAACAGAATCCTCAATTATCTCCTTGGCCGCAGCTTTGTAGACTTCGAGCTGAATGGGATCGACCTCGATTTCAGCCACGCGCACGTACGGGTCATGCCCTCCATCGGCAATCGCGCGACCATCCAAAGATGATGCGATCACTGAAGCACCAAGAACGATAAGCTGCCTCGCATCCATATTTTTTGTCCTCGCAAGCATCAACGTGGCCGAACGAATTTTACTAAAACTCGACCTTTTAGCCAATCACCGATACATCCGAGATGCGTCATTCGCGACGGTTTGGCGATGTCCGCGCTTCTTCCGCTTTAGCCATGAAAGCCGACATTCATCACAAGGCTCGGCATGTCTCAAAGGTGCCACGAGCGGACGCATTTCATTTGAGCATAGGACTTTCGCTTTTCGGTTCTGAAAATGATCAGATCAAAGAGTGATGCGGCGTTGGGACAGTGTAGCTGTCGGATTACATCGATTGCGCTAATACAAATTTGAGCATTGAATTCCGCGATGATGCGCGGCTGCCGGCAGTTGTGTAAGTTTAACAGAGTGTTTTTTCGACAGAAGCGATCAACTCTGTTCTGATCGCGTGAGGCAAATCTCGATAGGCCTGCGCTCGTTAGGCGCAGTGCTGACGGAGGCCAGGAGCTAAAAACAAACCAGCAAAATGGATCAGCAGGGAGGAGCAAATGTCACGAAAACTGTCTCGAAGACAATTCGTAGCTGCTACCGCCACGACATCCGCAGCGCTCGTCGCCGCACCTTACGTGCGCGGCGCTTACGCTGCCGGCAAATTGTCGATAGGTTTCTGGGATCACTGGGTCCCCGGCGCTAACAAGACCTTGACTGATCTCGTCAATGAATGGGCTGAAAAGGCAAAGGTCGAGGTTCGGATCGACTACATCACGAGCCAGGGCAACAAACTCCTCGTGACCGTCGCCGCCGAAGCGCAAGCCAAAACCGGCCACGATATTCTGGCGATGGCGACTTGGCTGCCGCACGCCAATGCCGAGCTGCTCGAGCCCGTCAACGACATCATGGCCCCGATCATCAAGCAGAATGGCGAGGTTAACGACACGGTCAAATATCTCGGCCAAGCCAACGGCAACTGGCTCGGCGTTCCCGCCTGTTTCGGCAGCCAGATCAAGGGGCCCTGCTCGCGTATCGACCTGATGAAGAAATACGCCAATATCGACGTGCAGGCGATGTATCCGGCAGGTAGCCCGCCCAAGGCCGACAACTGGACCATGGAAACGTTCTTGAAAGCCGCGGAAGACTGCTACAAGGGCGGTTTCCCGTTCGGCGTCGGTCTCGGCCAGACCGCCGACAGCGTCGATACCGCCGGCGCAGTCTTCCAGTCATTCGGCGCAGAACTCGTCGACGCCAAGGGCGATCTGACTGTCAAGACCGACGCCGTTCGGCTCGCGCTCGATTTCTACAAGAAGCTGATCGCGTTCCTCCCACCGGATGTCTCGGCGTGGGACGACGCCTCAAACAACAAATGGCTGATTGGGGGCAGAGGAGCGTTGATCATGAACCCGCCGAGCGCCTGGGCCGTCGCCAAGCGCGATGCACCGCAAGTCGCAGAGCAATGCTGGACCCACGGCTTCCCGGCCGGCCCCATGGGCCGCTTCGCGCCTCACGTGCCTTTCTTCTGGACCACCTGGGCATTCTCAAAGAGCAAGGAAGCAGCCAAGAGCCTGCTCTTGCATCTGTCGCAGCCATCATCAATTGAGAAGCTGGTGGTCGCCAGCGGCGGCTATGATCTGCCGGCCTACGAGAAGCTCACGACGTTAAAGATCTGGGCTGAAGCGGAGCCCCCGAAGGGCACACTCTATCACTATCCCAATCCCTACAACCATCAGAAGCTGTCAATTGCGGCCTCACCGGCCCCGCCGAAGGTCGCCCAGCAAATCTACACGCAGGCGACGCTGACCAAGATGGTGCTGCGTTATGCGCAAGGCGAGCCAATGGAAAAAACGCTCGCCTGGGCGGAAGGCGAGTGCGAAGGCTTCATGCGGAGCTGAACGCGGGGATACGCCGAGTCGGTTCACGCAACGGATCGGAAGTGGCCGAGCGCGCGCAGCCTGATGCGCGCAGCGACCAGCACTGGTCGATCGCGAGGGTCGGAACCGAGAAGGGCTGAGGCTGCGGTGAGCGCATGAGGCTTTGCAGCCAGCGCTGATCACATTTGGATCGCGTAAAATCGCGCGAAGTTCATTCGAAGCATGTGCGTCGATTGGACGCGGCCTGTGTTATTTGGTGGTCCGGCAATGAGGTCGGACTGAAAAGCAAAAAGGGAAGAACAATGCTCAGGAAGTTGCTAGGTGCAGCCGCCATGGCTGCAACTGCCTATGCTTTTGTGCCCGCATATGCCGCGCACGTCCACGGCGGTGTCGGGTGCAGTAGCGAAAACCTGGCCAAAGCTGAAGGCGGAGTTGAGACGATGGCCGACGGTCCCGGCAAGTTCATGGCGGAAAGGGAAATTGCTCAGGCGCAGGACGCGATGCTCAGTGGCAAGATGAGCGGATGCGCAATGCATCTTAGCCGAGCGATGCGCTCGGAAATGGCCCAAGCCCCATATCAGGGGACCATGGCCCCAGCTCCGTTCGCAAATCCGGTTGCGCAAACCCCGGCCGAACCCACTCAACAAATTGGGTCCCAGCCAAAATGGGGATGGGAGCCGCTGCCAGGTCCAAAATAACACCAAAATAACACCAGGCAAAAAGTGGGTTAACAACAAAAATTGCGGCGGGACCCGACCGGTGTATGGCCCCGCCGCATAACTTCAGATCAGCTGCCTTGCTACAAATCTGTGTATGGCTCTGCACCCATCCACAGAAGGTCTCTGTTGATGCCGTCGGGCAAATCGCCGCTCCCTCACGTTCGTGACAATCGAGCGAGAGAGGTTTGACTTGTTCCATCACATCGGCCTCAGGGCCAATTTACCAGCCTCGGTGAGAGCGCCGCATCTGAAGATCGCTCCCATGTTTTCATGCTGTCCAACAAAATCGCCATCCCAGGAGTAATAGATGATCGCGGCCAACCGACCCTGTTCAACAAATGGCTTAAAAGCACGTCGCTCGGCTTGTATAAGCTGCAACCGCATCGCGTCATCGATGGGACAGGACTGATTTCGATTGTTGAAGGCCCACTCCGTGAGCCAGCAAGGCTTGGAATCCTTCCGACATGCGGAAAAGCCGTAATCCAGAACCGAAGCGCGGGCTGAGACCGTCTGGTGCATATCGCCATTCGGATATACGTGCACCCCATAGCCATCCACCAGTCTGTCCGATCCGTTTCGCCGCAGGAACTCGATGGTGTCCGGGATGCTGACCGTCAATTGCTTGTTGAAAGACCGTGGCTGCGGCGAACCAACATTCGCCAATCCACCCGAAATGACAGGTGTTGTTCGGTTGAGCTGCGAATGATCGCGCATGTCCTTGAGCACAGCCAGTATTCTTGCATAGGCACGATACCCCTCGGCGATGGTGTGTGCCTCCGCATCGTTGGGATTATCGAGATCGGACAGTCCCAACACGCGCCCACTGCCGGGCGCAGCAAGATCGGCATTGTATCCCGTCGTATTGAACTCATTTCCAAGTTCAAAGGCAGCGACGCGAACACCTGCGGTCTCCAATGCGGCCAACTGAGGAGCGAACCACTTTCGGAACCCCTCAGGATCGGCATCCGACAAAGCGGGTACTCGCCACTTGCGTCCCACCGCCGGGTCGACAGGACTGGTGTGTTTGCCGGTCCCTCCCTGAGTGGGATACAAAATAACCACGATACCGATACCGGCCTTATAGGCGTGGGTAACGAAACGGGTGAATCGTTCATCAATATTGGTTGGCAGCGATTCACGGATCGTCGTCACACCAGACTTGTGCAGTTGTTCGATCAAGTCGTCCTGTTGTCGTTCACTCGCCGTGCCATAACCTCTGATGTTCACTCCCATGATGGCGTCAGCCGCAACAGCGGTGCGCCCCGACAGGACGCCGAGCAGGATGCTGGCGACGACCATGATCGACGACTTCTTCATTGCGGACTCGTGTTGCTAGATGCGGAAACTGCAACCGCATCATAGCCGGCCGGTCGTAACAATCTCAGGGCGTGCCGGTTGAGCCCGCGAAATCCATCATCTCCATTAGATGCAATTGATGGGTATCGCTTCCGCCTTCCGCCTTCACTCTGCGAGCTACGGCGGACACGCAGTCGCTCGTTGAGCTACGGCGGACAAGTCGCTCCACTTATCCTGCGCGCCGAGCCGCTCCAACGCGAGAACGTGAATTGACTGGGAACGGAACAATGGGGCCTTTTGTTATCAGGCGTTGGCCGCATATCTTGAAGGAGGCTCGCATGCGCATTCCGGCTTTCGCGATTTTGATGATCGCGACGGTTTTGACGGCGGCGCCTGCTCGGGCCCAGACCTACGATCCAGCCTATCCGGTCTGCCTGCAAATCTACCAAGGCTGGAACGACTATTACTTTGAATGCGCCTATACCTCGCTGCCACAGTGCAATGCCTCAGCATCGGGCCGCGCCGCACAGTGCATCGTCAACCCGTATTACGCGGGGCGCAAAACAGCGCCGCCGCGACGGCCAGACCGGCGGCATCGCCAAGTCTACTAAAGCTCTCGTCGATTAAAGCTTGCGACAATGCAAGGCCGTAATACGCAGGCTGGGTTGAGCCTGCGAAACCCATCATCTCCATAAGATGCAATTGATGGGCATCGCTAGTTGACAAGCCGTCGATACCTCCGGAATTTTTGCTGTTTGCGAATAAGGGCGCTGCCCTCGTCAGTAATTGATCTCCATCCGCAGTCCGCGGACGTCGACTTCATTACCGTCAAGACGTGACGTGCTGTCACGAGCAGCAACCGCGCACGCACAGGCATCGATCAGATCGTCGCGGCCGATCCCGGTGCCGTAGCGTTGCGTCAGCCATTTTGAAAGTTTGACGAAGCCACGGTCAGCCAGAAGCGTGATGCGTTGATCACGGCCAAGCGCCGATTTCTTGCCTTGCAGGCGAAGCGAATGGCCGAGCTTGCGGAAGATCAACTCCGGATGGGCCTCACCGATGGTCGCCTGACGATCCGGCGTGATGAAATCGTCGACTTCCTTGATCTTGTCTCTGATATTCCAGAGCTGGCAGGACACGCCCATTCCCGGACCTTCATGCCGCCAGTAATATTGGTTGGCAGAAGCCTGGTCTGGAAATTCCCAGAGGTTTCGTCGCGCGCCTGGGAACACGGAGGCGCCGACCAGTGCACGCGCGCGGATGTCGCATGTTCGGTGGCCGGACATCTTCAGGCCGATCGGCATGTCGATCATCGCCCGCTGGTGCGGCATCGAGAGCAGCCTGCTCAGGCTCGATGAATAGTCGAATCCTTGATGGCCTTGATCATCGATCCAGGCCGCGACCCAGCCTCCGCGAAATCCGTCAAGCCCGAGATAATGGGCCACTCGCTTACTCCCATTCGATCATATCCGGGGCCTCGAAGCACGTCATCACGACCAACCCGAACGACACCTGTCACATGATGCAGGTTGCCGCGCGCCGGCTTCCCGCTTGATTGTCACGATCGCGCGTCCAGTCCCTTGCCGACCAAAGCCTGAAGATACGGAATCACGGCATCGAGCACCTCATCGGAAGCTTGTTCGGGCAGAAGATGACCGCAGGCAATGTTGAAGCCGCGCACGTCATCCGCCCAGCGGCGCCATACGTCAGCGGCCGTCAGCGCGCCGGTCTCCATCCCGCTGGCGACCAGCCGTTCGGCTGCCCACAACACCATTACCGGACACTTGATCTTGCGCCCGGCAGCGCGGTCAGCTGTGTCATGATCGACATCGATGCCATAGGCTGATCGATAGTCTTCGATGATCGCGTGACGCACCGAAGCCTCCCGAAACGCTTCGCGATAAGCTTCCACGGCGCGTGGATGGAGCTTTTCGATCCCGCCGGACATCCGATCCAGCGCGGCATCGAGGAAGGCGTCGGGATCGCCTGCCAGGAGGCGCTCGGGCAGATCACCGGGTTGGGCGAGAAGAAACCAATGGAAGGCCCCGTTGGCAAACTGCCGGTCCACCGCTGGCCAGACGTCGAGCGTCGGCACCACGGCAAGGGAACAGTAGGCACTCACATGCTCTGGATAATCCAGCGCGAGCCTGTATCCGACCCGCGCGCCTCGATCGTGGCCAATGACAGCGAAGCGGTCATGGCCGAGCGACCGCATCATGGCCACGAGTTCGTCGCCCGCGGCCCGCTTGTGCCAGGGCCCGGCGTCGAGCACCCGGCTGTTCCCGTATCCCGGCAGGTCGGCGGCGATGACGGTGAAATGTTCCGCCAATGCCGGGCCAACCTGATGCCAAGTCACGTGGCTTTGGGGATAGCCATGCAGCAACAGCACCGGAGGGCCCTCTCCTCCGATCACGCCGGCGAAGTGGACACGAGACGTCTTGCAATCCAGAGCAGAAAACCCGCTGAACAAGGGGCCGGTCGGATCGGCTGGCATGGCTGCCGTTCTGGCCTTCATCGGTTCCTCTTTGACATTTTCTGACCTGGTCAATGCATCTCGGACGCCACCCGCCTGACGCCCTATCGGCCGAGCTAACTTGGGGGCTGGTGCTCTCACGCGCCAGCGAGGTCGTCTGAACCGCGAAGGACGCGATTGATTGGCAAGGCGATCAATTCCGGCAGGGAATAACTGCGCGCGCTACTGGACTACTTTCCAGCAAACGCGTGGGCCAATCGTCAGCACTCAATCAGCGCGAAATTACTTGCATGGAGGGCTCGATGCCCACCACCGCCATCGCGACGCGCCACCGGACCAACAGGAGGAAGGCAGCAGCTTGAAGCCGTAAACCGATGGCGCTTGTTGCGTCGGTTCCGGCGACGGTGCTTCGGCAACCCTTGGTTTGGGACGACAGTCGGAAGATTCGTCTGACGACCGTGGAGAACCGTTTGCTGTGTCGCCCCCTGCTCCGCATGGTGCGCGCGGCGCGTTGGTGGCCGGCCTGGCATCGCTCAGCATGCGACGACCAGCCACCGGCGGCGGCGGTGGCAGCGGCAGCCTCGGCGGCCCGGCATTCTTCGCCGCAATCGGCCGATTGCCGCGCCGTGCCGGGGGTGGCTCAGGCATCTCAGCGGCTTCCCGGTAACGTATGACCTCCGGCACGGGCGGGTACGAGCCTCGTCCCGCCGCGATCTCACGCTCCGGCATGG
>DATHHQ010000697.1:0-2341 GCA_035490095.1 Bradyrhizobium sp.
CGACCTCGGCATGGCCGTGGCCAATTCGCTGGCCGGCATCGCCGGCGGGGCGCGGCAGATCGAATGCACCGTCAACGGCATCGGCGAGCGGGCAGGCAATGCCGCGCTCGAAGAAGTCGTGATGGCGATCAACGTCCGCAACGACGTCTTCCCGTGGTGGAACAAGATCGACACCACCATGCTGACGCGCGCGTCGAAGCTGGTCTCGGCGGCGACCTCGTTTCCGGTGCAGTACAACAAGGCGATCGTCGGCCGCAACGCCTTCGCCCATGAAAGCGGCATTCATCAGGACGGTGTGCTGAAGGATGCATCGACCTATGAGATCATGCGGCCGGAAACGGTCGGCCTGAAGCAGTCGTCGCTGGTGCTGGGCAAGCATTCCGGGCGTCATGCCTTCGTGCACAAGCTGGAGGAGATGGGCTATAAGCTCGGCGCCAACCAGCTGGAAGACGCGTTCGTGCGGATGAAGGCGCTCGCCGACCGCAAGAAGGACATCTACGACGAGGACATCGAGGCGCTGGTCGATCAGGAGATCGCCAACGCGCATGACCACATCAAGCTGGCGTCGCTCACGGTGATCGCCGGCACCCATGGTCCGCAGCGCGCCACCATGAAGCTCAATATCGGCGGCCAGATCAAAATCGAGGAAGCCGAAGGCAACGGCCCGGTCGATGCGGTGTTCAACTGCATCAAGCTGCTGGTGCCGCACGAGGCGAAGCTGGAACTGTATCAGGTCCACGCTGTCACCGAAGGCACCGACGCGCAGGCGGAAGTTTCGGTGCGGCTCGCTCACGAGGGCCGTTCGATGACGGCCAAGGCCTCGGACCCCGATACGCTAGTGGCGTCGGCGAAGGCCTATCTCGGCGCGCTCAACAAGATCGTTATGAAGCGGCAGCGCGATATGCCGGCCGCGGCCGCGGGCTGATTGCTTCAAAACGACGCAGCTATCTTAAGATGTCGAAAACGCAGCGCGCAGGCGCTGCGTTTTTGCATTGCAGCAAGCATCGCCTCGTAGCCCCTGCTAAAGGGGCAATAGCGTTTCGATCCGCTTCTCTGTATTGGTGCCGCTGGCATACAAGCAACCGGGAGCGCCATTGCTGCGCTCTCCTGCAAAAATTCAAGCGGAGGAAACATGCGCAAGTTGATTTTGGCTGCGGCATCGGTCGCGGCCATCGCTTTGATCGGACCGGCTTCGGCACAATCGCCCATCGTCATCAAATTCAGCCATGTGGTGGCTTCGAACACCCCGAAGGGCTTGGCCGCCGATAAGTTCAAGGAGCTTGCGGAAAAATACACCGAGGGCAAGGTGAAGGTCGAGGTCTACCCGAACTCGACGCTGTACAAGGACAAGGAAGAACTGGAAGCGCTGCAGCTCGGCGCCGTGCAGATGCTGGCGCCGTCGAACTCCAAGTTCGGCCCGATCGGCATCCGCGAGTTCGAGGTGTTCGATCTTCCCTATATCCTTCCCGATCTCGCCACCTTGCGCAAAGTCACCGACGGCCCGCTTGGCGAAAAATTGCTCAAGCTGCTCGCACCGAAGGGAATGACCGGTCTCGCTTATTGGGACAACGGCTTCAAGCAGATGACCGCCAATAAGAAGCTGATCACGCCCACCGACTACAGGAGCCTGAAGTTCCGCATCCAGTCGTCGAAGGTTCTTGAAGCCCAGTTCCGCTCGCTGGGTGCGATCCCGCAGGTGATGGCATTCGGTGAGGTGTACCAGGCGCTGCAGACCGGCGTGGTCGACGGCCAGGAAAACACCTGGTCGAATATCTACACCCAGAAAATGCATGAGGTTCAGAAATACGCAACTGTTACCAATCACGGCTATATCGGCTACGTCGTGGTCACCAACAAGAAGTTCTGGGACGGCTTGCCCGCAGACGTCCGCACCCAGCTCGAGAAGGCCATGAAGGAAGCCACTGCCTACGGCAACGGACAGTCGGCGAAGGAAACCGACGACGCGCTTGCGGAAATCAAGAAGGCCGGCAAGACCGAAATCATCACGTTGACGCCGGAGCAGGACACTGCGATGCGCAAGGCGATGGAACCGGTTTACAAGGATGTCGCGACCCGCGTCGGTCAACCGCTGATCGATGAGTTCGTCAAGGAGACCGGCGGAGCCAGCCACTAACGGAAGACAAGTGAGCTCTTGCTGATCGCAAGAGCTCACTTTTGTTTGGACGGCCGGGCGAGGGGACCGGCGCGTGATCGCCAAAAAAATGCAACGATGCGCCCGGGTGAGCAGCGGCGCGCGAGGGGGAGAGATGCTTCGTATCCTTGATCGGCTTGAGGAAATTCTGATTACCTCGCTGATGGCGGCCGCGACGATTCTGATTTT
>DATHHQ010000698.1:0-4437 GCA_035490095.1 Bradyrhizobium sp.
GGTCGTTGGCAAGATGCGCGATCGCTTTTACGTCCGCGAGCGTCGGCCTGCGCAGCATCAGCCGTTCGGTCTCGAGGACGCAGCTACTCGCCTCGCGCAATGTCGGGGTCGGGATATCCTGCAGCATGTCGGGCTCCTGTAAGCGTGTGCGAAAACCCAAATAAAAAGGGGAGGCCGGTTTCCCGCCTCCCCTTAGGAGCCCTCAGGAGCTCCGCCGGTTCAACAGGACCCGGCGGACTCATGTTGTCCACCGTTTACTCGGCCGCGGCTTCCGTCATCGGAACGACTGATACGAAAGTGCGGCCGTTGGCTTTTGCACGAAACTCGACATGGCCCTCGACCTTGGCGAACAGAGTATGGTCAGTGCCCATGCCGACATTAAGGCCGGGATGCCAGGTGGTGCCGCGCTGACGCGCGATGATGTTGCCGGGAATCACGTGCTCGCCGCCATAGGTCTTGATCCCGAGCCGCTTGCCCGCCGAATCACGACCGTTACGCGATGAACCGCCTGCTTTTTTGTGAGCCATAGCCCGTCTCCAACTTCGCTTTAATTTCTAGATCAATTCCTTGACGGAATCATTTCACTTTTTATCACGCTTCACTTTTTATCACTTTTGCCCGCGGCGGTCTTCTTCGCCGGGGCCTTCTTGGCATCGGGCTTGGCGCGGGGTTTTGCCGCAGCCTTCTTTGCAACCGCCTTCTTGGCGGGCGCCTTCTTCTTCGCAGCCCTCGGCGCCTCGTCGTCGCCGTCTACCGGCGCCGCAACCGGCGGCTTCTCCCGCTTCGGTTGCGGACCGATCGTCGGCTTGTTGTCGTTGGTCAGGATCTCGGTGATGCGCAGCACCGTGATCTCGTCGCGATAACCGCGCTTGCGGCGCGAATTCTTGCGCCGGCGCTTCTTGAACGAGATCACCTTTGGACCGCGCTTGTGCTGAAGCACTTCGGCCGCGACCGTGGCGCCCGCAACCGTCGGGGCGCCAAGCAGCGGCGAATCGCCACCGACCAATAACACTTCGCCAAGCTGCACGATCGTCCCGACATCGCCGGCGATCTTGCCTATCTCGAGCACATCATCCGGAACGACGCGGTATTGCCGGCCGCCGGTTTTGATGACTGCGAACATCGTTTAATTCCTTCGTGTTCGATCCCGGCCTCGGACAGGTCCGGGCCGGCTTTTTCTTCAGTCGTTATGGGTTCAATTTCCGCGCAATCGGGGAGCGATCCCTCAAGTCGCACAAAAATAAGCGGCGCGAGAAAAATCCCGCGCCGGGTTGCCGAACTTATAGCCCGTGGCGGCCCCGAGTCAAGGCAAAGCACTCCAAAAACTGGCCAAATGTAAGGGGTTTGGCGCGTTTTCGGCTTCAGCGAAGCTGTTGCCGCGGCATCCCGGGCCGCGCTGTGGCATCAGCGGTTTCGTTCCCATATGTTTATGCGAAATCACGCCAGGGAGCGAACATGGCCGTTATTCAGCGAGAGTTTTACCGCAGCGCACGTGGCCCGTCGCCGGCCGACGAAGATTGGTGGGTGCTGGTGTTCGATGGCCGGATCGGACGCCTTTTCGTTCGTCACGAATGGCAGGCAACGGGTCATGGCGGCATGGACGAGTTCGAGATTGCCGAGTTTTTGGAACAGAAAGGCGCTGCCCAAAGCGCCCTCATCGACAGCCTGTTTCGGGTTCATGCCGATGCCTGACGGACTTCAAGGCTAAAAGGCGCCCGGCCAGGCTCGGCCGGATTGCCAGGCTGTCTTGAGCTCTTCTAACCACCGCTCTGCAGGCTGGGAATTCAAACTCGGCCGCTCCCGCATCCCCGCCGATGAAACCAACGGGTTCCCGCGCCGTTGTCCCCCGCGAATTCCGGCTGGGCAGGGCAAAATGGCTGAAGATATCGTAACGACAACGGGCATCGCCCGGCATGGCGCGACCCGTCTGCCGTCGGTGGACGTAGACAGCTTCAATATCGAGTTGAAGGACGATGACGGCTTTCTCGGCGACCGCGCCAGCAAGGGCGCGTTCCGCGAGATCTTGGACACGCTGCGCAAGCCGCTGAAGAAAAACGGCGACGATCCCTTAGGCAGCAAATCCGCCGAGGCCATCGGCAAGAACGCGCTCGACGAGGCGCTGGTGGGCGACGACATCCACGCTTCCGCGCTGGTGCATGGCGCGATCGAGGAATTCGCGCAGGAGCTCGCCTACGTGACGCGGCGTTTCCTCAAGACCAAGGCCTGGGCCGATACCGAACGCATCGTGGTCGGCGGCGGTTTTCGGCAGAGCCGGGTCGGCGAACTCGCGATCGCGCGTACCGACATCATTCTCAAGGCCGAGGATTTCAAGGTCGACCTGATCCCGATTCGCTTCCATCCTGACGAAGCCGGCCTGATCGGTTGCCTGCATCTGGCGCCGTCATGGATTTTCGAAGCCCATGACAGCATTCTTGGCGTCGATATCGGCGGCACCAACATCCGCTGCGGCGTGGTCGAAACCCGCTGGAAGAAAGCGCCGGATCTGTCGAAGGCGTCGGTCTGGAAATCCGAACTCTGGCGCCATGCCGATGACGAGCCGACGCGGGAAGGGGCCGTGAAACGGCTGGTGAAAATGCTCAAGGGCCTGATCGCGGCGGCCGACGCCGAAGGCCTGAAGCTCGCGCCGTTCATCGGGATCGCCTGCCCCGGCGTCATCAACGAAGACGGCTCGATCGCGAAAGGCGCGCAGAATCTGCCCGGCAACTGGGAGAGCAGCAAGTTCAATCTGCCGGCGAGCCTGGTCGAGGCGATCCCGCAGATCGGCGATCACGACACCGCGGTACTGATGCACAATGACGGCGTGGCGCAGGGCCTTTCCGAGGTTCCGTTCATGCAGGACGTCGAGTGCTGGGGTGTGCTGACCATCGGCACCGGCCTCGGCAACGCGCGCTTCACCAACCGCAGGAAGGACAAAGACAAGGTTAAGGACGACAACAACGAAAAAGACGAGAAGAAAGAGAAGAAAAGCAAGGATTGACGTGGAGCGGCCAGTAAGGCCGCAGGTAAATCCGCGGGTCGGCTTGCGGGTAACCTTGACCAGTTAGGTTAAAACAGGGATCGCGTTGCCGCTTCCCAGCGGATCGCTACGGTCAAATCGTCGCTCAGGTTGGCCCGTGAAGCCGCACTTCCCGGCCAAAATTTCAATGACGCGACACGGGACCGCCGGTTTTTGCCGCGTCTGGCGGTCCTACCTATTGCCGCGCGTTTCAGCTCCAGCCGATGCGCGCGAAGAACGCCGCGATCTCTGCGGCGGCGCGATCGGGATCTTCGCGATGCGGGAAGTGTCCCACCCCTGGAAACAGCGCGAGATCGAGGTTGGAAAAGGTTTCCCCAAGCCGGTCGGTCCAGGCAAAAGGAAACAGCGGGTCATGCTCGGCCCAGCGGATGCAGGTCGGCACATCGATCGGGGCGAACTGTGGCGCCTCGCCCTTCATCATTCGGATGCGCCCCTCATGGGCGGCGCGGTAATGCGCAAACCCGCCGGCGAGGTTGCCCGGTTTTAAGAAGTTATCGGTGAAGGCTTCGACGACGTCGTCGAACGCATCCTTGCGGCGCGTCCAGGCCTTGAGAAAGTACTCAATATACGTCCTGCAGCTTTCGCGCGTCGCGCCGACCAGGTTTGGGGCCATCTCCAACTGATTGAAGGACTGGTACCAGATGTTATTGAGCCGTTCGGGCTCCGCCATGCGCGGCCCGATGCCGGGATAGACGAAGTCAAAGAAAAATAATCCGGCAACGCGCTGCGGTGCTTTTCGCACCATTGGCTGCATCAGAGCGCCGCCGACATCATGGCCGACGACACCTGCCTGTTTCAGATCGAGCGCATCCATGAGCGCCAGCATGTCAGCTGCATGCTGGTCGGGGCCGAACGGTCCATCGGGCTTGTCGCTGTCGCCGAAGCCGCGCAGATCCGGTGCGTACAGGGTGTGACGCTCGGCGAGCCGCGTCATGACAGGCTCCCAGGTCAGCCAGTATTCCGGCCAGCCATGCAGCAGCAGGAGCGGGGGCCCCTTGCCGGTGCGCGCGACGTGGAAGGCCGCGCCATTGGCCCGAACCGTCAAATGCTCCATCGGTGTTGCTCCTTTTCCTTCCGGGGCCGGCCCTTCGGAATTCTCCCCGCCCGCGGCCTTGTCTGGCCCGCCATCCTCGCCTAGAACTCGGCCCGACCGAAGGGCAGATTCTGCCCCGTTATGGCGCCTGGAGAGGTGGCAGAGTGGTCGAATGCACCGCACTCGAAATGCGGCATAGGTGCAAGCCTATCGGGGGTTCGAATCCCTCCCTCTCCGCCAGTTCGCAGTCTGTCCGGCTGGGCAAGCCATTTCGTAGCGAAGGCTGCCACGCCAAAGCCCATCGGGCGAAGGCGGGCTGCGCTGCACGCGAGCTGCGGCCCGGCAGGCCACCCTGCGATCATCTCGG
>DATHHQ010000699.1:0-6054 GCA_035490095.1 Bradyrhizobium sp.
GGCTGGTGCGGCTCGCGGTGCCCATGACTTTTGGGACCAAGGCGGTGGCGCCGATCCTGCCGGAGTTTTTGGCGGAATACCCCGACGTCGCGATCGACCTGCATTTGAGCGACGCAATGGTCGATCTGATCGGTGAGGGCTTCGATGCCGGCTTGCGGATCGCGAGCCTGCCGGATTCCTCCTTGATCGCGCGACGGCTGTGCGCGATGCCGCGATATACCGTAGCGTCACCAGCATATCTCAAGCGGCACGGCCGGCCGACGCATCCGATGCATCTCGCACAGCACAAATGCCTCGGCTATGCGTATCTCTCGACGCCCGGGGGCTGGCACTACACCAACGCCGCGGGCGAGCAGGCGAGCGTGCGCCCCGCGGGCCCGCTGCGCGTCAACAATGGCGAGGCCCTGATGCCGGCGTTGCTGGCCGGATTGGGCATCGCCGATCTGCCGGACTTCATCGTCGGCGACGCCATTGCGTCGGGCGAGGTCGAAGTGGTCCTGAAAGGCTGGAAGCAGCCCGAAGGCGCGGTGCATCTGGTGACGCCGCCCGGCGGCCCCCGTCCGGCCCGCGTCGAGGTATTGGCGGATTTTCTGGCGCAGCATTTTGCGACGGGGAAGAAGCGGGGAAAATAACATCGAATGAGGCGTGTGTTCTTACCCTCCCCTGGAGGAGGAGGGTAAGAAGGCTGGCGGCTATCGCAATGTCGACGCTTTCGGTTACGCTGCACTCAACAACCAAAAACCCTCGGGGAGAGACCAGCTGATGAACCGACGTGAACTTCTGAAAGCCGCCGCGGCGTTGCCGCTGGCGCAGGCTGCGCTGTCGAATTCCGCATTCGCGCAAGGGCCGTGGCCGACGCGCAATATCACCATGATCGTGCCGTTTCCGGCCGGCGGCCAGGCCGATCTCGCGGCGCGGCCGGTGGCGCTGGCGCTGGAGAAAATCCTCGGCAAGCCTGTGATCGTCGACAACCGCGCCGGCGGCGCCGGCGGCTCGATCGGCAACGCGGCGGCGGCGCGCGCCGATGCCGACGGCTATACGTTGCTGATGACCCTGTCGTCGCTGGCGGTGCTGCCGGAAGCGGACCGGCTGTTCGACCGTCCCGTGGCTTACGAAGTCTCGCAATTCGCGCCGGTGGCGCGCGTGCTCGCCGATCCCACTCTGCTCGCGGTGCCGGCGTCGGCGCCGTGGAAGACCCTGCAGGATTTTGTCGACGACGCCAAAAAACGCCCCGGCGAAATTCCCTACGGCTCGTCGGGTCCCTACGGCACGCTGCATGTGGCGATGGAGATGTTCGCGGCCTCTGCCGGCATCAAATTGCTGCACGTGCCGTTTCGCGGCGCCGGCCCGGCGCTGACCGCGCTATTGAGCGGCACGGTGCAGGCGCTGGCATCGGCGCCGGGCACGCTGAAGCAGCAGGTCGATGACGGCAAGATGCGGGTGCTGGCGAACTGGGGCGCGGAGCGGATCGCGAGCTTTCCCGATCTGCCGACCTTCAGGGAACTCGGCTACAAGGACGTCGAGTTCTACATCTGGGCCGGGCTGTTCGCGCAGAGCGCGCTGCCGGCGCCGATCATGACGCGGCTGCGCGAGGCGATGGCGCAGGCGGTGAAGAGTCCCGAGGTGACAAAAACCTTCGCGACCGCGGGCAGTCCGGTCGCCTACATGGACGCGCCGGAATTTTCCAAATTCGTCGCCGAGGACTCTGCGCGCCTGATCGCGGCGGTCAAAAAAATCGGCAAGGTGGAATAGCGAAGGCGCCTCGGCATTCTTGTCTCCGGTCCTCGAAAAAAGGCGGTCACTTTCACATTTAGTTGTACGGCGCGAACCTTCCCAAGCCTCATTTCTTTTGAAGCCTGAGGCGAAGCATTTCCCGCATGGAGTGCACGTCAATTGAATCGGAAGGATCGGAAGATGCGAGCGTACCGGGTGGTTCTGAGCCTTGCGATAGTGACTGGCTGCGGCATCGCCGTTCAAAATCCTGCTTTGCCGCAGGAGAATCGCGGAACGATGGAACAGCAGATGGCCTGTACGCCCGATGTGTTCCGGCTTTGCGGCGACCAGATACCTGACGCCAACCGGATCGTGGCGTGCCTGCGGCAAAACACCCCGCAGCTCAGCAGGCCGTGCCGCGCCGTATTTGAACCGGACGTCAGCGCCAACCAGCAGGCGGCGCCGAGACGCCGCGACGACCAGTCGAGGCGCTACGATGATCAATCTAGACGCTACGATGATCAGCCGAGGCGCTACGACGATCAGCGGAGACGCTACGACGATCAGTCGAGGCGCTACGATGATCAGCCCAGGCGCTACGATGATCAGCCCAGGCGCTACGATGACGAATAGACGGCCCCCTGGCTACTGCTGGTCCTGGCACACATCGATCCATTCGGCGTCGACCAGTTCGGCCATCCGCGATGGCGCGATGCGCACGGCGCTGTGGGTCGAGCCCGCCGCCGGCACCACCTCGTCGAACGCCTTCAGCGACAGGTCGCAATAAACCGGCAGCGGCGCTTTCAATCCGAATGGGCAGACGCCGCCGACTTCATGGCCGGTGATCTCGGCCACTTCGTCGATGCCGAGCATTTTCGGCTTGCCGCCAAAGCGCGCCTTGAGCTTCCTGTTGTCCATGCGGCAGGTGCCGCTGGCGACGATCAGCACGACGCGCTCGCCGATCCGCAAGCTCAGCGTTTTCGCGATCCGCGCCGGCTCGACGCCATAGGCTGCGGCCGCCAGCGTCACCGTGGCCGAACTGTCAGGCGATTCGATCACGGCAATATCGGGGGCTTTGTCGGCAAAAAACGCGCGAACGGATTCAAGGCTCATGTTCAAGACTCATGTTCGGGATTCGTATTCAAGACGGTTGTTCAAGACTCTTGGGCGGCGACCAGATCGGGCAGTTCCGACAGCGCGTGGATGCGATAATCGGGCTCCAGCCCAAGCTCGTCCATCTGGGTGCGGATCGCCTTGAACATCGTGAGCGGGGCAACCAGATCGCTTCTGACGCATGCCAGCGCCATCGCTTCCGGCGTCACCCGCTCGATCCAGGCGACGTTCAGCCCGAACGCCTTGGCGCCGCAGGCGTCCCACGGGTTCGACGACACGAACAGCACTTCGGCGGGCGGCACATCAAGCGTCGCTTCGATCAGGGCGTAGGCATCCGGGCTCGGCTTGAAGATCTTTTGGGAGTCGATGCTGATGGTGGCGTCGAGCACGCGGTCAAGACCGCTGTTGCGAACCAGCGCGTTGAGCATGCCGGTGCTGCCGTTTGAAAGAATAGCCAGCTTGCGGCCTCGCAGCGCCGCAAGCGCGGCGGTCGCGTCCGGATAAAGCTCGAGATGCAGGTACTTGTCGATGATGCTTTCGAACGCGGCCGGGTCGTGCTTGAGACCGAGGCATCTCAACGTGTAAGCGAGCGAATCCCGCGTGATGACGGAAAAATCCTCGTAGCGCCGCATCAGCGAACGCAGCCAGGTATATTCGAGCTGCTTGATACGCCAGACCTGGGTGATGATCTCGCCGTAACCGGGAAACGCCGCCTCGGTGACGGCGGCGACCGACTGAATATCGTAGAGCGTGCCATAGGCATCGAACACAACGGCTTTGATGGTCACGTGAGTACTCGCGGTGGTCGGCGCTAGATCTTCAAAAGCTTGCGCGCATTGGCCTTCAGGACCTTCGGCCTGATCTCATCGCGGATCTCGAGCTTGGCGAAATCCGCCATCCAGCGGTCCGGCGTAATCACCGGCCAGTCCGAGCCGAACAGCATCTTGTCCTGCAGGATGGAGTTGACGTAGCGCACCAGGATTGGCGGAAAATATTTCGGCGACCAGCCGGAGAGGTCGATATAGACGTTCGGCTTGTGGGTCGCGACCGACAGCGCCTCTTCCTGCCAGGGAAACGACGGATGCGCGAGAATGATCTTCAGATCCGGGAAATCGGCGGCCACATCGTCCATGTACATCGGGTTGGAATATTTCAGCCGCATCCCCATGCCGCCGGGCATGCCGGAGCCGACCCCGGTCTGGCCGGTGTGAAACAGCGCGATCGCGCCGCCATCGGTGATGGCTTCGTATAGCGGATAGGCCATGCGGTCATTGGGATAAAAGCCCTGCATGGTCGGATGGAATTTGAAGCCCTTGACGCCAAATTCCTCGATCAGCTTGCGCGCCTCGCGAACGCCGAGCTTGCCCTTGTGCGGATCGATGCTGACGAACGGGATCAGCACGTCGGAATTATCCGCGGCGACTTCCAGCATCTCGTAATTGCTGTAGCGGCGGAATCCGGTCTCGCGTTCGGCATCGACCGGAAAGATCACCGCGGCGATTTTCTTGGCGCGGTAATAGGCCGCGGTCTCCGGCACGGTCGGCGGATGCTTGTTCGGCGACTTGAAATATTCGGCCATCTGCGCCTGGAAGTCGTCGTAGCCGTCGTCGGCATGCATGCCGCAAGGCTCTTCCGCATGGGTGTGGATATCGATCGCCACGAGATCGTCGGGATTGAGCAGCTTCAGTTTGGCCATCTTGCTTTCCCCGGCAGGGTTGCTTGATTTTACAGTGTGGCGGATTGATTATACTATATAACAAATTCCGCAAGGCGGCATAATAATAGCGATAGCTTAGGGAGGATGAAATGGCTCAGGCGGACGCCTTCGAAACCGACTTCTGGAAACACGCCAATTTGCGGAAAGTCTGGGACGATATCGTCCCCGGCGAGCCGCGCAAGACCATTCCCTACACGCTGACGCGGGACGCCATCGAACTGTATTGCGCCTCCGTTGGCGAAGACCATCCGCTTTATTTCGATGAAGACTACGCGAAGACCACGGTCTATCGCGGGCTGATCGCGCCACCGTCGATCCACATCCTCCTGATGTTCTCCTGCACGCCGGCCGACGACTGGATGCGCAGCCCCGGCACCGTCAATGCCGGACAATCATGGAGCTACAATATTCCGGCGCGTCGCGGCGACGTCATCCGGCTTGAGGCCCGCGCGCTCGACAAGTTCATCAAGCGCGAGCGGCTGTTCGTGGTGCACGACAATGTCTTCTTCAACCAGCATGGCGAGGTCATCTGCTCGGGCCGCGGCTGGACCATTCGGCCGCAGTAAGCGAGGAGCGAAATCATGACAGCGACATTCGAAAGCCTCCACCCCGGCGACACCATCGACGGACCGAAATTCGCGGTCAGCCGCGAATCCATCCGCCTGTTCTGCGATGCGTCGCTGGACTACAATCCGCTGCGTCTCGACGACGATTACATGAAGGGCGATTTCGGCAAGACCAATTTCGGCGGCATCATCATGCACGGCATGAACAATTTCGGGTTGATCTCGCGGATGATTACCGACTGGGCCTATCCCGCCGGCGCCATTCACCGCCGCCTTGAAACAAGGTGGGTCAAGCCGGTCCGGCCCGGCGACACCATCCAGCCGACCGGCATCGTGAAATCGAAACAAACCACGGCGAACTCACGCTGGGTTTTGATCGACGTCATGGTGCGCAACCAGAACGACGAGAAAGTCGCGACCGGGGAAGCCATGGTCGAGTTTCCGAACGGCTGATTTCGCTGGGAATTCCGTCGCCCGCTTGCGGTGAGCTAACGCGAGTTCACGCGTGCACAGATTCAATTTTCAAACAACCAATTCAGTTGAGAACCGTCATTCCGGGGCGCGCCAACGGGTCCGCGCAAAGCGCGGCCCGATGACAGGCTCCGCGCGAGCCCGGAATCCATAACCACGACAGGGAGTATGGATTCCGGGCCCGCGCCAAGTGGCGCATCCACGATGTGCACTTGCACATCGGGGAATGACGGGCGTTGGAACGCGTCGCTTTGCTCGGTCGCTCGAATTCCAAACATGCCTTTACGCCCTCGCCGCGCCATGCGCCCGAGCCGTTGATGAATCTTCCGCCCGAAGAGGGCGTGGGGAACGCCGGATGCCCGTGGCACCCGCAGCCTCGTGTGCACTTGGTAGTGGTAGAACGCACACGAGTAACAACGAGTACCCGGAATCACCCGGCGTCCCCGCACGCAATGGTTTTAACGGTTTGCTTCG
>DATHHQ010000700.1:0-6012 GCA_035490095.1 Bradyrhizobium sp.
GTGGTGGGCTCGTCGGCGATGATCAATTCCGGTTCGGCGCAAATCGCAAGCGCGATCACGACGCGCTGGCGCATGCCGCCGGAGAACTCATGCGGATAGGCGTCGACGCGTTTTTCAGGGGCGGGAATGCCGACCTCGGCCAACAGGTCAACGGCGCGCTTGCGCGCGGCCTGCTCCGAGAGATTGGTGTGGGTTCTGATGGTCTCGACCAGCTGATCGCCAATCCGGTACAGCGGATTGAGGCTGGTGAGCGGATCCTGGAAAATCATCCCGATCCGTTTTCCCCGGACCCTGCGCATCTCGTCCGGCCGCAGATTGTCGATCCGCATGCCCGACAGATAAATCTCGCCACCGGTGATGCGGCCCGGCGGATCGATCAGGCCGATCACGGCAAGACCAGTGACGGATTTTCCGGCGCCGGATTCTCCGACCACGCCCAGCACTTCTCCCTTGGCGATATCAAAGGAAATTCCGTCGATGGCGCGGAGCGTGCTGCGACGGGTGGCGAATTCCACCTGCAGATTCCGCACTGATAGAATAGGTACGGTCATGCGGTTCGAGACCTGCAAATTGCGGCGCTTCTCATCGGAGTTTCGGATTGAGCGCGTCGCGCAGCCAGTCGCCGAGCAGGTTGATGGAGAGGATCAACGCCGCGAGGGCGAAGCCCGGGAAGGCGACGATCCACCATTCGCCGGCAAACAGATAATTGTTACCGATCCGGATCAGCGTGCCGAGCGAGGGCATGGTGTCGGGCATGCCGGCTCCAAGAAACGACAACGTCGCTTCGGTGATGATCGCGAGCGCGAGGTTGATGGTGGCGATCACCAGGATCGGCCCCATCGCATTGGGCAGCACATGGCGCAGCATGATCACGGGGGCGGGCAGGCCGATCAACTGCGCCGCGGCCACGTAGTCCTTGTTCTTCTCGACCATCACCGAACTGCGTACGGTGCGCGCGAATTGCACCCAAAAACTCAATCCGATCGCAAACACCAGCACCGCCAGCGTACTCATGGCGTCGAGGCGATTGCCGAACACCGACTTGACGACGCCGTTGATGAGCAGCGCGATCAGGATAGCAGGGAAGGTAAGCTGCACATCGGCGATACGCATGATCAACCCGTCGACGGCGCCGCCGACATAACCGGCGACAAGTCCAAGAGCGATGCCGAGCGTGCCTGAGAGCAATACGCCGAGAACGCCGACGGCAAGAGAAATACGCAAGCCATAGAGAATGGCGGAAAACACGTCGCGGCCCTGCTCGTCGGTGCCGAGCAGGAACGGGCTTTGACCGTCTGCGGTCCACAGCGGGGAGATCCGCGAGTTCATCAATTGAAGCTGCGCCGGATCGAATGGATTCTGCACCGCAAGAACCGAGGCGAAGATCGCGAGCAGAAAAAACAGCACGGCTATGGTGGCCGCAACCATGGTGAGCCGGGAGCGACGAAACGAGTAGAGCAGATCGCTTTCGATGGCGCGCTTGAACCAGCCTCCCGGCACCGAGTGCGCAGGCGGCGCGCTCGGATCGGCTTTGTGTGGGAGGGCAACTTCGCTCATGAAGGTCTCGCGTTCAGCTTGGGCGGCTGATGGTCGAGCGCAGGCGCGGATCGACCACCGTATAGAGAATATCGACCACGAGATTGATGGTGACGAAGATCAGCGACACCATCAGCAGGTAGGCCGCCATGATCGGAATATCCACGTTTTGTACCGCCTGCAGGAACAGCAATCCCATGCCCGGCCACTGGAACACGGTTTCTGTGATAATCGCAAACGCAATAACCGTGCCAAATTGCAGCCCGGCGACGGTGACAACGGGAACCAGGGTATTCTTGAGCGCGTGACCGAAATGGATGGCGCGTGTGGTCAATCCGCGCGCCCGCGCAAAGCGAATGTAGTCCGTTCGGAGGACCTCAAGCATCTCCGCCCGCACCAGCCGCATGATCAATGTCATCTGGAACAGGCCGAGCGTGATCGAGGGCATGATCAGGGCCTTGAGGCCGGAGACCGTGAGCAGGCCGGTGGTCCACCAGCCGATCCGCACCACATCGCCGCGGCCGAACGACGGCAGCCAGCCCAGCACCACCGCGAACAGGTAGATCAGGAGGATGCCGATCAGAAAGGTCGGCAGCGAGATGCCGATCAGCGACACCGCCTGCAATATCTTGGCAAGAAACGTGTCGCGCCTTAGCGCCGAATAGACCCCCATCAGGATGCCGAACACCATGGCCAGAATTGTCGCGCAGGTGGCAAGCTCCAGCGTTGCCGGCATTCGTTCCATCAGCAGATTCGCGACCGGCTGGCGAAACTGGTACGAGACTCCGAATTTGAATTGCGCCGCGTTGCCGAAATATCGCGCGAACTGCAGCGGGACAGGATCGTCAAGACCGAGAGATTTGCGGACCTGGGCGCGCTCCGCGGCCGGCGTGTCCAGCGAGACGATCTGGTTGACCGGATCGCCGGCGAACCGGAACATCGAAAACGAGATGATTCCGACCGCGATCATGACGCCGATGGACTGTATAGCCCGGCGAAGAGTGAAAGCGAGCATGTGATCCTTTCACTGTTCTTCTGATGTGGCAGACGTTGGTGTCAACCGAAAATGAAAAGTCCCGGAAGCGTAAAGCCGCCGGGACTCTGACTATCCAAACTGCCTACTCGTCCTGTTTGGTCATCCAGTAGGGCAGAACCGAATTGTCGGCACGCTGCGAAACCTTCAATTTTTTCGACACGCCCCACGCCAGGGCCTGCTGATGCAACGGGATATATCCGAAATCCTTTGCCGCGATTTCGAACGCTTCCTTGATCAGCAAGTCGCGTTTGGTGGTGTCGGTCTCCTGCAGCACCTTGTCGGTAATTTCATCCATCTTCTTGTTGCAGTAACCGCCGAGATTGGCCTCGCCGCGCGCGGATTTCGGATCGTCGCGGCAGCCCATGATGTCATAGAGAACGTTGTGGGAGTCGGAGGTGCCGGGAGTCCAGCCCAGCATGTAGAAAGATGTCTGGAAACCACCGGGCTTCAGTACCTTGGCGAAATACTGCGCCTTCGGTTGCGCCAGCAGGTTAATCTTGACCCCGATACGCGCCAGCATGCCGACCACCGCCTGGCAGATCGCCGCATCATTGACATAGCGGTCGTTGGGACAATCCATCGTGACTTCGAACCCGTCAGGGTAACCCGCCTCGGTCAAGAGCTTCTTGGCGCCATCCGGATCGGATTTCGGCCGCGTAAAGTCCTTGGAAAGCGGGAAGAGTTGCGGCGCGACCATCAGCGCCGACGGCGTCGCAAGCCCGCGCATCACGCGGGTCTTGATCAGTTCGATATCGATCGCTTTGTAGAAAGCCTCGCGGACGCGGATATCCTTGAAGGGGTTCTTGCCCTTGACGTTCGAATACAGCAATTCGTCGCGAACCTGGTCCATGCCGATAAAGATGGTGCGCAGTTCCGGTCCCTTCAGCACCTGGGCGTTCGGACTGGAATCGACGCGCGAAATATCCTGAATCGGAACCGGCTCGATAATGTCGACTTCGCCCGAAAGCAAAGCCGCAACGCGCGTGGCGTCGGAACCGATCGGCGTGAAAATGATTTCCTTGAGATTGTGTTCGGGCTTGCGCCACCAGTTCGGGTTTGCCTTGAACACGGTTTTCACGCCGGGCTGATGGCTTTCGATCGTGAAGGGGCCGGTACCGTTGGCGTTGAGCGAGGCAAAACTCGGCGAGGTTGCTGCGGCCGGCGTCGGGGCCACCGCGTTGTTCGCCTCGGCCCATTTCTTGTCCATGATGTACCAGGTATCCCATTGCGAATGCAGAATAGGATTTGGCGAGGTCAGGACGAAATCAACGGTGTAGTCGTCGATCTTGACGACCTTGGTATCGACGGCAATACGGGTTTGCAGGTTGGAGCCTTTGGCGCGAACGCGGTCTGCCGAGAAAACCACGTCGTCGGCGGTGAAGGGATCGCCGTTCTGGAATTTGACGTTCTTGCGCAGGTGGAAGCGCCAGCGGGTCGGCTCCGGCGTTTCCCAGCTTTCGGCGAGCGCCGGGATAATTTTGAGGTCTTTGTCCCGTGTCGTCAGGCCCTCAAAAACCTGCCCGAGATGCGCATGGGTGGTGGTTTCGTTGAGCGTATAGGGGTCGAGCGATTTGAGGTCGCCCTGGTTGGCGTAGCGCAGGGTCTGGGCCGATGCCGGCGACATCGCAAAAGCGACGATCGAGACCGTGGTCGCTGTAAGCAAGGATTGACGTACCGACATTTGTTCACGTTCTCCACTATGGTGTGCTGTTCTATACAGGGAATATTGACAGCTATGGCCGATCCATGTTGCCAGAGTTTGGCCGCCGCGCAAGCGCGATTTCCTGAAAGCCTAGGCGGTTTGCGGGGCGATGGCGCATTAACCAGCTTTACTGCTACGCGGCTAGGCAGCGCGCGCAAGCATGTAACGTTCAACGGGAGCGCCGGATGGCGGAACTCAAAGCCGATGTCCTCGTATTGGGGGCAGGCATGGTCGGCGTCAGCGCCGCCTTGCACCTGCAGCAGCGGGGGCGGGATGTCATCCTGGTCGACAGGCATGAACTCGCGGGCGAGGAGACCAGTTTTGGAAATGGCGGCCTGATCGAATGCGCGTCGGTATTTCCTTACATGTTTCCACGGGATTTCAGGCAGATCCTTCAATACGCGATGAACAGCGCGCCGCAGGTGCGCTACAGCTTCGCCGATTTGCCGACCTTTCTGCCGTGGCTCGTGCGCTACTACCTCGCGTCCTCACCGGATCGCGCGTTGCACAGCGCGATGGCCGAATTGCCCTTGATCCGGCGCAGCCTGATCGAGCATGAGGCGCTGATCGCGGAGGCGGGAGTGCCGGAGCTGTTGCGGCGGACCGGCTGGATCAAGCTGTTTAGCGCCGATGCAACGCTTGCAAAAGCGGTCAGCGATTTTGAGCGAGCGAAGCAATATGGGGTCGACGGCGAGGTTCTCGATGGCAAGGCCATTGCGGCGCGCGAGCCCAATCTGACCGGCGAGTTCGCGGGCGCGATCCATTTTCCTGCACCCGGATTCGTCCCCGATCCCGGCGGATTGGTCAAAGCCTATGCGGCGCTTCTCAAGCGCAAGGGCGGACGTTTTCTGGTCGGCGATGCGCGAACGCTCGAACAGGGCGCCGGTGGATGGCGTGTGAGCGGCCCCCATGGCGCGACGGTCGCGCGCGAAGTCGTGGTAGCGCTGGGACCGTGGTCCGACCTGGTGTTTGGTCCGCTCGGATATTCCATCCCGCTCAGCATCAAGCGCGGCTACCATCTGCATCTGGCGCCGCGCGGCAACGCCGTGCTCAATCATCCCGTTCTCGATTCGGATCGCGGCTATCTGCTGGCGCCGATGAACCGCGGCATTCGTCTGACCACCGGCGTGGAATTTGCGCGCCGCGATGCGCCGCCGACGCCGATCCAGCTGCGGCGGGCGCTGCCGCGGGCGCACGCGCTGTTTCCGCTGGGAGACGCTATCGACGCGAAACCCTGGATGGGCGCGCGGCCCTGCTTGCCCGATATGCTGCCGGTGATCGGCAAGGCACCCCGGCATGCCGGGCTGTGGTTCGATTTCGGACACCAGCACCACGGCCTGACGCTTGGCCCCGCCACCGGCCGTTTGCTGGCGGAGATGATGACCGGGGAGACGCCATTTGCCGATCCCAGGCCCTTTGCGGTGGAGCGTTTTGGTTGACGATATGTGCTAAATGAAGGCGCAGGAAGCCGACTAGCCGATCAGGTGGCTTGCGTCGTGGAGCCTCTCGTGACGATACTATGACAGGCGGTCAAGTAGCGATCAGGAGCGGCCATGAAGGTAAACGTTGAAATAGATTGCACGCCTCTCGAAGCCCGGCAGTTTTTCGGACTCCCGGATGTGCAGCCGATGCAGACGGCAGTGATGGACAACCTCCAGAAGCAGATGCTGGCCAACATCGAAAAGGTTTCGCCGGAAGCTCTGATGCAGAGCTGGTTCACGTTCGATCCGAAGATCGC
>DATHHQ010000701.1:0-2403 GCA_035490095.1 Bradyrhizobium sp.
CATCGCCGCGCTCGGGAGGCCAAGAAAATTTGCGCGTGGCCCAAAACCCGGCCGGGCGCTGCGCGAGATCGGGCTTGAGCCGCAGGTGACGACGGAGAAGCCGACATCCGAGGGCATCGCCGAGATGCTGTCGGGCGTCGATCTCAGGGGTCATCGCGTGGGCTTGCAGCTTTACCCCGACAAGGATCATAGCGTGCTGATCGGCGCCATCACCGCGCAAGGCGCCGAGGTCGATCCTGTGCTGCCTTATGTCTACGACGCGCAGGCCGCCGATGCCAACATCGTCACCGCGATCGACGAGATGGCGCAGGGCCGCATCGACGCCATTGCGCTGACCAATTTGGGGCAGGTTCGCCGTCTTGTGGAGGTCGCGCGGGCGCGTGGCTGTGAGGATCGGTTGCGTGAGGGCCTGGCGCGCACGCCGATTGCATCGGTGGGGCCGGTGGTGTCGAACGAACTCAAGTCACACGGCTTGCGCACCGACATCTCACCCGCCAACGACGCCTACTTCATGAAGCCGTTGATATCGGCGATGGCGGCAGCGCTCGGACAAACCGCACCGCGCTCTGCCGCAAAGTCTTCATGATTTCGATTCCTTCAGGAACGCCTGATAGGCCAACTTGATTCCGTCTTCGAGCGAGGTGCTGGCGCGCCAGCCCAGCCTGGCAAGGCGGCTGACGTCGAGCAATTTGCGCGGCGTGCCGTCGGGACGCGAGGGGTCGAAACTTATTTCACCGGCATATCCGACGGTCGCAGCGACCACCCGCGCGAATTCGGCGATGGTAATGTCTTTGCCGGTGCCGATGTTGACGAGTTCGCTGCTGGAATAGGTCTTCATCAGACGAATGCAGGCGTCGGCGAGATCGTCGACATAAAGGAATTCCCGCCGTGGCGTTCCGGTTCCCCAGACCACCACATTCGCGACGCCGGAAATCTTGGCTTCATGAAACCGGCGAATCAGCGCAGCGACGACGTGGCTGTATTCGGGGTGATAATTGTCGCCGGGACCGTACAGATTGGTCGGCATCACGTTGATAAAATCCGACCCGAACTGGCTGCGATAGGCCTCGACGAGTTTGATGCCCGCGATTTTGGCGATCGCATAGGGTTCGTTGGTTGGCTCAAGCGGACCGGTCAGCATTGAATCTTCGCGCAGCGGCTGCGGCGCGAGCCTGGGGTAAATACAGGACGACCCGAGAAACATCAGCTTCTCCACACCATTGACGTGGGCGGCGTGAATCACATTGGCCGCGATCATCAAGTTGTCGTAGAGAAATTCGCCGCGCAGCGTGTCGTTGGCGGCAATGCCGCCGACCTTCGCCGCCGCGAGAAACACAGCCTGTGGCCGCTTGCCGGCGAACCAGCTGTTCACAGCGGCCTGATCGCGCAAGTCGACCTCGCTGCGCTTGACCGTCAGCAGTTCGACTTCCTCCTGCGCGAGCCTGCGCATCAGCGCAGCCCCGACCATCCCGCCATGCCCGGCAGCGAAGACCGTTTTGCCTTTCAGCTCAAACGGGATTCCTGCCATTGGCAACCTCCCGCCTGGCAATCGCAAGGTCGCCGGCCACCATTTCCTTGACGAGTTGGGCGAACGTGGTTTTCGGTTTCCAGCCGAGCTTCTGGCGCGCCTTGCTGGCGTCGCCGATCAGTTCATCGACTTCGGTGGGGCGGAAATACTGGGGATCGATCCGAACCATGGTCTTGCCGGATTTGCTGTCGACGCCGGTTTCCTCGATGCCCTTGCCGCGCCATTCGATGCCGCGGCCGACTTCCGCGAACGCGATCTGGACGAATTCGCGCACCGAGCGGGCCTCGCCGGTCGCCAGCACGAAGTCGTCGGGCGCGTCCGCCTGCAATATCATGTGTATGCCCTCGACATAGTCCCTGGCGTGTCCCCAGTCGCGTCTCGCCCCGAGGTTTCCGAGATAAAGCGTCTCCTCGAGACCGGTCTCGATGCGGGCGATGCTGCGGGTGATCTTGCGGGTCACGAAGGTCTCGCCGCGGATCGGGCTTTCATGATTGAACAGGATGCCATTGGAGGCGAACATGCCGTACGCCTCGCGGTAGTTCACCGTGATCCAGTAGCCATAAAGCTTGGCGACGCCATAGGGCGAGCGCGGATAGAACGGCGTTGTCTCCTTCTGCGGAACCTCCTGCACCAGTCCGTACAACTCGGAGGTGGATGCCTGATAGAACCGCGTCTCCTTCTCCATGCCGAGAATCCGGATCGCTTCCAGCAACCGCAGCACGCCGATCGCGTCGGCATTGGCGGTATATTCCGGGCTTTCGAAACTGACGCCGACGTGGCTCTGGGCCGCGAGATTGTAGATCTCGGTCGGCCGGATTTGCTGCATCAGCCGGATCAGGTTGGTTGAATCCGTCATGTCGCCATAATGCAGCAGG
>DATHHQ010000702.1:0-4262 GCA_035490095.1 Bradyrhizobium sp.
AAACCATTGCGTGCGGGGACGCCGGGTGATTCCGGGTACTCGTTGTTACTCGTGTGCGTTCTACCACTACCAAGTGCACACGAGGCTGCGGGTGCCACGGGCATCCGGCGTTCCCCACGCCCTCTTTGGGCGAGAGATTCATCAACGGCTCGGGCGCATGGCGCGGCGAGGTCGTAAATGCATGTCTGGAATTGACGTCATTGCGAGCGACCAACTGGGTTGTGAATTTGCACGGCGAACAGCTACTGACATTCGGCGACATGATCGCTATATCAACCCCGCCCGGCACCACGTCCGGGCTTTTGCCGTTGGATGGGATTTGCGGATGACGGGATCGACACGATCGAGTAGCGGCCTTGATGACCGCCGCAAGCGGCTGTTGTTTCGCTGCTGGCATCGCGGTACCCGCGAGATGGACCTGATTCTCGGCCGCTTTGCGGACGCCGAGATCGCGAGCCTTAGGGATGACGAACTGGCCCAGTTGGAGCACCTGATCGAGGTGCCCGACCCCGATCTCTACGCCGCGCTGTCGGGCGATGTGCCGCTGGCGCCGGAATATGCCAGCGACCTGTTCGACCGCATCAAGGCGTTCCGATCGGCGGATCACGACGCATGAAATCGCCGACACGATCGCCTGCCGAATTGCTTATCCCCGGCCGCGCGCTGACCTTTGCCAATGTCGCTGAAGGCGCGGAGGGCCTCGTCGTTTCCGACCTCGCACGCGCGGTGGCAGCACGGCCGAGGCCGCCAGCGGTCAGCCTCGCCGTGGTGTGCCGCGACGGACCGCGCATGCAGCAGCTGGCGCGCGCGCTGGAATTCTTCGCATCCGATCTGCCGGTGATGCAGTTTCCGGCCTGGGATTGCCAGCCCTACGACCGGGTCTCGCCGCACGGCGGCGTTCTGGCGCAGCGGCTGACGACGCTGGCGCGCTTGTCGCGTCTGGAGGGCAGCGAGAAGCCGCTGATCGTGCTGACCACGGTCAACGCCATCGTGCAGCGCGTGCCGGCGCGCGAAATCATCGCGGCGCAGGCGCTGTCGGTCGCGCCCGGCCACGTGGTGCCGATGGACTCGATCGTGTCGTGGCTGGAGCACAACGGCTACAACCGTTCTTCCACCGTGCGCGAACCCGGCGAATACGCCGTTCGCGGCGGCATTCTCGATCTGTTTCCCGCCGGGCTCGATCAGCCCGTGCGTTTCGATTTTTTCGGCGACACGCTGGAGTCGATCCGCAGTTTCGATGCGGAAACCCAGCGCACGCTATTGGACATGCGCTCGCTCGATCTGGTTCCGATTTCGGAATTTCAACTGGTCACCGAGACCATCCGGCGCTTTCGGATGGGATATGTCGCGGCCTTCGGCGCCCCCGAGCGCGACGATCCGCTGTACGAAGCCGTCAGCGAAGGCCGCCGCCATCCCGGCATGGAGCACTGGCTGCCGTTGTTCCAGGAGCGGATGGATACGCTGTTCGATTATCTCGGCGACGCGCCGGTTGCGATCGAGCCGCAAAGCGAGGACGCCGCGCGCGAGCGCTTCAAGCAGATCGCGGACTATTACGAGGCGCGGCGCGAGGCGATGGAGCATCCCGGCGGCGGCGCGATCTACAAGCCGCTGCCGCCCGACCGGCTCTATCTCACCGAGGACGAGTGGACCAGGCGTCTGGATGAAACCGCGCTGGCGCGGCTCACGCCATTCGCCGTGCCCGACGGCAGCGCCAACACGGTCGATGCCGGCGCGCGGGCTGGACGCAACTTCACGCCGGAGCGCGCGGACAGCTCCGTCAACGTGTTCGAGGCCGTGGTCGCGCATGTCGGGGCATTGCTAGCCCAACGCAAGAAAGTGGTGATCGCGCTGTGGAGCGAGGGCTCGCGCGATCGCATGGGCAGCATGCTGCGGGATCACAAGCTCAATAACGTCACCAGCGTCAACAGCTGGCGCACCGTGCAGGCCACGCCGCGCAACGAGGCCATGCTGGCGGTGGTCGGCATGGAATCCGGTTTCGAGACCGACCATGTCGCCGTCATCAGCGAACAGGACATCCTCGGCGACCGGCTGGTGCGACCACGAAAGGCGAGCCGCAAGCTCGACAATTTCATCTCCGAGGTCACCAGCCTTGCCGCCGGCGATCTCGTGGTTCATGTCGAGCACGGCATCGGACGTTTTATCGGCCTGCAGACGCTCGAGGTATCCGGCGCACCGCACGACTGCCTCGAGCTGCATTATGCGGCGGACACCAAGCTGTTTCTGCCGGTCGAGAACATCGAGCTGTTGTCGCGCTACGGCTCCGATCACGCCCACGTCGAACTCGACCGGTTAGGCGGCAGCGGCTGGCAGGCGCGAAAAGCAAAACTCAAGAACCGCATTCGCGAAATCGCCGGCGAGCTGATCAAGATCGCGGCCGAGCGGCATTTGCATGAAGCGCCGAAAATGCCGGTGCAGCCGCATGTCTATGACGAGTTCTGCGCACGCTTCCCCTATGAGGAAACCGAAGACCAGCTCGCTGCGATCAATGTCACCCTGAAAGACCTCGAAAGCGGCCGGCCGATGGACCGGCTGATCTGCGGCGACGTCGGATTTGGCAAGACCGAGGTGGCGTTGCGCGCGGCCTTCGCGGTCGCGCTCGACGGCAAGCAGGTCGCCGTCGTGGTCCCGACCACGCTACTGGCGCGGCAACACGCCAAGACCTTCACCGAGCGGTTCCGCGGCTTTCCGGTCAATGTCGCGCAGGCCTCACGCCTGATCGCGGCCAAGGAACTGGCGCAGGTGAAGAAGAACCTCACGGACGGTGCGGTCGATATCGTGGTCGGCACCCACGCGCTGCTCGGCAAATCCATAAAATTCAGGGATCTCGGTCTGCTGATCGTCGACGAAGAGCAGCATTTCGGCGTCAGCCACAAGGAGCGCCTGAAACAGTTGCGGGCCGAGGTCCATGTGCTGACGCTGAGCGCGACCCCGATTCCGCGCACGCTGCAACTGGCGCTGACGGGGGTGCGCGACCTCTCCATCATCGCCTCGCCGCCGGTCGACCGGCTGGCGGTCCGCACCTTCGTGGCGCCGCACGATCCCTTGATGATCCGCGAAGCGTTGCTGCGCGAGCGCTATCGCGGCGGACAGGCGTTTTATGTGGTGCCGCGGATCGAAGATCTCGCAGGCGTGAAGAACTTTCTCGACAAGAACGTGCCGGAGATGAAAGTCGCGGTCGCCCATGGGCAGATGCCGCCGACGGTCATCGAAGACATCATGTCGGCGTTCTATGACGGCAAGTACGATATCCTGCTGTCGACCACGATCATCGAGTCCGGCCTCGACATTCCCACCGCCAACACGCTGATCGTGCACCGCGCCGACATGTTCGGGCTGGCGCAGCTGTATCAGTTGCGCGGCAGGGTGGGGCGCTCGAAGCTGCGCGCCTATTCGCTGTTTACACTGCCGGCGCAGCAGAAGATCACCGCCCAGGCCGAGCGGCGGCTGAAAGTGCTGCAGTCGCTGGAAACGCTCGGGGCCGGGTTCCAGTTGGCCTCGCACGATCTGGATATCCGCGGCGCCGGCAATCTGCTCGGCGAGGAACAATCCGGACACATCAAGGAAGTCGGCTTCGAGCTTTACCAGTCGATGCTGGAAGAGGCGATCCTCAACCTCAAGGCCGGTGTGGTCGAACCGGCGGCGGATCGTTGGTCGCCGCAGATCACGGTCGGCATGCCCGTGTTGATTCCGGAGGATTTCGTCGCCGATCTTGCGGTGCGGCTATCGCTGTACCGGCGGCTGGCCGATCTCGACACCGACGACGAGATCGACAATTTCGCGGCCGAACTGCGCGACCGCTTCGGCGTGTTGCCGGACGAGGTGCGCTATCTCTTCAAGATCGCCGCGATCAAAGGCTATTGCCGCCGCGCCAACGTCGAGAAAGTCGATGCCGGGCCGAAAGGTGTCGTGATCACGTTCCGCGACAACAAGTTCGCGCAACCGGACCGGCTGGTCTATTTCATCCGCCAGCATGGCAAGGCGGCGAAGGTACGGCCCGACATGAAGGTGGTGTTTTTCCAGGAATGGGAGACGCCGGAGGAACGTCTGACCGGCACCACCGAAATCCTGCGTCAACTCGCCAATCTCGCCGAGGACCGCAAGGCGGCGTGAGCCTATGTCGACGTCATTGCAGTGACGGGTTCCGGGTTTCAGGACGCCGCGCGCCGCGCATCCTGGTAAAGCCGCGCCAGCAGCGACTTCGCCGAATCCGATGGCAACATCGTCGCCAGCGTGACAGCCGG
>DATHHQ010000703.1:0-2863 GCA_035490095.1 Bradyrhizobium sp.
GCGCGGCGCGGAGCGCAGGAAATAATCCGCCGATCAATCCGACGATCAGCGCGAGCACGACGCCCTCTCCGATCAGCCATGGGCTCAGCTTGAAATCGAACACCACCTGCGTGAAGTTGCCGCCAAGCGTCGAGGCCGTGATGCCATCGAAGATCAAATAAGTGGCGGCCGCGCCGAGCAGGCCGCCGATCGCCGCCAGCGACAGCGATTCAACCAGCGTTCCGACAAAAGCAGGAAAGCCGCCAAAGCCGATGGCCCGCAGCGTGGCGATTTCCGTCGCGCGGGCTGCCACCGACGAATACATCGTGTTGAGCGCACCGGCGAGCGCGCCGAGCGCCATCGCGATCGCCAAGGGCCAGCCGAGTTTCTGGATCAGGTCGGAGGTTTGCGACGCCTGTTCGGCGAAGTAGGCGGCTTCGGATTTGACGTCGAGCTTCAATCGCGGATCGTTATCGCTGTAGCTCTTGAGCTCGTTGAGCGCGGCCGGCCCGGTGAGGCGCGCGCGCACCGTCTGGACGAAGTTGTTGCGGTTGAACAGGCTTTGTACCACGTTCAGATCAGCCCAGATTTCGGATTCGAACACGCTGCCGCCGGCATCGAACACGCCGACCACGGTCCAGCGCGTGGCGCCGAACGATACCGTACTGCCGAGATCAAAGCCTTCGAACTCCCGCAGCAGCGCCTTGCCGACCACGACCTCGTTGCTGCCGCGATTGAACATGCGGCCTGCAGTGATGGCAATGCCCTTGCGCAACGCGGCGCCCTGCTCGCCGATCCCGCGCAGCGGCAGGTTGGCCTTGGTCTTGGTGGAGCGCTTAAGACCGTCGACCACGAGATAGAGTTCCGGCGAGATCAGCGGCTTGCCGTCGGCACCTCGCGCGATACCGGGCCCATCCTCGATCAGGCGCACCTGATCGCGGGCTACGGTGCTGTTGATTTCCGCCTGCGAGCCGGCCCGCAGCACGATGGCGACGTCATCGGCGCCGGCTCCGGCGATGGTGCGCTGGAATCCATTGGCCATGGCGAGGAATGCCAGCAGCACAATCACCACCAGCGCGATCGCGATCACCGTCGATAGCGACAACCAGCGCCGCTGCGCAATGCTTTTGAGATTGATGGAGGTGACCGCGATCACCTGAAGCAAAAGCGAACGCATGATCCTATCCTCGTCCGAGCGCGGTGGCGATCTTCAGCCGCATGGCATTAAGAGCGGGAATGATCCCGGTGATCAGACCGAGCGCGATCATCAGCGCGACCCCCTGCAGCGCGATGTCCGGCGACACGGCGAACGCCGGTGCAATGTTGGCAAGGCTGGCGCGCAGCGCAATCGTGATCAGTGCGGCGATCGCCAGCCCCGGCAGGCCACCGAGCAGCGCAAGCAATATCGATTCGCCGAGCACCATTCGCAGAATCCGTCCGCCGGAGAATCCGAGCGTCTTCAGCACGCCGATCTCGCGGGTGCGTTCGCGGATCGACAACGCCATAGTGTTGCCGACGATCATCAGGATGGTGACGAAAGCGGCGCCGACAACCAGGAACACGATCAGCGCGATATTGCCGAACTGCGCCACGAACGCCGTGCCGAAAGCCTTTTCGGTATCGGTCGAGGTCTCGGCGGTCGAATTGGCGAACATCGAATCGATGGTTTTCACAACCCGGTCGTTGTTTTCGGGGGCGTTGGTCTGGAGGATCAGCCAGCCGATGGTGTCCTTGCCGAACGAGCGGGTCTCGTCGAAATAGGCGTACTGGAACAGCATGAAGTTGGTGTCGACGTGCTCCACCTTGGCTTTGACGATGCCGGCGATGGTGAAATCCCAGGTATGTCCGCCGCTGCGCTGACTGAAGATGTTGCTCGCGATCGGCACGCGATCGCCGACCTTCCAGCCCCATTTGCGCGCCATCGACTCGCCGATTACCGCGCTGCTGCGATCCCGGATAAAGGCCGTCAGCTGTTCGGGCGGGATATCGAACTCTTTGCGGTAGACGTCGAAATAGGTGGCTGGCTCGATCGCCAGCGACATCACGAAATTCTTCGGATCCTGATAGTAACCGCCGAACCAGTTGGCGTGGGTGACCTGGCGCACCCCGTCCACCGCGCGCACGCGGTTGAAATAGGCCATCGGCAACGGCTGGGTGAAGTTGATCTTGTTGACCGTGATCAGACGATCCGCGGCGGCGCGATCCTCGCCAACGGTGAAGGCGCGATGGAATCCGGCGAGCACGCCGAAGATCATGAACGCGATCAGGATCGACACGATCATCAGCGCGGCGCGCAATTTACGGCGGAACAGGTTTTTCCGCACCAGATCGAAGTCGTTCACGCGGCGAGCTCCTGTTCGACGAAGCGACCCTTGTCGAGGTGCAGGATCCGCTGGGCATAGCGCGCCGCCGCAGGATCGTGGGTGACCATCACGATGGTCTTGCCGAGATCCTTGTTGAGCAGCTGCAGGATCGAGAGAATCTCGTCGGCGGAGTGGCGGTCGAGATCGCCGGTCGGTTCGTCGCACAGCAACAGGTTCGGATCCGACACGATCGCGCGCGCGATCGCAACGCGCTGCTGCTGGCCGCCGGACATTTCGCGGGGATGGTGCTTGACGCGATCGGCGAGACTAACCACCGACAGCGCTGTTTGGACGCGGGCCGCGCGTTCCTTGCGGCGCAGGTTGGTGAGCAACAGCGGCAGCTCCACATTCTGCGCCGCGGTCAACATCGGCATCAGATTGTAGAACTGGAAGATAAAGCCGATGTTGGCGGCACGCCAGGCCGCCAGTTCGCCTTCCGACAAGCCATCGATGCGCCGGTCGGCGACGGCAATCTCGCCCTCATCGACGCGGTCGATACCCCCGAGCAGATTGAGCAGCGT
>DATHHQ010000704.1:0-18400 GCA_035490095.1 Bradyrhizobium sp.
TGCACCCGAGCGCGCGCCGAAATATTATCGCGATATCGATATCGACATTCTGGTTCAGCTCTCGAAGCAATCGTGGGGGTATGGATATTCCTACGGCCCCCGGGCGCAATCAGCCGAACTCGTGAAACGGATGATCGCCACGGGCCGCGCCTATTGGCTGGATCACAAGCGGTCGCCCCTGCGCTGGGGAGAGAAACGCGAAGGCCGTATCGAATGGCATCAAGCCGGCAAGAATGGCGTCGCTCCGCAACTGACCGTTCCGGGAACGACGGCGTTTAACGCCGAGCCGCCGGTCTATCTGGATGAGGCCGCCGGATCGATGGGACCGGTGGAGCTGAACCTGCCGGCGCGACTGGCGTATCAGGTGTTGTCGGCACCGGCCATTTCGCGCGCCCAGGTCTCGGAAGTGGCGCGCCGCCTCGGCCAGAAACTGCCGGAGGTTCATCACGGCCTGTTGCCGGCGCAGCCGGCAGCAGCGGTCAAGATCGAGCAGGACCCGGTCCCGGTATTGCGGCTCAGACTGGGACGCGCCATGGCGCACGGCTTCTATCACCGCGATGGACCCACCGTGATGCCGGTCGCACATCTCAGCTTCCGTTACGGTCCGGTCGAAATCGATCCGTCGGAGCGGGCGAGCCGGCTGGAAGCATTTCAGGGCGGGCAGGTCTACGCGGTATCACGGCGCCGCGCCAAGGAAAGAGACGCATTCAAGCGGTTGTCCGGGCTCGACTTCCTCGAGGCAAGAAAGGTCCATCCGTTTCTGGAGGCCGGCCATCTCCAGGATATGACCTTCAAGGAAGCTCACGACTGGCTCGACTTTCTCAACTTTCACGTCGCGGAGTTGCGGGCGGAAGGATTCGAAATCCGCATCGATGACGATTTTCCGTATCGGCTGGCGACGTCTTCCGGCGTCTTCGACGCGGAGTTCGAGGGCAGCGGCATCGATTGGTTCGAGTTGGCCCTCGGTATCGAAATCGACGGCGAGAGGCGCGATCTCGCGCCGCTGCTGGCCGCCCTGGTCTCCAATCCCGCCTTCACTCCGGACATGGTAAGACTACTCGCCAAGGAAGGTGACCATCTCTATGTGCCCCTTGCCGATGGTCGGCATGTTGCGCTGGCTGCGGATCGCTTCCTTCCCCTGGTGCTGGCGCTTCATAATCTGCAGCTCAGCGGCATATTCGTTGATGCATCCGGGAAATTAAGGCTCCCTCGCGCGGATGTTGTGTCGCTGCTGGCTCTCGAGAACCAGGACTTCGCTTTCAAGGGCGCCGACAATCTTCGCCGCCTCGCCGGTCTGCTGCAGGGGCGCGGGTTGACCGATCCGCATTTGCCGCCCGGCTTCGGCGCCGAACTCCGCCCCTATCAGGCGCAAGGCGTCGCATGGCTCGATTTACTCCGCGAGAGTGGCCTCGGAGGTGTGCTGGCCGACGATATGGGGCTCGGCAAAACCGTTCAGATTTTGGCGCTGCTGGCGTTGGAGAAATCGCGCGGCCATCTCGCAGAACCTGCGCTTGTCATTGCTCCGACCAGCCTGATGACCAACTGGTTCAATGAAGCGCGGAAATTTGCGCCGGAATTGAAGGTTCTGGTGCTTCACGGCTCCGACCGCAGACAAAACTTCAATGCCATTTCCGAGCATGATGTCGTCTTGACCACCTATCCATTGCTCGCACGCGATCACGCAGTCTTGCTCGCCCGCGATTGGCATATGGCCGTGCTGGATGAGGCGCAGACCGTCAAGAATCCCGATGCAGCGACGAGCCGGTGGGTACGCGGCATCAAGGCCATGCACCGTTTCTGCCTGACCGGAACTCCGATGGAAAATCATCTGGGGGAACTTTGGTCGATCATGAATTTCGCCAACCCCGGTTATCTCGGTGACAAGTCCGCGTTCGCCCGTCAGTGGCGCACGCCGATCGAAAAGCGCGCCGATATCGGACGGGCGGCGGTGCTCGCCCAGCGAGTCAAGCCATTCCTGCTGCGACGGACCAAGGCGGAAGTGGCGTCGGAGCTGCCGCCCAAAAGCGAGATTATCGAGACCATCGCATTGGAAGGCAGCCAGCGCGATCTCTACGATTCAATTCGCTTGTCGATGTCGACCAAGGTGCGCAAGGCCATTGCGGACCGGGGACTGGCAAAGAGCCATATTCTCGTGCTTGAGGCCTTGCTCAGGTTGCGCCAGGCTTGTTGCGATCCGGCGCTCCTGAAACTCGATGACGGCGTCGAACGCCGCTCCGCCAAGCTTGAGCGGTTGATGGAAATGGTGCTGGAGTTGTTGAGCGAAGGCCGAAAGATCATCGTGTTCTCGCAATTCACCTCCATGATCGACCTGGTCCGGATTCGCCTCGATGCGGAGCACATTCGCTATAGCGTGCTGACCGGAGTGACCAAGGATCGCAAGAGCGCGATCGAAGGCTTTCAGAACGGCGCCAGCGACGTTTTCCTGATCAGCCTGAAGGCCGGCGGGGTTGGGTTGAACCTGACGGCCGCCGACACGGTGATCATTTTCGATCCCTGGTGGAATCCGGCTGTCGAGCAGCAGGCGATTGATCGTGCGCATCGCATCGGACAGGACAAGGCGGTTTTTGTCTACCGCCTGGTGGCAGCCGGTACGGTCGAGGAGAAAATGGATGAACTCAAGGCCCGAAAGCGAGCCTTGGCTGATAGCCTGTTCGATCGCGACGGACGCATTGGCTCGGCTCTCACGGAAGAGGACGTGCGAGCTTTGTTCGATAGTTAGCCTCTACCGCTCTGCTGTTCACGCCAAGCCGGAACCGCCCACCACGATCTTCTCATTCAGTTTCTGATCCACGATCTCGACCGTGCGATCGATCTCGGCATTGGGCACGCCAAGCTGATGCGAGATCAGCTTCACCAGCAGGTCGACCCGCTCGATGAACGGCGCTCCACTGGCTACCGCGCGGGCCGCCGATGAGGGTTTGAGAAGGCTTTCCGCCGCCTTGGCATATTTTGCGAACGGCACCTGATCCTCCGGGTCGGCGCCAAGGCGCCGGGCGATGGCGTCGACATGGTCATAGATCGACTGCGAGAGCTTCAGATCGCTGTGCACGGCGTCGCGAATCGGCTGCGGCTCGTGCAGCGTGATGCAGCGATAATTTCCGGTCAGCAGCATCGACCATTTCGCCAGAGGGACGAACAGCGAGTCGAACACCTTGAGCTTCACCGGAACGTCCAGCCCATCGAGCTTCACCGCGTCGATGTCCGCTTCCAGCTCCCGGAGCAACTGGTTGTGTTTCTCGTCTGCGAATGCCGCGGCCTTGAAGTTGGTCGGCAGGCCGACATGAAGGACATTCGCCGCCTCTTCCGGTGGACGGAAGGCCTGCGGATCGGGCGAGCAGAGCGACACCAGTCCCGGTTCGAACCGTTCCCATACCAGGGCATTGGTATAGGCCTCCTCGAGGTCCATTTCCGCCAGTGCCGGGATGCGTTTGAGATAGGGTAACGGCGGCATGTTCATGATCGAAAGACAAGGCAACTTCGCCTCGGCGATTTTGACCATCAGAACCCGGATTGTATGGTTGGTGTATTGCGGCTCCTGCATGGCAAGGCCGACCAGATCATAGCGCGAAAGGTCGACGTCGGCGGGCGTGGCCGCGTCCAGGGTCCCGGGCAGATCGCGCGAGAAGATCGCCCGGTGCATGGCCTCGTCACGCAGCTTGATGCGAACTTCCGTACCGTCGCGGTTGATGAGTTCCGCCGTTTTCTTCCGGCAAACCAAAGTCACGTTGTGACCCGCCATCAGCAGCTTTGTCGCCAGCAATGAGCCATACGAGGCTCCAAGGATCAGAATGTTGCGCGCCATACTCTCTCCTTCACTGATTATTGCGTCGGTGCCTAGCGCAAATTGGTAGATATGACAATTAGATAGCGGTTCTCAATGTCACCCTCTGCGGCGCGCCATCGATCCTGCGCCTCACCCCCGCGACACTTTCTCGAAGCGCTTGATCAGCCGCTCGCGCTTGAGGCGGGACAGCCGCTGGATCCAGAACATGCCGTTGAGCTGATCGATCTCGTGCTGGTGGCAGACCGCGCGCAGACCCTCCGATTGTTCGGCCAGTACGTCGCCGTGGACGTCCTGATAGCTGATCCGGACGCGCGCGTAACGCGCTACCTCGTCGTTGACACCGGGCATCGAGATGCTGCCTTCCCGATGCAGGATCGTCTCGGGCGATGCCCAGATGATCTTTGGATTGACATAGGTCCGCGCGCCATCGTTGGGGTCGAGGTCGAGCACCACGACCCGCAGGGAGATGCCGACATGCGGCGCGGTGATCCCGATACCGGGCGCGGCGTGCATCGTGTCGAGCAGGTCCCCTGCAAGGTCGCGCAGCGCGTCGTCGAACACGGTCACGGGCTGCGCCGGGAGCCCAAGCCGAGGGTCGGGATAACGGACAATGGGGCGGATGGTCATGATCTGTTGTCGTGTATCGGTGAATGGCTCCGGGCGATTGCCGGTGATCGCGGAGCCCTTGGGCAGAAATAGCGTAGCGGACCCATCCTGCGAACTGATGCAGCCATTGCTGCGCGAGATCGGCCAACTCGGCAGCTCATATATGATCCCAAATGTGAAATGGCACACAGACAGGAGCCGTTCAGTCTGGTTGTGTTAAATGGATGGCCGCCCCTCGGTGGGTGCAGCTCTGCTGCGGGCCGTTCGTTTTCGTTTTAGGAGGATTGTTATGCGCGGTTTCAATCGCACGGCCACTATGGTGTGCCTCTCTCTCATTCTTGAGTCCACCTTGAGCGGGTGAACCAAAGAGGTTTCGCGTGCGCTGAATACCGCGTACAGAGATTTTTCTGGGCCCCGCCGGCGACGGACGGGGCTTTTCTATTTCTTTTCTCTGCCCAGTGCTGCCCGGCGGTGCCCCCTGTGAAGAAGGACGCAGGGGTCATGTCGTACTTTTGGCCCGATTTAGCATTTGATGTTGTCAAGGGGCTGGTAGCCGGAGGTGCTTCTCTAGCGCTTCAAGCGGTCGCCCCCATGACGCTTCGCGCCTTGAAGCGGTTTCGAACGCGTTGGTCTGCTCGGAAAGCCGCAAGAAAAGCAGGCCGCAAAATTCAATCGCATTAAACTCGCCCGCCGGCGCGCTCGGCGGGCTTTCTTGTCAAGATTGACCCTTGTGCTCGCTGTGGCTGACAATGCGTTTGGCCAAAAAAATAATGAGGCACATCCATCAACCCTGTCGGTTCCAGCCTGTTCCATTCGTCTTCCACCCAGAGAGAGCTGTGTTGGCTGGTCATCGGCTTGAGACAGCACGGCATCGATCAAAACCCACAACACGGCGCGTCAACTGAGCGAAAGGACACGTAATGGCCAAGAACACGATTTGCCTGTGGTACGATAAGGACGCCGAGGCTGCTGCCCGCTTCTACGCCGAGACTTTTCCCGACAGCGCGGTGGGTGCCGTCCACCGTGCACCCAGTGACTACCCATCCGGCAAGAAGGGCGACGTGCTGACGGTGGAATTCACAGTTGCCGGCGTCCCCTGTCTCGGCCTCAACGGCGGTCCCGCGTTCAAGCATAACGAAGCTTTCTCGTTTCAGATCGCCACCGATGATCAGCAAGAGACCGACCGCTACTGGAATGCCGTTGTCGGCAATGGAGGCCAGGAGAGTGCGTGCGGCTGGTGCAAGGACAAGTGGGGCGTCTCCTGGCAAATCACGCCGCGCGTGCTGATGGAGGCGATGGCGGCCGGCGGCGATGAAGCAAAGCGTGCGTTCGATGCCATGATGGGTATGAAGAAAATCGACGTCGCCGCGATCAAAGCGGCGCGGCGTGGCTGATATGTTCACCACAAGAACTTCGCCCAACGCCGACCCTCGCTGAACCCTCTGAATTAATGGGTTCTGTAGCGGATCGCGTGCCCAGAAAAAATGGTCGGACCGCCCGTCGGGCTGTCGGTTCCGGCCCATCCCGTTCGTCTTGCATTTAGAAAAATGCATTGGAGATCCGGAATGACCAATTCTCACTATCGCTGGGTGATTGTCGCAGCCGGAGGTTTGCTCGGCTGCGTCGCGATCGGCGGCATGTTCTCGTTGCCGGTGTTCCTGCAGCCGATCGCGCGCGATACCGGCTGGTCGGTCACCGGCGTGTCCAGCGCCATGACCATCGGCTTCCTCGCGATGGCGTTCACCAGCATGATCTGGGGCACCTTGTCCGACCGGCTGGGTCCGCTGCCGGTAGTGCTGACCGGCTCGGTCGTGCTGGCGGCGAGCCTCGGGCTGGCCAGTCTCGCGACATCGCTGGTGGCCTTTCAGTTCATCTTCGGGCTGATGGTCGGCGCCGCCTGCGCTGCGATCTTTGCGCCGATGATGGCCTGTGTCACCGGCTGGTTCGACACCCATCGGAGTCTTGCGGTGTCGCTGGTTTCGGCGGGCATGGGCATGGCGCCGATGACCATGGCGCCGCTCGCCGCCTGGCTGGTTGCGCACCATGACTGGCGCACCTCGATGCAGATCGTGGCCCTGGTCGTCGCTGTCATCATGATCCCGGTCTCGCTGTTGGTGCGCCGCGCGCCGGCGCTGGCAAGCGGGCCGTCCGCGCCGTCGGGCGATTCCGCTCAGGCTGACATGACGCTCGCGCAGGCGCTGCGCTCGCCGCAATTCATCATCCTGCTGCTGACAAACTTCTTCTGCTGCGCCACGCATTCGGGCCCCATCATTCATACCGTGAGCTACGCCATCAGCTGCGGCATTCCGTTGATCGCCGCGGTCAGCATCTACAGTGTGGAAGGCCTCGCTGGGCTTGGCGGCCGCATTGCCTTCGGCTTGATGGGTGACCGCTTCGGCGCCAAGCGGGTGCTGGTGCTGGGCCTGCTTGCGCAGGCATTCGGCGCACTCGGTTACGTCTTCGTGCGCGAACTCGCCGCGTTCTATACCGTAGCGGCGGTGTTCGGCTTCATCTATGCCGGCACCATGCCGCTCTATGCCTCGCTCGCCCGCGAGAATTTTCCGCTGCGAATGATGGGCACCGTGATCGGCGGCACCGCCATGGCCGGCAGCCTCGGCATGGCGACGGGTCCGCTGGCCGGAGGTCTGATCTACGACGCCTTTGCTAGTTACGCCTGGCTCTATATCGGCTCATGGATCATGGGCCTCGGCGCTTTCCTGATCGCCTTGACGTTCAGGCCGGTGCCAATGGTACGTGCTGCGCCGGTGCCGGCGTGAAAACGGAGCGCCTTCGCGCGCGGAATTCTTTTATTGTGCGCCTCACACTCTATGGTTTCGGCCGCGTGCACCAAACCGGCACAGCCTACGGAGGATACGGCTCTTCATCACGTTCCTCGCTGTGAATGTGGCGTTGAAATGCGAGACTTTGCTTGCGCGAATGTAACAGCACCATCAGTCGACGTGGGCGCGGTTAATGACGTGCGTGAAGCGGTCGCCAATCCCGTTCCGGACGACCTTCACGCCGTTCTTTCCCAACTGCGCAATGAGGGGTCCTGCAGCGATGCTCCATTCTCCCTGATGCCGCATCACATTGGACTCAGCGCCAGTTTGCCAGCGTCGGTCAGAGCGCCGCAGCGGAATATTCCGTAGCTGGGATCATCCCAAGAGAAGTACGTTGTGTTTGCCAGCTTGCCCTGACTAGCCAGTATTTTGAAGGTCTGGATCATCACGGATACGACCTTGGTGCGCGTGTCGTCTTTCAGCGGACAATTGTTGTCGTTGCTGGTAAAGCCCCATTCCGTCACCCAGCACGGCTTCGTGCCGTGGCCACAGGCTTTGAAGAATTCATTGTCGAGTTCGTTGACGCGGTATGCGGTCGTTCTATTGGGGTTCAGGCTCGGATACGAATGAATTCCGTAGCCATCGACCAATTTGTCAATTCCGTTTTGTCGGAGGAACAGCAGCGTATCAAAGCCTGCGACCGCATCCAAAGCCCCGCCGCTTTTGCCGGGGAAACCGCCAACAAGACCCGCTGAAACAATGGGTGTCTTTCCATTCAGTCTGGAATGGTCGCGCATATCCTTGAGCGCGGCCAATACCTTCAGGTAAGCCCTAAGGCCAGCGGCGAGCTTTTGTGCCTCGGGATCCCTGGGATTGTTGAGGTCGCTAATTCCCAGCACGCGGTGGGATGTCATATCAAGGGTAAAGTCACCGTTGAATTGGGAGTTGTTGATTTCATTTCCGAATTCAATCGCCGTGAGGCGAACCTCCGATGCGTCGAAGCGGCCGAGCAAAGCAGAGAACCACCTTGCGAAACCATCCGGATCGGCGTCGGACATTGGCGGCTGTGGCCAGTTGTGAGGCGGTATCGCAGGCCGAGTGTGCAGGCCGGTGCCGCCTTCGGTGGGATTTACAATGAAGATCGTGCCAATGCCCCGCTTGTATGCGTTGGTGACAAAATTGATCAGACTCTCGGCCGGCGCCAAACTGCTGACGCCAGTGCGGACTGTATTCACGCCAGCTGCTCGCAGTTTCTCGATCAAAGCATCCTGCTGCTGTTGGTTCATGCGTTGAACACCCGCAACGTTCACTCCGACGACGACATTAGCAGCGTGAGCAGTTGCCGGCGCCGCGTGAGCCGTCACGGCGCCGAACAAGACATTCGCGATCATGAAGATAACCTTCCGCACGATTGCCTCTCGTTCGTTCTGGAGCAGGTTCTGGGCGCTCATAATAACTGCCGTTTGCGCCACCTTGAGGGTAGAGCCAGCGTAGGACCGTATGACCGGCTCCGAGTAGGCTCGCGCCTTTCGACCGAAGGGCTCTATCTTGTGCGGCACCTGCCCAATATTCGGGACAGGCGCCGCGAGCGATCATTCAAGTTCGATCGCCTGGTATTTTCCAGTTTTGTCGAGCTCCGTCCCCCAGATCTTGTGCGAAGCCTGGTGCTCGCCGCGGCTGAAACCGAGCGGTACGCCAAGACCAAGATCGAGATTGCGGGTGTTCTCCAGAATATCGACCAGCCTCTCGGTGTCGATCTGCGGGCCACAGCGCCTCAGCGCGTCGATCAGCACGTTGGCCGAAATGAAACCCTCCAGCGATATGTAGTTCGGACTCTCGCCGGGGAAATATTTCGCAAGCGCTTCCTTGTATTCGATCACCACGCTCGAATAGCCGGCCACCGCGGGCACCGTCTGGGTCACGATGACACCGTCGGTAAAACGCGGTCCCAGCAGCATCAACTCGTCGGCGAGGCTGCTGGCGCCCACCGATGACATGTTGGTATAGAGCATGCCCGGGAACAGATCGCGGGTCTTCTCGATGAACTTCGCTGCCTGCCGTGTCGTCGCCACCATGACGACCGCGCGGATCGGCACCTTTTGCTGCTTGAGCTGATTGATGGCATCATCCAACTCCATCGTGTTGCGGGCGTAGTTGAGCCGCAGTATCGTGCTGTCGCTGATGCCAAGCGCGCGAAATGCCTTCGCGACACCGGCGAAGCCCGCATCGCCGAAAGAGTCGCTTTGGGTGAACACCGCGATCTGCCGCGGCTGCAGCTTGCGGATTTTCAGGAGATAGCGTACCGCGGCGTCGGTCTCTTCCGCGTAGCTTGGCCGGTAATTGAAGACGTACCGGTCCGGAGGATCATGCCGCACCACGTTGGCGCCGGTGAGCGGTCCGAAGAACAGCGCCCGTCGTTCGAGCGCAAACGGCAGCGCGACCGCTGCGGTCGGCGTCCCGTGGTTGCCGACGTAGCCGAACACCTGCTCCTTTTCCCAGAGGTTCTTCATGGCGTCGAGCGTCCGCGTCGGCTCAAAGCCGTCGTCGGCCGGAATCAGCTTGAGCAGCCGGCCGTTCACGCCTCCGGCGGCGTTTGCGCGGGCGAACGCGACGTCGATTCCGAGCTTGATGTTATAGCCGTTTTCCTTCGCGCCTCCGGAATACGGAATGACGATCCCGAAGCGGATCTCGCGATCGGTGACGCCATGCACATTGCTCGGAGGAAGCGGCTGGGTTGGCGCCGTCGCGGCGATGGCCGCGGAGGGGGCGATCGCGGCAGTCAGTGACGACGCGGGGGGCGGGGTCGACGATATGTGAAGGGATTGCTCGAGGTCGGAGATCTGACGGTCCGCGATCCCGCAATCCGTCTTTCCTGTTGTCACGGCGCTGCGCCCGTCGGCGACGTAGCGGTCCAGCAGACGCGCAATGTCGGCGCGGTCGGGTTCATTGATGGCCTCCCTGACCGCCGCCTGGAACTTGTCGATAATAACCTGCACGCGGGACCGCGTGATGTTCGGGCAGGCCAGCGCTGAACCGATAATCGGTCCCAGCCGGCCTGTGAGATCGCGCACCACGCTCAGATTGTCGCCAGGCGCCGCGCTCGCATTGTTCGCGAGCAGGGTCCCGCATAGGATGATGGCCCAGCGGAGGTTCAAGCAGGAACTCCGCACCAAAGTCAGATCGAACCACTGATTGAACATTTCGCTGTTTCCTCTTAATTTTTTTGTTGTCTGTTGTTTTTGTTTCTCGTTGCGGAGCGGCTGTTGAACCGGCAAATGCCCGCTTGCAGTTTGCAATCAGATGCGCCGCTTCCTGCGGACTTGACGATAGGATAATATCCTCACCACGAGGTGATAAAGCCGTGACAATAAACATTGGTTCGAATCACGGCAGAATTGGGTTGAGTCTTTGGCGGTTAGAATTTCTCTTGGGAAACGCAGCTTCGTATCGTCGATGACGGCTTATGGCAGCGGACCGTCGGCGTGATGGGCGACAAGGTCTGCTGATGGCACCCGCAAAAATCAATCCCGATAAAGTCCGCGCGTTCAAGGACGCGGAGAGTTTCCATGAGTGGCTCGGCAAACACCACCTCAAGGAAGACGAGATCTGGATCAAGATCCACAAAGTGAATTCAGGGTTCAAATCGATCACTCCGAAGCAAGCCATCGAGGTGGTACTTTGCTGGGGTTGGATCGATGGCATCCGCAAAGGTTTCGACGACAAGAGCTATCTCCAGCGCTACACGCCGCGCCAAAAGAAAAGCATCTGGAGCCGGATCAACGTCGATAACGTCGCACGGCTGATCAACGAGGGCCGGATGACCGAACATGGGCTAAAACAAGTCGATGCGGCTAAGTCCGACGGGCGCTGGGCGCGCGCCTATAACAGCGGCAAGGACATGAAGATCCCCGGCGATCTCCAGGCGGCGATCGATGCAGAGCCCAAAGCAAAAGCAATGCTGGCGAAACTCAGTGCGCAGAACCGGTTCGCGCTGGCCTTTCGCACTCACAATATGAAAACCGAAGCCGGTCGGAAGAAGAAGATCGAGGCTTTCGTCGCGATGCTCAAGCGCGGCGAGACGATCTATCCGCAAAGCAAGAAATGAGCTTTGCGAACGGTCCGCTATCACCGGCGACGGCGCCGCCGGCGACTTGTCCGTTGCGGCTCGACCGGCGCCTTTGAAGGAAGACTATCGCCATGCGTAGCTGTGAAGTCGCCATCATCGGGTTGGGTTTGATGGGAAGCTCGGCGCTCCATTCGCTGGTGCGCCAGGGAGCCGACGTGTTGGGGTTCGACCCCATGAGCATGGGCGAAGCTCGCGGCTCCTCGCACGGATCGTGCCGCGTCTACCGACGCTTCAACTTCGAGAGCGAAGCCTATACCGACCTGAGTGATCAAGCCTTCAGCGGCTGGCGCACGCTGGAATCCATCACGGGACGGATAATTTTGAAGCCTAGCGCCGTGCTCGAAGCGGGGCCTGCCGGATCGAAGATGGTCGCCGCGTCCCGCGCCGCCGCGGCTCGAAAGGGCCCGATCACCGGTCCGACCTCTGGCGCCGAGGCCAATTCGGCCTTTCCGGCCTTTCGCCTGCCGGAGGATTGGGACGTCGTGGTCCAGGAAAGCGGCGGGATCCTGATGGCCGAGGCGGCGATGCTTGCCTTCCGCGAAGGGGCCGAGGACCGGATCGTCAGGGCCGCAGCGCGGATGCAGCCGACGCCAGCCGGCATCCGAATTACGACTTCGGACGAAGAGGTGATGGCCAGGCAGGTCATCGTAGCTGCGGGCCCATGGATTTCCGGCTTCGTCCCGGGCCTCGCTCGGCACCTCAAGATCACGCGCCAGGCGGTCGGCTGGTTCAGGCCGGCCAAACCCGAAACCGTCCGTTATGGCGAGTTCCCCATCTTCCTGATCGAGCGCGGGCGCAGCCTCGTCTACGGCTTTCCCGACTTCGAGGGCCGCGGCGTCAAGGCCGCGCAGCATGACCAGGGTCCTGAGGTCGGCCCCGATGAATGGGGACCGCCGGCCACCGACGAAGAGTTGAAAGCGGTATCGGCAACGCTAACCGAACTCTTGCCCGGTGCCGCCGGACCCATCCTCGAGCGCGATATCTGCCTCTATACAAATACGCTGAAAGCCGACATGCGCGCCGACGATGGCAACGAGTTCATCATCGACCGGCTGCCCGAGGATCCGAGGATCATCGTTGCTTCGCCCTGTTCGGGTCACGGTGCCAAGTTCGCGAGCGCCATCGGCGCGATGGTGGCGGACTTGGCGCTCGATCCACAGCGCACGCCGCCCGACGCCTTCCGGCTTGACAGGTTCTCCGGGTTCGCGTCGGAGGGGCCCGGCTGTTCTCGTTAGCGGGCGCGGCAACTTGCTTTCAATGGTCTTCCTTGGTTGTTAAAGTTTCCGCTGCCGCGTCCATCATTTCGTGCGGGCTCACTTGGCAGGTCGGGTGACAGCAACTCACGAGGTCCAGCGTCGGCGCCTCCTCGTTTCGGGCGCCAGGCTTGGGTTGGCGACCGTCGTCGTCCCCTCGATTGGCGCAGCTTTGGCTCACGCGACGGCTGAGCCATCGTCTGGAAGCGGCTACGCCGCCGGCGATGGTGCGCGGCTCTTCTTTGTCCGGGTCGGCGAAGGCCCACTCATGCTGTTCCTTCATGGCCATCCGGACAGCGCTCTGCTGTACGAATCCCAGCTGAGAGAATTCGGCCGCGATCACCTGGCGGTGGCTCCCAACCTTCGCGGCTACCCCCCGTCGGACGCACCCGAGGCAGTCGAGGCTTATGCCATGCCGCGTCTGCTTGGTGACGTGCACGGTCTCTTGGACCATTTCGGCATGGAGCGGTGCACTCTCGTGGGCAATGACTGGGGCGGTTACGTCGCCTGGGTATTCGCCTCCGCTTATCCGACCCGGGTCGAACGCCTGATCATTCTCAACGCGCCGCATCCGGCGGTTCACCTCCGCGAGATCAGTACCAACCCGGCCCAGATCGAAGCGTCTCAGTACGAACGGGAGTTCAACACGGCGGCCGGCCCATATCCCGTTTGGTACAACTACTATCGGGCGGATCCGATCAAGGTGCCGGCCTCGCTTGCGGAGGGCGCCGCCAAGAGTGCGCCAGATCTCGCGGCGCATTTCTTCGCCGGTCTTGGCACGCCACCCGCAACCACCCCGCTTCGGGTGAAGGCACCTACGCTGGTCATCTGGGGGATGCGCGATCCCTATGCCCTGCCGCAACAGCTCGACGGTCTTGATGCGTATGCGCCGGATCTGACCGTGGTGCGGATCGAGGACGGCGGCCACTACCCTATGCGTTCCCATCCGGAGTTGGTGAATCAGGCCATTCGGGCATTCAGGCAGCGCCCGAACTGACTGCCGGTTTGAGAAAGCCGCGTCATCACTTGAGCCGATGTTGCCGGCCCGCGAGATACGCAACGGATGGCTGGCCCGATGTGCCGCCGAGAGCGCAGTGCGAAGTCGCAGGGCATCGCAACCGGCCGTGCGGGCCGTCCCGGAGTAACGAGGTAGGATCAGAACGCGCACCGCTCCGTCCGCGTCACGTCGAGCGCATGATCGATCAACGGCCGCGCGCGGGCGAGGAAGCGCACCGTGTGCGGTAGCTCGGCGTGAAGATCGAACGCGGCCTCGTCCTTCCACCGCGAGTGGATGTAGAACAGGCGAGGATCGCGCACCGAGCGGAAGGCGTGAATATTCAGGCAGCCAGCCTCCTCGCGGGACGCAGTGACCGATTCGCAAATGGCTTGCGCGAGCGCGGCTTCCTGGCCCTCCCGGGCGTGAAAGCGGGCGAAGACGAAAAGCTCCAAAGCTGCCTCCCAGGATAACAAGTGTCAGGCCGCCGCCTGCTCCACACGCTCGGGCACTGCGCCGGATTTCTTGAGCAGGATGTCGGCGAGAACTGCGGCCATGACGATGAGTCCGCCGACGACCGCCTGCGACCGCCGGGATCTCCCCGACTGCGAGCCAGACCCATGCGGGCGCAAGCGGCGTCTCCAGGCTTCCGATCAGTGCTGACCGTGTTGCGGAGAAGAGCCGCGTACCGAGCGTCAACAAAAGCAGGCCGAGGCCGAACTGCATCGTGCCGAACAGCGCGAGGTAGAGGAAATCGTGTGCCGTTGCGGCGAGCGGATGCGAAACCGGCGCGACGATGACGGCGCACAGGAACGCGGAGAGGCATGCGGCGGGGAGCATCGAGATATCGCGATTGCGGCGCACGATCACCATCATCGCCGATATCAGGATCGTCATGATGAGCGCGAGCAGGTCACCGAGCAGGTGACCAGAGGCGAGCGCGCCGCTGATTATCACGACGGCACCGACGAGCGCCACGAGGCTGGCGATCCCGGTCTGGCGAATCGCCGGGAGAACGCGACGGCCTTCACGCCAGACGATGTAACCGGCGATGAAGCCGCCGCCAAACAGGGCGCGCCAGAACAAAACCGTCCAGACGTCGAGGTCGATGAGCCCGGCCAGGCTGAAAGCGATGGCAGATGCCGTGATCAGCGCGGTGCCGGGCCATCTCCGGCCGCCGTCGTCTGCGGTCGCGAGTGCCACCATGACGGCCGTTGCGTTCGCCGCCATGGAGATCAATCTCGCCAATCGCGAGGTGGCCGCCAGAACCACTGGTACATCTCGTAGTCGACGACGCCGGGGTCGATGCCGATGTCGCGCAGGGTCCGCGCGTCAAGGCTAGCGAGCTCGTGGCGCCCCACGCGGCGGCGGCGCCACTCGCGCAGCGTCGCGACGATCGAGCCCAGGATCAGGCGCCAGCGCCCACGCGGTGCCTCGACCGAGCGATTGGGAACGGCGGCCGCCGCCTCGTGCCTGGCCGATTCCCGCGGGGTCACACGTTGCGCCGGAACTCGGTCCCGAAGTTTGGGCGCGGTGATCGGCTGATGGCGCTCCTGCAAGACTGTCGACATGATCGCCTCCTGTTTCTCTGCGTTGCGACCACCGAAACAAATATCGCTGTTATTTCAGTGTCTTATTTCAGGTTTCTGCCGAACCGTGACGGCCTCGGCGATTGCTGCACCGGTTATACGCCGCCATACCTGTCAACACATGTCAGGTATTTTCTGCTAGGTTGTGGAAATGCGAGCGAGCCGGTTGTTGTCGATCCTGTTGCTGTTGCAAGCCCGCGGCCGGATGACGGCCGAAGCGCTGGCGAGCGAGTTCGAGGTTTCGGTTCGCACCATCTATCGTGACGTCGATCAGCTCAGCGCCGCGGAGGTGCCGATCTATGCGGATCGCGGCCCGAGCGGCGGATTCCAGTTGCTCGACGGCTACCGCACCAAGCTCACGGGTCTTTCGCCCGCCGAGGCCGAAACGCTGTCGCTGGCCGGCCTGCCTGGACCGGCCGCGCAACTTGGGCTCGCCGACGTGCTCACGGCGGCCCAACTGAAATTGAGCGCGGCATTGCCCGAACGCGCACGCGCAAACGCAGGCCGCGTCGCCGCGCGGTTCCACCTCGATCCGGTTGGCTGGTTCCGCAGTGCCGATGACGCCAGGCTGCTGCCGACGATCGCCAACGCGGTGTGGAACGAGAAGTGCCTCGACGTGCACTACCGGCGAGCCGAGGGCGCGGTCGAGCGCCGGTTGCAGCCGCTCGGCCTCGTGCTCAAGGCAGGCGTCTGGTATCTGGTCGCGCAGGTCGGCGATCAGCCGCGCACCTATCGTGTCTCCAACATCATCGACCTCGCAGTGACCGAGGAGTCGTTCAAACGGCCGAAGGATTTCGATCTGACGCGGTTCTGGGTCACGTCATCACGCGCGTTCGAGACCAGCGTCTACCATTCCAACGCGACGCTGCGCGTGACGGCGCGCGGCCTCGCCAAGCTCGACGTGCTCGGCTCGCCGGTCGCCCGGGCGGCCGCCGAGACGGCGACGCCGCCGGATGCCGACGGCTGGCTCAGCGTCACGATCCCGATCGAGTCGATCGACCGGGCCGCGTCCGGTCTGATCGCGCTCGGCGCCGACGCCGAGGTCGTCGAACCCTTGGAACTGCGCGAGCGGTTCGTCACGACGGTGCAGGAGCTCGTCCGCCTCTACGCGCCCACGCAGCCGACGGAGCGCCGCCCGCGACAGCGCAAGCGGCGCTGAAGGCCGTCCTTCGCGCCATGGCAAGCCGGCCGGCCGAGCACCGCAAATAACGAGCATCAATCACAGCGAGTCATGCTCTACGACGTCTACCTCAGGCCAAACAGTTCGAACCGCCCGATCAAGACAAGACCCATGATAGATGTCGAGCCATGGCGCAGATTTTCCCTGGAGATGGATCCATTCGAATATTGTCCCATCAAATAGAGGATCATCACAAAACTCGGATACGAGCAGCAGCCGAAATCCCCGGGGAACCGTGTAAATTCCGACGGAGCATTCCCAGCCGGCGTAGTGGCTAAAATCGTTTCGGACAGCCGGATTGGTCTCATCCAGCCGACTGAAAGCGACGATTTGCGGTTCGTTCGCCCGACCGAAGTCAGCGAAGGTTACCGGCACTTCGAGATATCGTTGCGAGAGGCGTGCATAATTAGCGCCAACAGATGGATCGTCGGCGAACTGCGGCTGCATCAACAACCCCGCTAACTGCGGCTCCGCCAACCGCCCATGCTCCATAAACGCGGGGCCAATTACCACGGGTGGCGCGACGAGGTGTTCGCTCACGATAATTTCTGCAACTTGAGCGGCGCGAAGGTCGTTCGGATTCTGCTTTCGCGGAATCACATACAGATTGATGATTGTTCCCATTTGCGCTTCAGAGGTGTCAGTCGCCCAATGTCACGGCCCTCCGTCCCACTGAGCACGGCGCGTTCTTGCAAAAGTTACACTCGCTTCCTTACCTCGGCGAGGACATTCTCAAACAGCAGGGCGTGCAACTCAGTCACGCAGCTTTGCATCGAGCATGCCCGCGAAGTCGCGGGCGAAGAGAACGTGCACGTGCGCGCGGGTTCGTTTCCCGTGCGGCAAGGTAATCATTCCGAGCCAAATCGATTTCGAGCCGACGGTTTCCGCGCTTACCCCGGGCTCGTAATCGCTGCCTTGCTCGGAGCGATAGCCCGCGCCGCTCTTGACCACGAACGCTTTTTCCGGGCAGCAAAAGCATCGTCGCCAGTCCTGGTCGCCTCAAGGATAGTCATGGAAAACCTCCTGTTCGGTATGTGGATTGAGGCGCTTAGATTTGCCGGCCGGACGCCGAAAAGTCCTGAATTGAGCGCCGAATTGTTCCGAAATTTTACAAAATCCACCATTCTTGGAGCATGTCCAACGACTTTGCCTTCGCGCGACAGATGGACAGCATGACAAGACAACCCGACGATGTCTTGGCGCCTCTCAAGACTCACAATCCAAGCTGGGCGGACGAGATGAACCATGCCTTGCAGAGAGCTTTGGGATAAATGCTGCTGATATCCCTGTAGCTATGTCAGCTTCGGCACAAATGCGAGGTGCCGCAACGTCCGTCATATTTCCGCTATTGGCACTTTTCGGACGTGACCGCCGCGTTGGCGAATGTCTGCTGTTGAGGGAAGAACGGAAGTCAGGATTGCGGGGCCCGATTTCCGTTTTTGACCCAACTGAGACATCGAGCCTGATCAATGTCTGAGGCCGGTTGGGTGCCATTTCTCACTCGCGGCCCATTCGCAAAGTGCTAGGCTTTAGGCACAGGACGAGACGTATTCTTGGGGGACACATGCAGCGCCGCGAGTTCATCACGCTTTTTGGTGGCACGGTAGCGACGTGGCCACTCGCGGCCCGAGCGCAGCAACCGGCGAAGATGAAGCGGATCGCTTTGGTTAGCTCGGCGGGTAACGTCAGCGCAATGAGCGTAAGCGGTAGACCGAATTATCGCGTTTTTTTCGAGGAGTTAAGTCGCCTTGGCTACGTCGAGGGCCAAAACCTCGTGGTGGAACGCTACTCCGGAGAAGGGCGCCCCGAACGCTATGCCGAACTGGCCCGCGATGTCGTCAACACGCAGCCCGACTTGATTTTGGCGGCGGGCGGTCGTCTATCGTTAGACTTCAAAATGGCCACGACGACAGTCCCGATTGTCACGATGATCATCGATCCGATTGCAATGGGACTTGTGGCAAGCATCGCGCGGCCGGGCGGCAACATCACAGGAGTGACTATCGCTGGGGGATTGGAAATCATTGGCAAACGTATGGGGCTGCTGGTCGAGGCGATGCCAAAACT
>DATHHQ010000705.1:0-3771 GCA_035490095.1 Bradyrhizobium sp.
GCCAGCGTCGAGGCGTCAGGACCACACGACTTCACCGTCCGCAAGCAGCGCCGTCGTCTTGCATGCCGCTAACCGCTCACGGAGAGCAATCCGCCCTGCGCTCGCATCGCACGCCCAACACTGCTGCGTCCACCGCATCCCATCCCCGCGTCCGTGACGATCATGATACGCCCCTCTGGTGGGGTGGGATGGCGACAGTTCTAGATTTGATTTGGGTCAGGTGGCAACAAATATCCTTCTGAAAATCCGAAATAAAAGACTCGACAGCCCTGCCGCCCGACGGGCAAATCACTCGATTGTGCCGTTCGACCTGCCCTCCAGTCGCGTGGCTCGCTGACGCCGCCGCGCTCAGCCGGGCATGGCTGAACGCGGCGCAATGGAAGTCGGCATTCCCTGATGTCGAGGGTTTATCGAAGCCGTGGCGGATCAATATGGATTGTTGGATGGAGCGCGCTTGAGCGCCGGACGGGACACCGGACCCATTCTCAGTCGAGCGATACTGCCGCTGCCACGGACCGACGCCATCGCATCCGCGGCCGGACGCGCGGATCCGATGCCAAGATCGCCGTTGGGGTGATAAAATGCGAACAAGCCTGGCTCTTCGATCATGTGCTGCGCGAGTGCCGGGGTCGCGATAAACGCCGACAGAATTGCTGCAGAGCCCAAGAGTTTGAACATCGTCATCTATCTTCTCCTGTCATCGACCCAGGGACATTGATGCGGGTCGTCGGAGAGCAAGACCGGGCTTTGTGCTTTGGCATTCCCACAGCATGCCGAAATGTCGATCACGGTTCGGCGATCAGGATTTTACGAAGCGTCGCGGATCGTCGCACGCACTCGATGAAAAAGCCTCAGGTGTCATTGCCGGACTTGATCCGGCAATCCATCTTCTTGTGAAGGTTGATGGATACGCGGGTCATCTTGCGCGAAGACGCGCTTCGCGCTTTTGCCCGCGTATGACGACTTTGCGCGTATGATGGCGGTGATTGAGCGCGATTTCAAAACAGTGGCGGGATCTGCGCCACTTTCAGCGGCCCCAGAAAAACCGTGCCGTCGACAAAGCGCAGCGGAAATGCCCGTGCCTTTTTGCCTTCGAGCACCGCTTCCTTGCCAAGCGCGTTGATGCCGGCGGTGACCCCGACATTGGCGTTCTGCTTCACCACCTTGCCAAGACCGGGAATCGCCCGGTCCAGCGCGCCGAGCAGATTGTTGACGTCCTTTGTTTTGACGCCCGGCGCGACCCGATCGAGCGTCGCCTGCGGTACGCCCTCCTCCAGCATCTTTTCAATACCGAGCGCCGGAATCACTTTCTCGATTCCGGCAACCGTCATCTGCAGTTCGCCATCGAGACGGCCGGCGGCGGTAAGACCGAGGGTACCTGCGGCGACCGCGATCAATTCACCCTGCGCAATCCGGGACTGCACGATCTCGACATGCCCGCCAGCGGCCTGGATTTCGCGAAACCGCTCCGGCCAGGGCTTTGGCGAAAAATCCTTCAGGCCGCTCAGCATCGTTCGCACGTCGGCGTCGAACGGCTGCACCAGCAGCGGATGCAGCCCTTGCACGCTGCCGCCCTCGATCTGCAACACGGTTTCGATCACGGGACGATCCAGCGCCGAGCCTTCGGCAAGACGCCCATGCAGCTCAACGTGTTTTGCGCCCGCAATCGGCGCCTGCACCGGTCCATCGACGCGACCGACCGAAGCGTCGTCGAAGGTGATGGATGCGCGTTGCGGAACCGCCGGCAGTCCCACCACGCTGCTGTGGGCCTTGCTCCAGTTCACGATCATCGAAGTTTGCTGGCCGCGATCGGAGATCGTTGCCGGAGCGGTGAATTCCGCGATCAGCAATTTCGGATCGTAGACCTGCGCCACCACGAGAATTTCGCCGAGCTGCGCGGTGATGGGCGACTGCGCCGCCGCCTGCGCCGCGGTTTGCGACAACAGCGTCACGCTGGCGCCGTCGCAGCGGACTTCAAGGCGGAACGGAAAGCCTGCCACCGAGCGTTTGGCGCAATCGTAGACCCGGCCTGATTTCGCCTCCTGCGCGCGCCAGGCATCGGCTCTTACATCGACCTGGGAGGCGGCAAAGAACCAAAATGCGCTCCATGCCGCGGCGGCGATAAGGAGCAAAATCGGCATAATGAAAAGGCGCCAAAGCGGGCGCCGGCGCGGCGCGAGGGTCATATCGGACATTCGGCGACCTTTGGTCCATGATTTTGTCAATTAAGCGATGCATGCCCGACACAATGAAGTTAACGGATGTTCACGGAACAAGGAATCTGCTTCGCCTGAAAACCTTCTTCTGATAGCCGTGCGCGCGATGCCAGCGAAAATCGAGCCCGAAGCGGAATTATCCAAAGGCGACCTGTGGGTGTTCGGCTATGGCTCGCTGATGTGGCGGCCGGGCTTCGAGTTCATCGAGCAGGTTCCGGCGCGGCTGATCGGCGAGCATCGCGCCCTCTGTGTCTATTCGTTCGATCATCGCGGGACGCCGGAAAAGCCCGGCCTCGTGCTCGGGCTCGATCGTGGCGGCGCCTGCCGCGGCATTGCATTCCGGGTTGCGGCAAAGCACCGTGGCGATACCGTGGACTATCTGCGCAGCCGCGAGCAGACGACCAACGTCTATCGCGAAGTGATGCGTTCGGTTTGGCTCGAAGACGAAGCCCGGCAACGCGTGAGTGCGCTGGCCTATGTGGTCGACCGCGGCCATGTGCAATACGCCGGGCGGCTGTCGCTGGCAGATCAACTCCGTCACGTGCAGCAGGGGCACGGCCGTTCCGGCAACAATCGCGACTACGTCCTGTCCACGGTGAAGTCGATCGAGGCGCAAGGCTTTCGCGACGCGCAATTGCATCAGCTGGCGTTGATGCTGCATGAGGGGTGAATAGTAGCCCGGATGGAGCCAACGGGTCGGTGCGAAGCACCGCCCGATGACAGGCTCCGCGAAATCCGGGGCAAGCAACAACGGCCTTAAGCCTTCGCTGGCGTGGAATCCGGCACGCGGCCGAACAACTGCGCCTGCTCCTGCCGCGCAACCTCGACCAGCCGGTTGGTCGCGTCCTCGATCGACGTCCTGATCCGCGTGATGAATTCGCGGCGCGACAGGTCCGGCGGCAACGGATCGAGGAATTCGACCACCAGCGTGCCGGGATAGCGCATGAACGTCCGGCGCGGCCAGAACAGTCCGGAATTCAGCGCCACTGGAATGCAGGGCACGCCGCTGCTGACGTAGATCTGCCCCACGCCGGTCATATAGTCCGGCGGCGCGCCGACCGGGGTACGGGTGCCCTCGGGGAAAATGATCAACTGCCGGCCACTGCGAATTTCCTTTGGCGCCCGCCGCGCCATCTGCATCAGCGAGCGCATGCCGCCGTCGCGATCGACGCCGATCATCTTCGACTTCATCAGATACCAGCCGAAGAACGGAATCCATCCCAGTTCGCGCTTGTAGATGAACAGTGGCGCATCGAAGAACTGCAGCAGCGCGAAGGTTTCCCACATCGACTGATGTTTCGAGGCGACGATCAGCGGCCCGTTCGGAATTTTCTCCAGCCCGCGATATTCCACCTTGGTGTTGCAGATCACCCGCATCAGCCAGATGCTGCTGCGCGCCCATGCCTTGGCGACGGCCATGAAAGCCCGCGGCGGCATCAGATAGGTGGGAACCGCAATCAGAATCCAGAACACCAACAGCGCATAAAACAGCACGTTGTAGACCAGCGAACGCAAGAAAATCGAAACCATCGAAAACCCGATCAGTTGGCTTGAG
>DATHHQ010000706.1:0-21297 GCA_035490095.1 Bradyrhizobium sp.
GGGTTCGGTGATCTCGCGGCCGTTGATCCGCATCTTGCCTTCGCCGGGCTTCATGTAGCCGCCGACTGCCTTCAAGAGCGTGGACTTGCCGCAGCCGGAGGGCCCGAGCAGCACGAAGCGATCGGAGCGATCGACGCTGAAGCTCACCCTCTCGGTGGCGGTGACCACCACGCTTGAAGTCTTGTAGCGCAGCGTCACGCCACTGACGTCGAGGAGCGCGGACATCTGGCTCAGTTACCCTTGAGATCGTGCGCGATCGGCAGATAATAGTCGGTCCAGGCCTTCGGCTGGGTCTTCAGGGTCCCGGTCTTGAACAGGTGGCTGGCGAACTTCATGGTGCCCTGCGGCTCCAGATTCCATTCCATCATGCCGGGCTCCTTGAGCCACGCCAGCAGGTCGTCGACGCTGGTTTTGTCGCCGGTGACTTCCTTGTAGATTTCCACCGCGGTCCTGGTGTCGCTGCGGATCAGATCCTGCGCCTCCCTGGTGGCGTCGCGCACCGCCTGGATGATCTTCGGATTGGCCTCCGCGAATTTGGTGGTGGTGAAGAACTGCGCCTGGCTCAGCGGCCCGCCCATCACGTCGGGGGACGACAAGATCACGTGAGCGCCCGGCACGTTCTTCAGTTCAAGGAAGGTGAAGGGCGGAATCGAGAAGTGGTTGCGGACCTCGTGCTGGGAATTCGACAACGCCGCATAGGCGTCGGGATGACCGAGCTGCACGGTGTTGGCATCGAGTTTCGACCACTGGTCGGCGCCGAACATTTCGGCAGCCGCGATCTGCAACACGATCGCCTGGGTCGAAATCTTCACGGTCGGCACCGCGATCTTGTCGTTGGGGCCGATATCCCTGAGCGACTTGATGTTGGCATCACGGCTGATCAGCATCATCGGCTGCGCCGAGCAGGCGACGATGCCCTTGACGCCGCCGCGGGTGCGATCCCACAGCAGCAGCAGATTGCCGGTGCCGGTGTTCAGGATATCGACGCCGCCGGCCAGCAGCGCGTCGGTCTGCGCGCCGCCGCCGGAGAAGGTGATCCATTTGGTGGTGATATTGGAAAGGCCGAGCAATGCCGCGTGCTTCTCGATCAGCTTCTGCTTCTCGATGATGTGGGTCGGCATGTAGAAAATGCCGGGCTGCCGCGACAGCGAGATCTCGGTCTTGGCTTGCGCGAGCGCCTGCGGCGCTGACGCCATCAGGCCGAGCAGCGCAACTGCGCCCGCGCAGGTGCTGCGGATTTTCCGGTTCATCAAACATCCTCCACCGCCGCCACGATCTGGTTGACCGGGCCGCGGCAGTGCACTAATACATTAGTGCATCTGAGGTCAAGACGATGCTTTAGGGAAATTCGACCTGCCATCGAGGCTTGCCATCCGAATGAGTTCCTCGCCGGCCATTTTACGCCGTTCGCCGGCCCGATCCGCTCGCACGCTCGACCGCGACCGGCAGGCGGCGCCGCAGGTCTTCGAGCAGCTGCGCAAGCTGATTACCTCGCTGGCGCTGCCCCCGGGATCGCCCTTGTCGCGCAACGCGTTGGCCGAACAGTTCGGCGTCAGCTCGACGCCGATCCGCGATGCGTTGATGCGCCTTGAGGAAGAGGGTCTGGTCGAAGTCTTTCCGCAATACGCCACCGTCGTCAGCAGGATCGACATCGGTCTGGCGCAGCAGGCGCATTTCCTGCGTCAGGCGCTGGAGCTGGAAATCGTCAAGGGCCTTGCGCTCGAGCAGCCTAAGTCTCTGGTTGGCCAGTTGAACAGCACCATCGCGCTGCAGCAGAAATTTGCCAAGGCCGGGGATTTCGAGAAATTCATGGCTGCCGACAACGACTTCCATCGTGAACTCTATGCCGCGACCGGCAATCAGGCGCTTTGGGATCTGGTGCGCAGCCGCAGCGGTCATATCGACCGGCTGCGCCGGCTGCATCTGCCCTCGCCCGGCAAGGCGCAGGACATCGTGCGCCATCACAGGCTGATCGTGAAAGCCATCAGCGCGAACCAGCCGGACGATGCGCAACGCCACCTTCGAAAACATCTGTCGGGAACGCTTGGATATCTTGCCGAAATTCGCGCGCGTTTTCCCGAATATCTGAGCGAGTGACGGACCGGAGCAACGGGCTCGTCGCCCGATCGACCGAAAATTTCTCACGGGCCGTCAACATCCGGAAACCAGCAAAGTCGCCGCGAGCGCTTCTCTCAGCCGGTGAGCGAGTTCGGCCTTGCGATAGGGCTTGGTCAGAACGATCGATTTCATTGGCGCGCGTCCCTGATCGACCAGGGCTTCCAATGCGTAGCCGGAGGTAAAGACGGTCGGCAGGCCCGGGCGCATTTGCTGTGCAAGCTCCGCGACTTCCCAGCCACTCATGCCCCCGGGCATGACGATATCCGTGAACAGCATATCAATCTCGGGATTGGTGCGGAGTTTCATCACCGCTTCCCTGCCGTCGACGGCAAGAACAACCTTGTACCCAAGGCTTTCGACTCTCAGGATCACAGAAGAGCGAACGAACGGATCGTCTTCCACGACCAATATCGTTTCATTGCCTCTCGGAAGGGCGTCCTCGTCGGCAGCCGGCTGCGAAGAAGAACGTGAACCGTTCGGCGTGACGTTGGGCAAATAGATTCGTACAGTCGTGCCAAGCCCGGGCTCGCTGTATATCGAAACATGACCGTTCGATTGCTTCACAAAGCCGTAAACCATGCTCAAGCCGAGTCCGCTGCCTTTACCGACTTCTTTCGTGGTGAAGAAAGGCTCAAAGGCCCGCGCGGCCACGTCGGACGTCATGCCCTCGCCGTTGTCGGTAACGGCGATCATGGCGTATTCACCGGATTCGATGTCTGGGTGGACGCCCTCATAGTTATCGTCGAGCGATGCGATACCGGTACTGATCGTCAGACGCCCTCCGGCGGCCATTGCGTCCTGAGCGTTGAGCGCCAGATTCAAAACAGCGGACTCAAGTTGGCCGGAATCAGCGAATGCAAAAATCGCATCGGCATTGAAAGCGGTCGTGACTTCGATGTTCTCGCGCAATGTCCGCTTCAGGAGTTTGCACGTGGAAGCGATAAGTTCGTGACAATCGATCGCTCGCGGCCGGAGCAGCTGCCGGCGGCTAAACGCCAGCAACCTTCGCGTTAACTCCGCGCCGCGTTCCCCAGCCTGGCAAATGTCGTCGGCAAGCTGCCGCAAATCGAGCCGGGATTTCAGCTGTTCGCTCAGGTGCTCGGCGTTGCCAACGATGACGGTGAGAAGATTGTTGAAGTCATGAGCGATGCCGCCCGACAGTTGTCCCACCATCTCCATTTTCTGCGCTTGTTGAAGCTGCCGCTCGGTTAGCTTGCGCTCGGTTAGATCATGAATGATCCCGACGAAGATCGACTCGCCGTCCTGCTTGGCTTCGCCGACCGACAGATCCATCGGGAAGGTCGATCCATCCTTGCGGCGGCCGACGACTTCCCGGCCGATACCGATAATCTTGCGTTCGCCGGTCCGCAGGAAATTCCTGAGATATTCATCGTGATGCAAACTATATGTTTGCGGCATCAGCAGCTTGACATTCTCCTGAAAGACCTCGTCGGCGCGATAGCCAAACAGCCTTTCACAGGCAGGATTGAATAACAGGATGCGACCGCGAGAGTCGATCAGGATAAATCCGTCTACTGCCGTTTCAACCACAGCCGTCAAGCGCGCCATGCTTTCACGCAAGGCGCGCTGCGTTTCCTGGAACTGCGCGAGCAACCGCTCGGCACCCCGGCCTTTCATCTCCTCTTCCTCGAGCGCGGCTCGGACTTGACGAAGCTCGAAAGGCGAAGGGATGGTGAGAAGCTCCGGCAGCAAGGGCCAGAGCATTCCGGCGGTGAGGACGGACGCTATCGCGGTAGCCGCTTTGACGAGTCCTTCGATGCCATATATCGGCACCCAAAGTGTATAGATCGACAGGACATGCGTGAAGCCGCAGGCCAAAATAAAGACGCCAAATGCCCAATAGACCCATCCGAACTTGAGGTCGCGGCGCTTCGATACAAAAATCGCAAGTGCAATTGGAATCGAGAAATAGGCCATCGCGATCAGCGCATCGGACGCGACATGGAGCCAGATCAGTTCGGGTTCCCACAGCAGACAAATTCCGTGGGGAGAGAACATCGACGAGTCTAACAGGCGCTCAAAGAAAGCCCACATGGGAGTTCCAACCTTGCTGGGCTCTCAAACCCGCCGTCACGTATTTTTACGCAAACCGTCCCGGGTGCATTTTCGGGATCGGCAACGACCGTTAGTTGGAAAGGCGGAAGCACACCTGTCGCTCTGTCACTGATTCTGTCGGAGACGGCGGGATCATCGCATTGTTTGGGGAAGCGGCAAGAACCGGCCAAGAGAGATAATCCCCGTCATATGCACGGCTGGATGGAGACAGATTACGACAATGCATTGCCTGGCGCGATTCGCGCGAAGCGTTCGGGAAGCCGAAAATGGGCTTGATCGGATCAACCATAGCGAACATGACAGCGACCCCGGCTGCCGGCCCCGGCGTTGCGTATCCGTAACTCTACGGAGCCCAACTTTAACGCCCGGATAGCACCGAAGTCATATCCATCATTCGCAGATACCCAATCTCGTCCCAGGCAGCACCGTGCGAGCGTATCGGTGATGGTGATTGCAGTTCAGCACCTTTTCGATGGAGGGGCTGGCACGGACGAAAGGTCCAGCTTCGCAATGAACTCCACCCGCCGCAGGCGAAGCCCTACCCACTTGCCGATTTGGGCCGGAGCGTTTGTGGTCCTGATCTGCATTGCCATTCTCGCGCTCAGCGGCTGGCGAGAATGGTCCACCCGGGAAGCTGAATTAAGAAATGCAGAAGTGGACGTGGCGAACCTCGCGGAGTCGCTCACGCAACACGCGGACGACACTTTCGAGCTGATCGACAATGTCCTGACCGGCATGGTCTATCAATTGGAGAGCGACGGTAGCGGGCCCGATGCCATGGCGCGGCTGCAGACCTTTATCGATCTTCGCAAGCCCAGCCTGGGGCGTATCCGCGGTCTGTTCATTTACGACGAAACGGGAAATTGGCTGGCGACCTCCGAGGGAGTAAGCCTGAAGGGCCGGAATAACAGCGACCGCGACTATTTTCATCATCACGCTCAATCGGACGACCGCCGCACGCTGATCGGACGGCCGGTGAAAAGCCGCTCTGGCGGCCAATGGATTATCACCGCCTCCCGGCGCTTCAACCACCCGGACGGCAGATTCGCCGGCGTCGCATTGGCCACGGTTGACGTGGCATATTTCGCGCAGGTTTTTAGGAAATTCAACATCGGCCAGAACGGCTCCGTTGCGCTGCTGAATACGGATGGCATCGTGCTTGCGCGCAACCCTGACGATGGCAGCTATGTCGGGCGCGATCTATCGAACACGCCGCTCTTCAATGACCGCAGCCGTTATCCAGCCACCGCTGCCTTCCATTTCAAATCGCCGCTGGACGGGATTCAGCGGTTGAGCTTCTACAAGGTAAGCGACCATTTTCCGGTTATGATCGTGGCGACCAAAGCACGGGACGAGGTGTTGGCGCCATGGCGCAGGGATGCCGCCATACGAATGATGTTCGTCATCGCCTTGTTATCGGTCATTTCCGTGATTGGTTTCTATTTCGTGCGGCAACTGCACGAGCGTCAGGGCATGGCTGCGGCGCTCGAAGCCAAGGAAGCGGACTTTCGCCTGCTGGCCGAGGAGTCCAGCGATATGGTGACCCGCATTGGAATGGACGAACGCCTGCATTACGTTTCGCCATCATCGGCCCGCGTCGTCGGCTGGCTGCCTGAACAGCTCATGAAGACTCCGGCGTTAGCGGGCGTGCACCCCGAGGATCTGCCCCGGGTCGAGGCAATGGTCGCAGCTCTAAAGCGCGGTGAGATGCAGGACGCGCGAATTGTCTATCGCAGCCGTCATCGCCAAAAGAAGGAAATCTGGATCGAATCGACCCTGCGGGTAACGAAAAATTTTGACACCGAAGAAATCGACGGGGTCGTTGCGATCTCGCGCGACATGACCGAATACAAGAACCTTGAACAGAAACTGGCGGCCCTCGCCGCTATCGACGGCCTGACCGGCCTTGCCAATCGCCGGCATTTCGACGAACGGCTCGAGAACGAATGGGCACGGGCGCGCCGCGAGGGAACGACGTTGTCGCTATTGATGATCGATGTCGATCATTTCAAGAAATTCAACGATCGATACGGGCACCCTGCGGGAGATGCATGTTTAAGATCGGTTGCGGATGTTCTTGCGGCGCAGGTCCGCCGGCCTGCCGATCTGGCTGCGCGATATGGCGGCGAGGAATTTGTTTTGCTGTTGCCGGATGCCGACGCTGCGGGATGCCAGCAGGTCGGCAAACGCATCCGGGAATCGCTTGCTGCGCTCGGCATTGTTCACGACTTGAACCTGCCTTCGAGGCAGGTGACCGTCAGCATCGGCGGAGCCGCAGCCGACTGCCGGGGAAACCAGGCACCATGTCAGTCGCTGATCGCCGCCGCGGATCGAGCGCTCTATTCCGCCAAGGAAAACGGTCGCGACCGGCTGGTGATGTCAGGGCGGATCATGGATTGGGCGCGGGGCAAGACCGCCTGAGCAAGACCGCTTGAGTAAGACCGCTTGAGCAAGACCCGGGTAGCATCTTCCTGACAAAACCATCCGCGTCAGACCGGGTCATCACCACCCTTCGAGGGCGCAACGACTGCCACAGCTCAAACGGAAGTTGAAATCGAGCCGGGCAATATCCTGTTGAGAACGATCGCATTCAGGGCGCTCGAACACCCGCAAGTCACGTGGGCGGATCAGCGCGATCCGCGCAAACATTGAAGACGATGCGATGCATGCCCAGGTTTTCCACAGATAATTCCAGGCAATTTTGATTTGGCAAGCGACTGCAGTGGTCAATATTGAACAGCCGCAACGGCCCGCGCCATGTATTGGGACGGTCGTCGCAAACGATGAGATTGCAATTCGTGCGGAATTACCTGTTCATTTTCGACAGCAACGATGGCAGGGGCCGCGAGGAAACCGGTCAAATCGAGTTATCCGATGACGACGAGGCATTTGCCTTTGGCGAACAGGTGATCCGGGAGATGCTGCAGGGCAGCAGCCGGCAATATGAGGGCTGCGCCATGGAGGTTCACGAGGGCGGCCGCATCGTCGGTCGCATCCCTTTGGAGAATTATCAGAAGCCTCTCTCACCCTGGCTACTCGGCGTTGCCATATGGCAGCGAGGATCGGCGGCGGTGCAAAATTGCCGCGACATGATTTGGACGTTGCTCTGTTCGAAATGGCGGGACCTGGATGCCCGTTCGAGGTCACTTACCCAAGGAGGCGACCGTGAAGCCGACAGGAGCGGTTTTTCAACCCGAGCTCATCGAATTGATGAGGGCAGTTCTTGACGCTGCCACGGCAATGCTTCCCGAAGCGAAGCGTACATCCGTGATGAAAGCTGAAATCGCGTCGCTAATTCTTGCATGTGCCGCCAAAGGCGAGCGCGACCCGATCGCGCTGAAAAACTCGGCGCTGCTGGCCGTCGTGCAATGCACGCACTACTCCCACGATATTTCGCCGGAGCGCCGGGCCGTCTGAGCGCGTAGGAATCGAGCGCCGCACAACGACGGCGTCAGACGCCAAATCGTGTCGCGATAACTCGCAAGCTTCCGGCGAATCGAATTCGTCGACGTGACGCGCGGATGGGTGTCTGCCCGCAACGGTGCACATGGACGTATTTCTCAGACATCGTTTTGACAAATTCAGCTGAACGTCAGCGCCTAAGTGCTTGCGTGCGATTCCAAATTCAGCGAAACGTGCAACCTGTCGTTGACGTGAGTCCAGATTCGGGGCGGAGAAAATGTGCGGTGGCGAAAATCCTGATTGTGGACGATGACAGCGCCGTGCAGGCGACCATCCGGCTGCTGCTGGAACGGGCCGGTCACAACGTTGTCGTCGCCGACGACGGCCGCAAGGGCCTGGCGGTATTCGAGTCCGGCGATTTCGATCTGCTGTTTCTCGATATCTTCATGCCGGGCATGGACGGGCTGGAAACCATGCGGCTGGTCCACCAACAGCAACCCCTGATCCCGATCATCGTGATCTCCGGCAATCCGATGACGTCGGAGTCCGGCTCCGGTCCGGATTTCCTGACCATGGCAAGCAGGCTTGGCGCGGTCTCCAGCCTGCAAAAACCTTTCAGGCCGGCTGCTCTGCTGGCGGCCGTTGCGGGTTGTCTTGAAGCCGCAAAGCGCCCATCTTTGTCATCCACGACAGCCGGTGCTCCCGGCCCATGATGCCAAACAGCGTGCCAGGGGTCCGAAGATGGCGCGAAAGCAGACATGACGCTTACAACCAGACTAGCCGTCGCGATGATTGCGCTGGTTGCGATCGCGGTGTCCGCTGTCGGATGGCTAAGCTATCGCAGCCTGGAGCAGATGATTCCGCCGCGTATCCTCGATAGCACCGAGACGCATTCGCGGCTGGTCGCCACCGATCTTCAGTCCCACGTGCGCAACGCGCCGGCCGACATTGCCAGCTTTCGATATGCGGCTGCATTGAATGGGTTGATCCGCGGGCATCTGGCGGGCGGCGTTGATCCCATCGACGGCGTCTCCGAGAAGACATGGCACCTGCGAATCGCAGAACGGCTGTCGGCTGAACTCGACGCCAAGCCCGCCTATGCGCAATTCCGTATCCTCGGAATCGAAAATGACGGGCGCGAAATCGTCCGGGTCGATCGCTCGGGACCGAACGGAGCGGTCCGGATCGTGCCCGAAGCAGAGTTGCAGCGAAAGGGCGATCAAGCCTACTTCAAGGACACCATCAAGTTGCGCGCGGGCGAAATCCACGTCTCGGCACTCGATCTAAATCAAGAGAACGGCATCACCGAACCGCCGCACATACCGACATTGCGGGTCGCGACGCCGGTTTTTGCGCCCAACGGCGACCCGTTCGGCATCATCATTGTCAATGTCGACATGCGGCCGGCCTTCGACCGCGTCCGGTCGTCGGTGCGGCAAGGCGGAAAGATCTACGTCGTCAACAAGCGAGGCGACTATCTCGTTCACCCCGACGCCGCGCGCGAATTCGGCTCGGAGCTGGGCGCGCCGGCCGACTGGACGGCTGACTTCCCATACCTGGCGTCGTCGCGTGGAGCAGCGCAAGGTGTAGCGCAAGCCGCACCGGATCAGGCCGGACAACCGGGCGGAATAGCCGCGTTCGCTCCCACCATTCTGGCCAACAGTGAATGGGTCGCCGTCATCGAAACCGTTCCGAGTGCCGTCATCATGGCGCCGGCGGCGGCCATCCGGAATACCTCGCTGCTGGTCGGGCTGATCGCGGTGTTGTGCGCGGCTGCACTGGCCTTGCTGGTCGCGAGATCGCTGACGCGCCCGATCGTTCAACTAACCGCCGCAGTCGAAGGAATTGCCGGCAATGAACCCGCCAAAATTCCCATTGGGGCTGGCGGCGAGACCGGAGTGCTGGCACGGGCGTTTGCGCGCGTGATCGGCGAAGCGAATGCCAAGACCGCCGAGCTCGAACGCGAGGTTGCGGAGCATCGCCGCACCGAAGCCGCCCGCGACCACTACGCCGAGCGCGAGCGTCTGTTCAGCGCCGCGGTCGAATCGTCCAACGACGCCATCGTGACGAAATCCCTTGACGGTACGATCACCGGCTGGAACCCGGCGGCTGAACGCGTGTTCGGGTTTACCGCGGCCGAAGCGGTAGGCAAGGGCATTCATCTTATCGTTCCCCGCGATCGGCTGACCGAGATGCACGACATGCTGCGCCGGATCGGCCGGGGTGAAAACATCGAGCAACATGAAACGGTGAGACTGCGCAAGGATGGCAGTCCGGTCGAGGTTTCGCTCAGCATCTCTCCGATCAAGACCGCGTCGGGGACGATCGTCGGCGCATCCAAGATCGCCCGCGACATCACCGAAAGCAAAAGAACCGAGCACGCCCTCAGCCGGCAGATCGAGGAGCGGCGCCAGATCTTCGAAACCTCCCAGGATCTGATCCTGGTCACGGATTCCCAGGGTGTTCTGATTCAGGTAAGCCCAAGCTGCCAGGCCATCCTGGGATATTTGCCGGAGGAAATGATCGGTCACAGCGCGATCGAGTTCATTCACGGCGGCGATCTCGACAGTACCCGCGGCGAAATGCGGGCGGCGCGGCGCGGCCTGCACACGCGGAACTTCGATTCGCGCTACGTCCACAAGGACGGCCGGATCGTGAAGCTGTCATGGATGGGCAATTGGTCGGAGCCGGTCAGGCGGCATTTCTTCGTTGGCCGCGATATGACCGAAAGCTGGCTGGCCCAGGAAACATTGCGCGAGAGCGAGCAACTGGCGCGCGGCATCGTCGACACCGCGCTGGATGCCTTCGTTCAGATGGACTACGACGGAACCATCTCGGACTGGAATTCACAGGCTGAAAAGATCTTCGGTTGGTCGCGCCGCGAGGCGCTTGGGCGAAATCTCGGCGAACTGATCATTCCGGACATTCACCGCGCCGCTCACAAATCAGGCCTGCAACGTTTCCTGCGCACCGGAGAAGGCCAGATTCTCGGACGCCGTCTCGAAATCGAGGCTCGGCGACGCGACGGGAAAGAAATCAAGGTCGAACTGAGCATCACCGCGTTGAAACGCCGCAACGGCGTGGTGTTCAACGGATTCGTACGCGATCTCACCGACAAGATCGCGGCCGAGGACCGGATCCGGCAGGCCGAAAAGATGGAAGCCGTCGGCCAGCTCACCGGCGGGATCGCACATGATTTCAACAATATCCTGACGGTGATCACGGGAACGATCGAAATTCTGGCCGAGGCCGTCGAGAATGATCCGCAACTCGCGGCCATCACCAAGATGATCGACGAAGCCGCCGCAAGAGGCGCGGACCTCACCCAGCATCTCCTTGCGTTCGCCCGCAAGCAGCCGCTTCAGCCGCGCGAAACCGATCTCAACACGCTGATCATCGAGACCTCCAAATTGCTGCGGCCAACTCTGGGCGAGCAGATCGAGATCGAATCGGTATTTGAAGACGAAGCGTGTCTCGCGACCGTCGATCCCAATCAGCTTGCGACCGCCCTCCTCAATCTCGCGATCAACGCCCGCGACGCCATGCCCCACGGCGGCAAGCTCATCCTCGAGACCCGCTCGGCTGTTCTCGACGAAAATTACGCGAGCCGGCACAGCGAGGTTCGACCCGGCCGCTATGCCTTGCTTGCCGTCAGCGACACCGGAACCGGCATTCCCGCTGCTATCCTCGACAAGGTGTTCAACCCGTTCTTCACGTCGAAGGAGCCCGGCAAAGGCACCGGCCTGGGCTTAAGCATGGTCTACGGCTTCGTGAAGCAATCTGCGGGGCACATCAAGATCTACAGCGAGGAAGGCCACGGCACCACCATCAAGATCTACCTGCCGCCGGGTACGGGCGCCTCGCTTGCTCCCGAGGCCGCCATGGCACCGGCCATTCAAGGCGGACACGAAACAATTCTTGTCGTCGAAGACGACAAACTGGTGAGAGAATATGTGCTGACCCAATTGCGTTCGCTGGGCTACGTCACGCTGGATGCGGCGAACGGGGCGGAAGCGCTGGCGATCATCGCAGCAGGCAATCAATTCGATCTGCTTTTCACCGACGTGATCATGCCGGGCGCAATGAATGGCCGCCAGCTGGCCACCGAGGTGCAAAAGAGCAAGCCCGGGCTAAAGGTGCTGTTCACCTCGGGCTACACCGAGAATGCGATCATTCACCACGGCCGACTCGACACCGGAGTCCTGCTGCTCGCCAAGCCATATCGCAAATCGGATATGGCCGGAATGATCCGAAAGGCGCTCGCCTACCAGAGCCGTCTTTGATTTGAAGCGGCGCGCTTTGATTGAAGTGACGCGGCGTCCGTTACGGGATGCGCGCCCGCGCCGGATCAGGAATTGCGCGAGACGGTCATCACGATCCGGATGAGATCGGCGGCATTCCTTGCGCCGAGCTTCTTCATGATGTTGGCGCGATGATCCTCAATCGTACGCGGGCTGATTCCGAGCTCGCGCCCGGCTTCCTTGTTGGAGGCGCCGGAGGCGAACTGCTCCAGCACTTCGCGTTCACGCCGCGTCAATGGTTCCCGGCCTGGAAAATGAAGCGATGCGACATTCGACGCGGAGTCTTCTGCCTGTCGACGTGCATATGCGCCGATCGCCTCATCCAGCCGCGTGACGATTTCGCTGCCCCGGAACGGCTTTTCGATGAAGTCCAGCGCGCCGCTCTTGATCGCGCTGACCGCCATGGCGATATCGCCCTGCCCGGAGATCATGAAGATCGGCGCGGGATAATCCTCGCCGTGAAGCTCTTTCAGAATATCGAGGCCCGACTTACCAGGGATATGGACATCGAGCAGGATGCAAGAAGGGCATCGGGTCCGCGCCACCGCCAACAGCGCCGCACCATCCGCAAAGCAGATGACCTTATAGCCACCCGCCGACAAGACCATCGACAGGATTTCACGAATCGCCGGATCGTCGTCGACAACGAAGATCTCGCCTCGGGGGAGTGGTTTATCGGCCATATGCCATCGTCCATCGACAGGAAGAAATGACGCGCGCACTCGATACAGATTCGAACCCACCCGTATTTGTACGGCGCCAAGACTTAACGCACAAGTAGTACCGGAGACATTAAAAACACAGTCGAGGAGAGCACTTATGCAGAGCGCAGAAGGCGGCGGATTTTCGGCCCGATCCGACGATCGAAACGACGGAGAGGGTTCGATCGTTTCGGAACTCGTATCCCTGATCGAGCACGTCCGCGCCAGCATGAAGCTGATCGAGTCGGCCATTGCGATGGAACCCCCTCTCAGTGATCCCGGACTTTCCGCCAAGGTTGTCGTGCTGGATGACCTCACGCCTCGTTACCAAAATGCAAGGGCCGCGCTGAACACGTGCAACACTAGTCTTGAGGTAACCCTTCACCTTCTGCGCGATACCAAGAGATCACCGCATGAAACGAACGAGTCTGCCGCATACGAGCTTCGGTCGGCTCGTTTGGTCGGTCGCGTGTGAAGCGCGTCGGATAGCGGTACCCTCACATGTCCACCCCCGTTGTCATTCGTTCAGGCTTGATCGGCGCCGCGGTCATCGCCGCCACGATCGGATTTGTCAATATCACGTTGGGATCGGCGATCGTCGGAGAGACGCGTCGAGTTCCCGTTGAGCTCGCGACGGCTGCGGACACCGACGCGATGAAGGCGGAATACCGGCGTCCGGTGTTTATCCCGTTTCCCAAGGAGAACCCCTATACGCTGGCCAAGGCCGCGCTCGGCAAGAAGCTGTATTTCGATCCGCGCCTCTCGGCGATGTCGGCGCAGTCCTGCGCAAGCTGTCATACCCCCGGCTTTGGCTGGGGCGATGGGCTGGCGCTCGGCGTCGGACGCGGCATGACGAAGCTGGACCGGCGATCGCCAACCATCATCAATTCCGCCTGGGGCGCGCGCTTCATGTGGGACGGCCGCGCTCAGAATCTCGAGCAGCAGGTACTGCTCCCGATCCAATCCGCCGGCGAAATGAACATGCCGATCGACCAGCTCATGGAGCGGCTGGCTTCGATCACCGAATACGGTTTGCTGTTTGCCTCGACCTTCCCTGGAAGAGGCATGAATCCGACGACCCTTGCCGAGGCCATCGCCACCTATGAACGGACCGTGGTCTCCGAGCGGTCGCCGTTCGACGCCTGGATCGAGGGTGACGAGCGCGCCATCTCGGAAGCGGCCAAGCGGGGCTTTGCGATTTTCAACAGCAAAGGTCAGTGCTCGCTCTGCCACGAAGGCTGGAATTTCACCAATGACGGTTTTCACGACACCGGCCTTCGAAGCACCGATAGCGGCCGCGCAGCTTTGCTTCCAAATATTCCCAAGATGATGCACGCGTTCAAGACCCCGGGGCTCCGCGAGATCGAGCGCCGGGGCCCGTATATGCACGATGGATCGATCGCGACCCTTGAAGAGGTGGTCGAACATTATGACGGCGGCGGTACGGATCGGCCAAGCCGATCGGACCTGATCGGACCTCTCGGTCTCACGCCGCAGGATAAATCCGATCTCGTCGCCTTCCTGAAAACCTTAACCGGTAATCCCGGTCCGACCATCATCCCTGTTCTTCCCCGCTGAGATCGTCAGCCCAGGAAACGTTCCATGCGAAAGATTGCCACGCTCCTTCTCGTCATTCCCCTCGGCCTGGCGGCCGGCGGCCTTGTCGCCATGCAGACGATCCGCCAACAAGGCCGGATGTTCTCGACCGACAGCGTCACCATCAAGGCGGGCGGGTCGCTGACATTTCTCAACGACGATAACGTTCCCCATAACATCGCGTCGATCAGCAAGGGAAACGAGTTCAATCTCGGCTCGCAGCGGCCCGGCGCCTCGACAGACGTCACCTTCACGGCAGCAGGCGAGGCGCAGGTGTTCTGCGCCATCCATCCGCGCATGAAATTGACGGTCAGGATTTCAGACTAGTTACGCTTAGAGCATGATCCGGAAAAGTGGGTACCGGTTTTCCGAAAAGATCATGCTCAAACAAAAAGATAGAGCGGGATGACGATTCAAAGAAAAGTCATCCCGCTCCAGCCGCTCGCTGGAGCACGATGATGTCCATCCGTTACAAGTTCTTTCTCGCGTTTAGTGCCCTGGTGGTCCTAGCCTGCTCGGTGGCGTTTTCTGGCTTCAGGGGAATCGCGGCGTCGGGAGATCTTGCCGTGCGCCTGTACGACGGACCGCTGATGGGCATCAATCATGCCCGTTCGGCGCATGCGGCGCTGAACGAAGCCCGTCGCCTGATACCGCCCGGCCTGGCTGACGGCGTGCCGGCCGAATCCGTCATCGCGTTCCGCGCTTTGCTCAACGAAATAGCGGGCGATCTGAAAATCGTTCGAGAGCGCATCGACAATGACGACGTCGCAGCTGCGCTAGCCGGCGCGGAAGATCGCTTTCGCGACTGGTCGGAGACGGAATTGCAGCTTCTCAGGCCTCCGTCAGATGGCCTCACGATGGTGCCGGCTTCCTTCGGGTTAATGCAAAAAGGCAATGACGCCGCAAAGGCGCTTGACGACCTCGTCGAGACCGTCGCCGCGTATGGCTTTGAATATCGGATGGCAGCCGAGACGGCGGTTGCGGATGCCCGCACCATCATGCTGACGCTGGCGATAGGAACAACACTGGTCGGGATCATGCTTGCGATCAGTTTTTCCTACTCCATGAGCAAGCCGATCTTTGAGGCCATGCAGGTCGCCGAACGCGTGGCGGCCGGCAATTTCACCGACCAGATCGCCAGTCAACGGCCCGACGAACTTGGCCGCCTGCTGCGATCGCTCGATGCCATGCAATCCCATCTCAAGACGCGTGCCGATGACGACTACGCCATGATGATGAAGCTGGACGCCGCGCTCAATAACATGAAGCTTGGACTGTGCATGTTCGGCCCTGATAACCGCCTGATGCTCTGGAATGATCTTTATCTGAAGATGTACCGGATTTCGCCCGAACGGATATTCGTGGGCTGCACCCATGAAGAGATGCTCGAGGCCCGCGAAGTCGCAGGAACAGCTTACCGGGACCTCGGACAATATGGTGCAAAGCTGCAGACGGCGGTTGAGACTCGTTCTCCCGACAGTTTCACCGCGGAACTGGTCGACGGCCGGATCGTCAACGTTGCCTACCAGCCGATTCAAAATGGCGGATGGGTCTCAACGCATGAGGACATCACCGAGCGCACGCGGAGTGAAGCCCGCATCGCACACCTGGCCTTTCACGATCCGCTCACCGAATTGCCCAACCGGGCTGCGTTCGGCAATCACCTGGCAGATACCTTCCAGCGCGCATCCGCCGGCAACGAAACATTTGCGCTGCTTTGCATCGACCTCGATCGATTCAAGGAAATCAACGATATGTACGGTCATTCGGCAGGCGATCGCTTTCTCAAGGAGATCGGACGCAGGCTTACGCTGGCTTGCGACGGAGCGTTCCTAGCACGGCTCGGCGGCGACGAGTTCACGATCGTGTTGTCAGGTGGAACACAACCGGCCGCAGCAGAAGAGCTTTGTCAGAGATTGTCGTCGGTCGGTGACGCGCCCGTTCGCATCGACGACTATGATGTCGACGGAAGCTTCACCGTCGGGGTCAGCATTTTTCCGCAACACGGCTCGGACATGGATACCCTGGTCGCGAATGCGGAAGCAGCACTTTATCGCGCGAAGACAGAACAGCGCGGAACGATTCGCTTCTTTGAACCTGCGATGGACCGGCATACTCGGGAAAAAAGAGCCCTTCAGCAAGAAATTGCTGTCGCCACGGAGCGCAACGAACTGGAATTGTATTTTCAGCCGCAGGCCGTTACCGGGGGCGAGGTGTTCGGCTTCGAGGTCCTGGTGCGCTGGCGACACCCCGTGCGGGGCATGGTGTCTCCCGGGATATTCATTCCACTGGCGGAAGAGACCGGCTTGATCGGACAGATCGACGAATGGGTGTTGCGCGAGGCCTGCCGGGAAGCGGCCTCGTGGGCCAATCCGCTTTCGATCGCAGTTAATCTGTCGCCCGTCGATTTTCGCCGCGGCGACATTCCAAACATGATTCTTTCGGTGCTGCTCGAAACCGGCCTGAACCCGCAGCGCCTTGAAATCGAAATCACCGAGGGCGTGCTGATCGATGATTTCGAGCGCGCCATCGCCATCCTGCGCAAGATCAAGAACCTGGGCGTTCGCGTCGCCATGGACGATTTCGGCACCGGATATTCCTCGCTGTCATATCTCCAGGCGTTCCCGTTCGACAAAATCAAGATTGACCAGACCTTCATCGCAAAAATCGGAACGAATAATCAGGCGACCGCGATCATCCACGCCATTGTGGGGTTAGGCCGCGCCCTGGCGCTGCCCGTTATTGCCGAAGGTGTCGAGACTGAAGAACAACTCGCCTTCCTGGTGACGGAAGGATGCAACGAGGTTCAGGGGTATTTTATCGGACGGCCACAGCCGATCGCCCACTACCGGCACTTGCTAACAGGATTGGCTGGCAGCTCCGAAAAAGCGGCGATTGCCAGCTAAACAATAACTCGCAAAAACACTTCACGGCTCAACGGCAATCCGAACTTCGGCAATTGCCGGTCCCGGACCAACCTCGATCACCGCGCTGTTCGAGTGGCTGATTTGCAGCCACATATGGTTACGCCATAACGCGGCTTCCGCGGCGCCGCGCGAAGGCCTCTATCAAGCCGATATCGTGCCGCAAACAAATTACGGCAACTTGCTTACGCCCGCATTTGGTTGGCTAGCGCCTGATCCGGAAAAGCAAGCCCTCTGGCCACGACCCGATGGGTGGGAACCGGTTTTCCCTCGGGACAAACGCGAAGCGTTTGCCCGGAGATCATGCTCAAGGAAAGAGATGAGATCGTGATCCGATTCAATTTAATCGGATCATGATCCAGCCCCGGGCATCACGCGAGCTCGGTTCGCGCCTTGACGTCCCGGGCCACGACGAATCCTGACGCCGGTGTCCCGTCGAGATCCGGAAGCCCGCATGCGCCACCGCGCCCCGGTCTTGCGATTGCTTATCGTGCTGAGCCGGCAGCTTCTGCTGCGGCGCGCTGCATGCTCGATGACATCTCGCTCGTTACCGTGCTCTGCTCCTCGACCGCCGCGGCGGTTGACGTCACATACTCGCTGACTTCCTGGATCGACTGCTTGATCGCCGTGAGCGCACTGACCACGTCAGCCGAAATGCCGTTGAGGTTTCCGATTTCCTGCCCGATCTTGTCGGTGGCCTGCTTGGCCTGGTTGGCGAGGTTCTTCACCTCGGAAGCAACAACTGCAAACCCTCTGCCGGCTTCGCCAGCCCGTGCGGACTCAATGGTGGCGTTAAGCGCCAGCAGATTGATCTGGCCGGTAATATTTCCAATCAACTCAACGATGCCGCCCATCGATTCGCTCGCAGCGCTCAGACGTTGCGCCTGTTGATCCGCCGCATCAACCCTGACAACCGCCTCCGACGCCGTTTGCCTGGACTTGGTCATCGTCTCGGAGATTTCGCGCACCGAGGCGTTCAACTCCTCAGCGCCTGCCGCCACCGTCTCCATCATGCCGCGCACGCTTTCGGCCCTCTTGCGGGCAATCACCTGAGCGGTGGTGTCCGTCGCGTATTTGACGACCTTGAAGGACTTGCCGTTCAGATCGAGGATCGGGTTGTAGGATGCCTGAATCCAGATCTCCTTGCCGCCCTTGCCGATGCGTTTGAATTCTCCCGCCTGGTACAGACCGGCGTTCAGATTTGCCCAGAATTCGCGATAGGCCGCGCCGTCACGTTCCGAAGCCTCGACAAACATGCTGTGACGCTTGCCCTGGATCTCGCCAAGCGAATAGCCCAGCGCATTCAGGAAGTTTTCGTTCGCCGTGAGGATGGAGCCATCCATGTTGAACTCGATCACCGCCTGCGACTTGCCGATCGCGGCAATCTGGCCTGCCAGATCGGCGGTACGCAGCTTCTGCTGCGTGACATCGGTTGCGAACTTCACAACCTTGAAGGGCTTGCCCTTTTCATCGAGGATCGGGTTATAGCTCGCCAGGATCCAGACCTCCTTGCCGCCCTTGCCGATGCGCTTGTATTCCGCGGCCTGGTATTCGCCGCGGTTGAGACTCGACCAGAATTCACGGTACGCGGCGCTATCGCGCATCGCCGGCTCGACAAACATGCTGTGATGCTTGCCCTGGATCTCGCCAAGCGAATAACCGAGTGTTTTCAGGAAATTTTCGTTGGCCGTAACGACCGTGCCATCCAGATTGAACGCGATCACCGCTTGCGCCCGGCCAATCGCTGCAATCATGCCAGCATCTTCCATGTTGGCAAGTTTCTCCGCGGTTATGTCGGTCGCAAACTTGATGACTTTAGAGACCTTGCCATTGCGGTCGAGCATGGGATTGTAGGAAGCCTGAATCCAGACTTCCTTGCCGCCCTTGCCGATGCGCTTGTATTCAGCGGCCTGGTATTGGCCGCGGTTGAGACTCGCCCAGAATTCGCGATAGGCGGCGCTGTCGCGCATCGCCGGCTCGACAAACATGCTGTGATGTTTGCCCTGGATCTCGCTGAGCGAATAACCGAGCGTTTTCAGGAAATTTTCGTTCGCGGTGACAATCGTGCCATCCAGATTGAACTCGATGACAGCCTGCGACTTGCTGATCGCTTCGACCTGCGCCAACGCCGCTTGTGCGGCCGAATTGCTCCGCGAAAACATCTCGAAATTCCTCTTTTGCGACCGAAAAAATGATGAATCGTGACCGGCACTGTCGATTCGACTCTAATTCGTTAGTCCCGCCATAACCTTAATTTTGGGCTAAGTACAACTACGGGAAATGATCAAGCAGTTTTTACGGTCCCGCGAATTGGTCAAGGTATGCGTGAGCAGCTGTCGTTGGAGGGCGCTTCAACAACGAAACTCTGCAGCCACGAAGCTGCTCAACCGGCGGACTGCATTCAGCCGCCGACGAGGGCCTCTTGCCTCTTCGCGGCGCCCGCCTTCTTTTTCTTGTTCTTTCCCTTTAGGAATTGAACATCGATCTCGGTGCCGTTGACGCGGACAAGTTCGCATCGCCGATAGGCCAGGCCGGTCGACGATAGCAGCAGGAAGAACTCCTTGAGATTGAGGCCTTGAATGGATCCCTCGACGGTAAGTATCGCGTCGGTGTCCGATATGGCGTTGAGCATGCAGTCGCGACGCCACGTTCCGTCAATGCCCATGATGCAGACGCCATATCCGCGGCTGAAGGCCACGCGTTCCGGTGCTTTGTTGTCGTCTGACACTTGTCAGCGACCTCCCATCGCAGCGAGCTTCGGCGCTACCGCGCCAATGGCCGGCATCGCGCGCACACCGCTGGGCCGATAGAGACCGCGCCGCTCCGGATAAGGCTTGAAGACATCGGTCAGCCCGACCACGGTTTCGGCTGCTCCCAGCACGAGGAAGCCGTCCGGTTCCGTGGTTTTGGCGAGACGGTTGAAGATGTTGATCTTGGTGTCCTGATCGAAATAGATCAGAACGTTCCGGCAGAAAATCACATCGAAGACCCCGAGCTGGGAAAAATCGTGCAACAAATTCAGCTGCCGATGCTGAACCATGGCGCGGATATCGGCGTTGATCTGCCAGAGCTCTCCGGTCTGCTTGAAGTACTTGACCAGCATCTGGATCGGAAGGCCGCGCTGGACTTCGAATTGACTGTAGATTCCCGCCCTGGATTTTTCGAGCACCTCCTGCGAAAGATCGGTCGCGAGGATTTCGACCCGCCAGCCTGAAAGCGCGGCGCCCATTTCCTTCAGACACATCGCCAGCGAATAGGGCTCCTGGCCGGTCGAGCCGGCGGCGCACCAGATCCGAAGGGTCTTGCGGCTGGTGCGCGCCTGCAGAATCTCCGGCATGATCGAATCGCGAAAGTGATCGAACGGAACCTTGTCGCGAAAGAAAAATGTCTCGTTGGTGGTCATGGCCTCGACCACCTGGGTGGTGATGTCAGCCGATCCGCCCTTCATTTTTTGCACGAGTTCGCCGATGCCGGCCAGGCCGGATTTCCGCGAAAGCGGCAGCAGCCGGCTTTCAATCAGATATTGCTTGTCGGCCGACAGATCGAGACCGGAACGGTCCTTGAGAAGCTTGCGCAGGTATTCATAATCGGGCGGTGTCACTGGCGGCCTCTCGATGCGGTTCGGAACGATTTCTGATGGATGTCGACCAGCGACGGCACCGTGACGCGAATGCCAGTCCACCAGGCCAGCCGCGCGGATGGCCGACGTGACATCGGGCGGCACGGATGACCGCCGCTCCGAATGCGATCGTCTTCAGGGGTTGCCCCGGCGATTGGTTCAGCACTCATATCTCGACCTGACGCTAACTGATACAAACACGACGTAATGGCGGGACCGGCTACGCCGGCAGCGTAAACAACCCGACTTCCTGGAATTTCGCCGCGACGATGTCCTTGTCGAAGGGCTTCATGATGTATTCGTTGGCGCCGGCACCCAGCGCGCGCGCGATGTGCGCGACGTCGTTTTCAGTGGTGCAGAACACCACCTTGGGCTGGTCTCCGCCGGGCAGGCGGCGCAGGTTGCCAAGGAATTCGTAACCGTCCATCACGGGCATGTTCCAGTCGAGCAGGATCGCCTCGGGCAATCCGCGCTTGCAGATCTCAAGCGCCTGCTCGCCGTCCTCGGCTTCGATGATCTGGAAATCCATCTGTTCCAGGATTCGCCGGGCTATTTTTCGG
>DATHHQ010000707.1:0-2891 GCA_035490095.1 Bradyrhizobium sp.
CAGACCAACCACGGCCGAGATCAGGAACAGCACGACCGCAATGAAAAAGATGATCTTGGCGATTTCGACGGAGGCACCGGCAATGCCGCCAAAACCCAGAATGCCTGCGATCAGCGCGACGACCAAAAACGTAACGACCCAACTCAGCATGATCAGAACCTTTGCTTTCCACTTTCTGTTTCGACGATCAGCGCGACGATGAGCCTCGCGCATCGGCTGCGGAAATAATCCAGCCTTGGAACAATTGTTCCGCGCAGATCGGAGCGCCGGACCGGCGAAAAATGTTGATTCCCTGGGAACAAAATGCAGGCAGGATGTCGAAATTCGCCCTCGCCGCGCGACGGGATAACTCCTGTCAAATCTGCCGCCGAACCCCCATATGCCCTTTAATCCTGCTATGAAGGCTCCCCTTCACGGCCCCGCGGTGCCATCGTGGGCGGAAGACGATTCGCATGACTGAGCCGAACAAGCTGACCCCTCAAGGCGTCCCCGACCACCAGCCCTCGGCTGGCGGCATTGCTGCGCGCGCGCGGGCGGCTGCGACCCCGCAATATCTCGCTGGCCTCAATCCCGAGCAGCGCGAGGCGGTGGAAACGCTGGACGGACCGGTCCTGGTGCTGGCGGGGGCCGGCACCGGCAAGACGCGCGTGCTGACCTGTCGCATCGCCCATATTCTCAGCATGGGCCGCGCCCGCCCCGGCGAAATCCTGTCGGTCACCTTCACCAACAAGGCGGCGCGCGAGATGAAGCTGCGACTCGGCCAGATGCTCGGCCAGGCCGTCGAAGGCATGCCGTGGCTCGGCACGTTTCATTCGATCGGCGGGCGTATTCTGCGCAGCCACGCCGAACTCGTGCAGCTGAAATCCAATTTCACCGTGCTCGATGTCGACGACCAGGTCCGCCTGCTGAAGCAGCTTTTGCAGGCGGACAACATCGACGACAAACGCTGGCCGGCGCGGATGCTCGCCGGATTGATCGACGGCTGGAAGAATCGCGGGCTGACGCCGTCGCAGGTGCCGCCGGGCGAAGCCGCGGTGTTTGGCAACGGCAGGGGCGGCAAGCTCTACGCGCTCTATCAGGAGCGGCTGAAGATTCTCAACGCCGCCGATTTCGGCGATCTGCTGTTGGAAAACATCCGGCTGTTTCGCGAACATCCCGACGTGCTCAGGCAATACCAGAACCGCTTCAAATTCATTCTGGTGGATGAATATCAGGATACCAACGTGGCGCAATATCTGTGGCTGCGCCTGCTGTCGCAGGCGCCCTCGAAGCCGGGCGCGCCTCTTTCGTCCATCATCCCGGGGGCCGTCGACGCTCCCGTCGTTCCGGCGCGCGCTGACTCCTCCGTCATTCCGGGGCATCGCGAAGCGATGAACCCGGAATCTGGAGATGGGCAAGCAGCTCGGGATTCCGCGTCTGCGCTTTCAGCGCATCCCGGAATGACGTCGCCCCAACCGCAATCTGCTCCCAAAAACATCTGCTGCGTCGGCGACGACGACCAGTCGATCTATGGCTGGCGCGGTGCCGAGGTCGACAACATCCTGCGCTTCGACCACGACTTTCCCGGCGCCAAGGTCATTCGGCTGGAGCGCAACTATCGCTCCACCGGCCACATCCTTGCCGCGGCATCCCACCTGATCGCGCACAATGAAGGCCGGCTCGGCAAGACGCTGCGCACCGAAGACGTCGACGGCGAGAAGGTCACCGTCACCGGCTCCTGGGACTCGGAGGAAGAAGCCCGCGCCATCGGCGAAGAGATCGAAGAACTGCAGCGCGCCGACCACAAGCTCAACGATATCGCGATCCTGGTGCGGGCCTCGTTCCAGATGCGCGAATTCGAAGACCGTTTTGTCACGCTAGGCCTGCCCTATCGCGTGATCGGCGGCCCCAGGTTCTACGAGCGGGCGGAAATCCGCGACGCGCTGGCTTACCTGCGCGTGATCAACTCGCCGGCCGACGATCTTGCCTTCGAGCGGATCGTCAATGTGCCGAAGCGCGGTCTCGGCGACGCCACTGTGCAGATGCTGCATGACCATGCCCGCAAGCGCCGCATTCCGCTGTCCGAGGCGGCCCGCGCCGTGGTCGAAACCGATGAACTGAAACCGAAGGCGCGCGGTTCCCTGCGCGACCTGATCATCAGTTTCGATCGCTGGCGTGCGCAGCGCGAAGTGACCTCGCATACCGAATTGGCCGAAATCGTGCTCGACGAGAGCGGCTACACCGAAATGTGGCAGAAGGATCGTTCCGCCGACGCCGCCGGCCGCCTCGAAAACCTCAAGGAGCTGGTGCGCTCGATGGAGGAGTTCGAGAACCTGCAAGGATTTCTCGAACACATCTCGCTGGTCATGGACCGCGACGGCGGCGCCGAGGACGACGCGGTGTCGCTGATGACGCTGCATTCGGCCAAGGGGTTGGAATTCGACAACGTATTCCTGCCCGGCTGGGAGGAAGGCCTGTTTCCGAGCCAGCGCACGCTCGATGAACAGGGCCGCGCCGGACTCGAGGAAGAGCGCCGTCTCGCCCATGTCGGGCTGACCCGCGCGCGCCGCCGCGCCAAACTCTACTTCGCCACCAACCGGCGGATACACGGCACCTGGTCGACCACGATCCCGTCGCGCTTTCTCGACGAATTGCCGGCGCCGAATGTCGAGATCACGGAATCCAAGGGCGGCTCGGGCTGGGGTGGCAGCAGCGGCTACGGCCCATCGCGGTTCGACAATGTGGAATCGTTCGGCTCGAGCTATTCGACACCGGGCTGGCAGCGCGCGCAGGCCAATCGCGCGCGCAATCAGAATGGCGGTCGTGGCGGCGGACAGGCCGGCGGCGGCTTCAACGAAAGCCAGTCGCCATTTTCAGGCTCGCGGAGCGATGCCTCAGGCTCGCGGAGCGAT
>DATHHQ010000708.1:0-7141 GCA_035490095.1 Bradyrhizobium sp.
TGCGCACTCGAGGCCCCTGTTCAGGTTATCTCACGTTTTATCAGAATTTAGCAGCGCGCAAACAGGTACTGCCGCCTCGGTCGCCGGCCGACGACCTTTGCTGCGTCGTGCGTTGAAGTCGCCGACCACTTTCCGGGCAAGGCCTCTCACTTTCTCAGAAATACTCAGAACTGCTTCAAGGAATCGCTCTGCGCCGCCGGGTTAGAACACCGTTATGGCATGGCATACGGCCTGGATGTTTGCCATTTGGTGACATTCCTTCACCCGGCCCCGGAGAGTCGACCCAATCAAGATGAGTTGAGAGCGCGTAAGGCAGACGGAGTCGCGAATGATCAATCCCGCACAGAAGCCGCCACACCTCAATCGCCGAGAGGCTCTTCAGACCGTCGGCGCCACCGTCGCACTCGCTGCCGCTGCCAGTGGCCGGACCGGCGCCGCCAGCGCCGCGACTCCGACCATTAATGCGTCTGACCGCTACGCAGGCGGCTTCTGGCCGAACGGCACGCGATTAGCCGTGAGTCTCTCACTCATGTTCGAGGGTGGCGGCCAACCGATTTCGGGTGCAGGAGGCGTGATCCCGGACCCGATTGAGAAAGGCATCCCGGATCTGCCGACCAACGCGTTCTTCGCCTATGGTCATTACGAGGGTATCCCCCGCGTGCTCGATCTCATGGACAAGCATGGCATCAAGCTCAGCTCATTCATGATCGGCAAGGCGGTGGAGACCACTCCCGACCTCGCCCGGGAAATCGTACGACGCGGTCACGAGGCCGCCGCGCATGGCCGGGTGTGGGACAATTCGTATCAGCTCCCACGCGATGAGGAGAAACGTTTCATCGCCGATAGCGTCGAGACGATTCACAGGGTCACCGGCCAGAAGCCGATCGGCTGGAACGCCTATTGGATGCGCAACTCCATTCACATTCTGGAGATACTGCAGGATCTCGGCTTTCTCTATCACATCGACGAGCCGAGCCACGACGAGCCATTTATCGTCCCGGTGCGCGGACGGGATTTCGTGACCGTCCCCTATACCTTCCATTTGAACGACATCGTCTCTTTTCCCTTCGTTGGCTGGAATCCGACCGCCTATGAGCAGGCGCTGCGCGACGAGTTCGATCAGCTTTACGAAGAGGGCGCGCGGCGACGGCGCATGATGGTGATAAGCCTGCACGACCGCATCTCCGGCCACGCCGGCAGGGTGCGAGCCCTCGACCGCTTCCTCACCTACGCAAAGGGAAGAGAGGATGTCTGGTTTGCCCGGAAAGATGAGATCGCCCGCTACGTGCTGGCCAACCGCGCCGGCACGCCGGTTGTCGATCGGGGATCGCCGAGCGTCACCGGCCTGCCTGGGCCGATAGGCTGAAGGAGACTTCCCGATGTCAGATCGATCGAAGCAGGCCCGCGCGAAGCACGACCAGGGACGCATGCCCCGCGGCACCGAACTCCTCACCGCATTGGCACTTTCGCTGGCCACGCCGGCCTTTGCTGCTGACAGCGTCAAGATCAATGACCTCGTCGTCGCCGTGCCGATCCCCGATGCGCAACGCGAGGCGGCCCTGAAGGCAGTCCGCGCATTCTACGATTTCTGGAACACCGGCGACGAGGCCCTGCTGCAGGAAGCCGTCGCGCCTAACTTCACCGATCACACGCTGCCACCGGGCCGGCCGCAAGGACCTGAGGGACCGGCCTTCGCCTCACGCCGTTTCCGCGCCGCCGTGCCCGATCTCAAGGTCACGGTAGAGAAGATGATCGTCGCCGGCGACTACGTCACCGTTCATATGAACTTCACCGGCCATTTCACCGGCAGGTTCGGGCAGACGCAGGGCAAAGGCCAGCCGATCCCCTTCATCGCCACCGACCTCGTCAAGATCGAGAACGGCCGCATCGCCGATAATTGGCACATCGAGGACAATCTGACGCTGCTGCAAGAGATGGGCGTCGCCAGGGTCGACTAGCAACCGGCAAGCAGGAGATCGCAGATGTTGTTTGCGCAAAAGGACGAAACAGGGAGCTCTCTCCAATCGAAGTACAACAGCGGAACCGGTGCAATGAGTATCAATGACTCTGCGCGATGGTTGAGCCGCGTGACATTGGCGGTGGCGATCATCATGATCGGATGGGGTTTGAGTGTCATCCTTACCCAACCTGTCACCGCGTGGTTTGCCGCATCGACCACGATCTGGATGGCGCTATTGCTGATATCCGCTTTTTGGAATCTGCGTGGCTCCTTCACGGCCATCGCCGCGTTGGCGCTCGCCACCGCCGTGGTTTCACGCTTGTTCAGCATTCTGCGTTTGAATCCTCCGGCCGACATCACCGGTTTGAAACCTGAGGATCTCGATCTGCTGGTCGCGACGGGCCCGGGCATACCGGGTTTTGAGCCCCTCGGTTGGTTTCTGGGCGCTCTTGTGTTCGCCCACTTCATCTTGCGGGCCGCCTCTGCCGCAGCATCGTCGGATTCGCGAGAAGTGTCGCTCAATGAATCGGCACTGATGTTCATCAGAGTCTATGTCGGCTTGATGTTCGTGCCTCATTTCGGAAGTCACATCCTCGGCGGGCCCTTTCAATTCAAGATCTACACGCTCTATTTCGAGAGCCTGGGGATTCACTTGCCCGCCATACAGGTTGCACTCGCCGGTTCGATCGAACTGATTTCCGCGGTCGGACTCACATTGGGACTGTTCACGCGTCCGGTTGCATTGCTCGGATCGGTGTATTTGCTGATGTCGATGCTGTTGGGCGGACATTTTCAGATCGGCTATGTGTGGGCGCTGCCGGATGGGGGCTACGAGTTCGGCGTGTTCTGGGCCGTCATGATCGCGGTGTTCGCGGTGGTGGGTGGCGGCCGCTATTCGGCAGACAGGCAACTGTGGCAAAGCGAGCCGGCCCGCCGCCTGTTGCCCAATGTCATACGGGAAGTCCTGGCAAGCTAGCGACGCAGCCATCAGCGGCTCGCACAAATTTGCGTCGCTTCGCAGTCAGTCCTGAAACAAGGGAGAAAGCGTGGTATGCTTTGAAGCGGAGCGCGCCGGCGGCGCTGAGGATCAGATTACGAATCTTCAGGAGAGATTCTAATGGGCCGCGTGAAGGGTCTTCGATGGATGGTTGGAGCGCTTGGGCTCGCTGTTTTCGGACTCGTGTTATGGCTCGCGACGCGCCCGCCGCCGCTTACCGTGCAAGGCGAAGTCTCCAGCGACCGCGTCGATATCAGCCCTCGCGTTGCAGGTCGTATCGCCAAGCTTCAAGTCGACGTCGGCGATTCCGTCGAACGAGGTGCAGTAATCGCCGAACTTGAGAGCCCGCAACTCGTTGCCACCCTGATCGCCGCGCGGGCGGCGCTAAGCGTCGCCAAGGCCGATCTCGATCGCATCAATAGCACGCGGCCGGAGACCATTGCTGCCCGTAAGGCCGAACTCGCGGCTGCGGAAGCCGATGTCACTCTCAACCAGGAGACTTATGACCGGAAGGCCCAACTTGCCCGGACCGGCAATACGCCCCAGGCAACCGTCGATGAAGCTACCCGCAATCTGGAATCGGCCATTCGCAAACGCGAATCGGCCCAGGCTGCCCTGCAACTGGCAACCACCGGCGCCAGTCCGGAAGAACGGGCGCTTGCCGCAGCTCAGGTCAAGCAAGCGGAGGCGGCGCTGAATCAGCGCGACGTGGATGTCGCAGAGCTGACGATCCGCGCCCCGATCGCCGCTCAGGTCACGACGCGTGTCGCTTCGCTCGGCGAGAATTTCAGCGCCGGTTCGCCGCTGTTTTCGCTGATCGACACCCACAAAATCTGGTTCACCTTCAACCTGCGGGAGGATTTGCTCGGCGGGCTGAAGATCGGCGATACCTTCGATGTCACCGTGCCGGCATTCAAGTCCCAAGTCATGCCGGTGCGCGTGACCATGATAAATGTTCAGGGACAATATGCGACGTGGCGTGCCACGCGAGCCACCGGCGATTTCGATTTGCGCACCTTCGAGGTCCGCGCGATGCCGACCCAACCTGTCGAGGGCTTGCGCCCGGGCATGAGCGCGATCGTTGCCTGGACGAAGCGGGGAAGCTGAAATGTTGGCCCGAAGACATTTGCGGCCTGGCTTCTGGCTGGTGTTCTGGCGGGAAATCGACTGGCTTCGCCGCCGTCCGTTCCTGCTCGCCTTCATCACTATCGTCCCGATTGGCCTGATGGCGCTGCTCACCCTGATATTCAGCGCAGGTCTTGCGACACGGTTGCCGATTGCGGTTCTCGATCTCGACAGTTCCGACCTTTCCCGCTCGATCATACGAATGGTCGACGCCACGCCGGATACCGCGGTCGCAGTTCGCGTCGGCGAGCTGGCGGAGGGACGCGGTATGATCCTTTCCGGCAAGGTCCACGGGCTCTTGATGCTGCCCCGAAATCTCGAGCGGGACGTGTTCGCGGGTCGCCGGCCCGAAGTCGTATTCTTTTACAACACCCAGACGCTTACCATTGGCAACCTTACCTTGCGTGGAGTGAGCGCCGCGGTGCCGACCGCTGCCGCGGGTATTCGGCTGTCGCTGCGCACCGCGCAAGGTCAGCCGATCGAAGAAGCTGAAGCCGCGCTTTCACCGATCCCGGTACAGACCCACGCTTTGTTCAATCCAACGCTGAACTATGTGTTTTTTCTGCTTGCCGCGATTCTGCCGAGTCTGCTGCAAATCGTGGTCGTAACGGCGTCGGCCTATTCGGTCGGAATAGACGTCGAAACACGCCACCGATTGCGAATTCTTCGCCGGCTTGGCGGCGGACTCTGGCCGGCGATGGCGGGCAAGGTGCTGCCCTATACTGTCGTGTTTCTGATGGTGCTCGGTTTGTCTGATGCCGTGCTGTTCGGCATTCTTGAGTTGCCTCTGCGCGGCCGGGGCTGGCTGCTCGACATTGCCGGATTGCTTTTTATCCTGTCGTGCCAATTCCTCGGCGTTCTGCTTGCGCTGCTTCTCAAGCCGACGGCGAGCGCCGTCAGCATCGGCACGCTGCTGACGTCGCCGGCCTTCGGCTTCATGGGAATTGGCTTCCCGCGCCTGGGCATGGATGCGTTCGCTTATGGCTTTGGCGCCATCCTGCCTGGTACCTGGTACCTGACGGCACGGATCGATCAGACCATCCGGGGCACGCCGCTTGATCTGTCGTGGAAACCGATCCTGGTTCTGCTCGCTTTTGTCGTTGGTTTTGCGGGTCTCGTCGCGTTGCGGCTGGAAAGCATGCGCGCACATGCCGCTCGTGATGCCGCCGGCGCCCTGCCGGCGCTTAAGGAAGCGCTCCCATGAAGAAAGTACTTACAGTCTTCAGGGATGAGTTCCGGCGCATCTTCGCGCTGCGGCCGGTATTCGCCGTGCTGATCGTCGGCTCTGCGTTCTACGCTGTGTTTTATCCGCAGCCCTACCTCAATGAAGCCTTGCGCGACGTGCCGATTGCCATCGTCGATGGTGACGGGACGTCCGTCAGCCGCGAACTGGCGCGCCGCATCGATGCAACATCCGATATCGCGGTGACCCTGGTATTACCCGATCTAGTCAGTGCACAGCGTGAGGTCTATGCGCGCAAGATCTTCGGCATTCTGGTGATCCCGAAGAACTTCGAACGCGACTTGCTGCATGGCCGCGCGTCGCCGATCGCGCTCTATGCCGACGCCAGCTATTTCCTGGTGTATCAGCGTGTCTCCGGCGGGGTCACGGCGGTGGCACGAACCGTGGGTGCGGAAGTCGAAGCTGCCCGCCTGATCGGCATTGGCGTCGACCCGGTACTAGCTAACGCCGCCTCCGATCCCATGCAATTGACAGCGGTGCCGCTGTTCAATCCTCAGGGCGGTTACGCGACTTATGTCCTGCCGGGTGCCTTCGTCCTGCTCCTGCAACAGATATTGCTTATGGGCGTCGGGCTGCTCGGCGCTCTGCCCGGGCCTGTTCCGGCCGAGAACGCGACAGATTGTCCGCCGCCGGGGCCTTTCGCGACCGTTGCCGGAAAGATGCTGGCCTATCTGCTGCTCGAGGCGGTCATCTTGCCGCTCTATCTGATCGCGCTGCCCTATTTTTACGGTTTGCCAAGGCTCGGCGGCGTCGTCCCGATTCTCATCTTCGCCGTGCCGTTTGTCCTCTCCGTCAGCGGGTTAGGCCTTGTCGTTGCGGCGATCTTCAAAAACCCGCTGTCGGTCCAACTTGTCCTGGCAGCGATCGGTTTGCCATTTTTCTTCCTCGCAGGGTTTGCGTGGCCGACCGAAGTGATCCCACCCGCTGTCCATATGGCCTCATTGCTGGTGCCAAGCACCTCCGCGATCAATGGATTCACGAGGCTCGCTCAACTCGGTGCTCCGCTCGCCGACGTGCGAGCCGAGTTTCTGATGCTATGGGGACTAGCGCTTTTTTACGGCGGTATCGTCTGGATACTGGAAGTCAGGAGGCGTCGACCAGACCGCCGAAACGTACGAATCGCCGTGGCATGACGTCGACATTCGTAATCGATCGCCGGGATGCAGAGATCTCAACTGGTCTTCAACAAACTCAAGGCGAGGTTATCAAGGATCATCATTCGGAAAGTCCGAAAAGTATATTCAGAACATAGCCAATTATCTGATGTGAATGCTCTAGTTTCCGCTGCGAAAGGAGTCTTCACATGAAACTCGATCACGTCACCATTCGCACGCCGATTTGCAGGCGACACGGAGCTTCTTCCTCCTAGACTCGAGTCCTCAAGTGCGGACCCGTCAACGATGGGAGCGAATGATGTAAGAACGGTTACCGAACTTCTGGTCGGTGTGCTCGAACAGGTTCGAGCGATGATCGCACATCAACGGAGACTACGACGTCGGCTCGCATGGGCGTTGGTTCATGGATCATCCTGATTGTGCTCCTGTCGCTGTTAGTCGCTACCGGCGTTGTCATTTATCTCGGTTGGACACTGGGAAACGGCCCTGACGTGTCGACCTCAAGTTACGTCGCGATGGTGTTCGGAGTGGTTATTTCGCTGGCCGTGGGGTTAGGTCCGAATCGCCAGTGATGATCGTCCCTGAAAATGACTCAACGGAATCAAAAGACGTTCCTGGGACAAAGTAAAATCGGCAAAGCAATCCGACGATTGATCGGACGAAGTGCTGGGCGTTGCCGAACCAACGTCCCGATGAAACTA
>DATHHQ010000709.1:0-10230 GCA_035490095.1 Bradyrhizobium sp.
CACGAATTTCGCGCCCATGGTACCGATCACGGCGGTGAAGAAGGCGCCGCAAAACAGGCCGAACAGAACAACGACATTTCGCCACGGCGATTTGAGCTGGTTGACCAGAACATCGACGCCGACATGGATGCCGGTGCGCACGCCATAGGCCGCACCGAACTTCGCCACCCACACGAACATGTAGATGCACAATTCCTGCGCCCACGACAGATTGATGGGAAACAGCAACGGATAAAGCAAGGGAATGCCAATGAGATAGCGATGCATCACCGCGAGAAAGATGATGAAGGTCGCGAGCGCCATCAGCGTCGCGATCAGTATCTCCTCAAGACGATCGAGGATGCGAAGAAACATGACTCCCCCTGAAGGTCAGCCGCCGTCTGACGGCGGCCTGACCCTGCGATTCCCATTTGCACGATCGTTGATCGATCGCCGTCCCCCGGGCGGCCTGCGAAGCTTCGCGCCGCGTGAAGCTAATTGTTGCTTCTTCTTAGTTGGTCGCGCCCCTCGTCTCCTTGAGGAATTCGTCGATCAGCACCTGACCGACGCGCGATGCCACGTCCTTATAAACCGGATCCAGCGCCTTGCGCATCGCCGCGTCCTGCTCCGGCGTCAGCGTGACGATTTCGCTCTTGCCGGACTTCTTGATCTCGTCGAGCGCGTCGTCGTTTTCCTTGGCCGACTGGCCGTTGCCGTAGGCGGTGGCTTCCTTCATCGCCTTATCCAGCTGTGCGCGTGTGTCGGCTGGAATTCCATCCCAGAATTTTTTGTTCGTGACCACGACGTAGCCAATGTAGCCGTGATTGGTGTTGGTGATGTACTTCTGCACTTCATGCATCTTCTGGGTATACATGTTCGACCAGGTGTTTTCCTGTCCATCGACGACGCCGGTCTGCAGCGCCTGGTAGACTTCCGAGAAAGCCATCACCTGCGGGATCGAACCGAGCGAACGGAATTGCGCCTCCAGCACCTTGGAGGACTGAATCCGGAATTTCACGCCCTTATAGTCCGCCGGGCTGACCAGCTTCTTGTTGGCGCTCATTTGCTTGAAACCGTTGTCCCAATAGGCAAGACCGGTCATGCCCTTGGCGTCGAGCAGCTTGAGCAGTTTGCCGCCGAGCGGACCATCGGTGACTTTGCGCAGTGTCTTCAGGTCCGGCAGGATATACGGCAGATCGAACACCTCGAATTCCCTGACGCCGATCGGCCCGAACTTGGAATTCGACGGTGCCAGCATCTGCACCGCGCCGAGCTGCAGTGCCTCCAGCTCTTCCTTGTCCTTGTAGAGCTGCGAGTTCGGATAGACCTCGACCTTCACCTTTCCGCTCGTGTACTTTTCGGCCAATTCCTTGAATTTTTCGGCGGCGAGGCCTTTCGGCGTATTCGGCGCGACGACGTGGCTGAATTTGATGACGATCGGATCGTCCGCCCGTGCGGGTGCGGTCAAAGCGAGGACCGCGACCGACGCGGCCAAAATCAATTTATGCATGTTTCCTCCCGCCTGAATTTCCGAAGCGCGCACGAGCGGCGCGCCTGCCTTGGATGTTAGCCGTACCAATAAAGAGAAGCCGGCCGAAATGCCATTGCCCCTTTAGCAGGGGCTGTTTTGCAGACTTGTTGCAGTGCAGTATGTCTTTCCTGGCCGCTTGCGGCATTTCACGGAAGCAAGGTGCCGGCGTTAACGATTTCGGCGCCGAACTCAGCCGGCATCCCCGACACAAACGGTGTCGGATCAGGGCTCCCAAGCTCGATAACGCGAATGCCAGCGGGCCACTCAACTCCAGCGTTCCTCGGGATTTTCTTGTCCCGTATCTGCCGGGGCCTTGGCCGAACAGTCCAATAGCAGTTGGCTAACGCAGCGTTGCCTGTTGGAGAACGCACCCGGCCGCGACTTATCCGCGCAGCGCTGCGCCGAGACCAGGCTCGTTTTCGCATCCCTCCGCGGCCCGGAGATGGTCGAACATCAGACGGCTTGTGGTCGACAGTTGACGCGCGTCACGCACGACGATCTTGAGCTCTCGTCTGGCCCATTCGTCGCAGAGGCCGATCGATCGAAGGCCCATCCCCGCCCCGACGACGTCGAATGCCCGATCCGGAATGAGGCCGATACCCATGTTCGCCTGCACCATCCGGCACACCGCGTCGAAACCGGGCACGTGAATGCGCAGCCGCATCGACTTGCCCGCTTGCGTCGCCGCGTATTGCGACCTCAGATAAATCGAGCTCGCGGCATGAAGGCCGATGTGGTCGAAATCCAGCGTGTCCGCAAACCGCACGCCCTCGCGCGCCGCGAGCGGATGATCCGGCCGCACCACCAGCACCAGATTGTCATAACGATAATGGAATGTTTCAAGGCTGCGCATTTCGGTTTCGCCTGAGCAAATGCCGATCTCGGCGGCTCCCTCCTCGATACCCCTGACCACCTGCCGGCTCGGTCGCTCCTGCAGGTCGACCTTGAAGAACTCATGGGCGGTGAAAAAGCCGGACAAATCCTCGGGCAGGAACTGCACGATCGCCGAGAGGTTGGCGAGCATGCGGACATGGCCGCGCACACCTTGCGAGTACTCGCTCAGTTCGACGGCGATTTTTTCGATATTGAGAAGCGTGACGCGGGCATGGTGCAGCAGCGCCTCGCCCGCAGGGGTCAGCACCATGCCCTTCGACAGCCGCTCGAACAGGGTTACGCCAAATGCGAGTTCGAAATCGGCCATCCGTTTGCTGACGGCGGATGCCGCGATGCCCTCGCGCGACGCCGCCCGCGTCAGGTTCTTCTCCTCGCAAACTGCGATGAATAGCCGCAGCGTCGTCAGATCGATCCGGCGCAGCAGCGCGCTTTGCGCGGTGCTGCCGTTGCGCGGACCCGGCGGCGCGAGATCGATGCTTTGGAGCGACATTGAAACGTCCCCTCGTTTCGCTGGCGGGACGTTACCTTCATCAACCGCGCGGAAAATCTCAAATTGGCGCGCGATCTGCCGTGTCCTTGGAAATCCATTCCAATGGATCCCTCGCCCAGCGCGTTTTATTCCAATTCGGCCCGGTCCGGGTGGAGGACACGCAAAAACGCGGCGCTGAAGGCACCGCGTTTTCGTGTTCAATGTTGGAGCTGTGTCCTTTTGGAAAATCAGCTCGCCGCGGCTGCCGGAATATCGCGCTGGCGCTTCATGACGATCTTGTTGAGCGCCCCGAGATAGGCTTTGGCCGAGGCCACCAGCGTGTCCGGATCGGAAGCTTTTGACGTCATCGAGCGCCCCTCATGGGCGAGCCGAACCGAAACTTCGGCCTGCGCGTCGGTACCCTCGGTGACGGCGTGGACCTGATAAAGCTCCAGCTTGGCCTCGTGCGGCACCAGCAACTTGATGCAGTTGAACACCGCATCGACCGGACCGTTGCCTTCGGCTTCCTCGATCTTGATCTGGCCCTCGATATCGAGCTTCATGGTGGCGCGCTGCGGACCATGGGTGCCCGCGATCACCGTCAGCGACGTCAGCTTGATGCGGTCATGGGCGTTGGCGATTTCCTGATCGACCAGCGCCTCGATGTCCTCGTCGTAGATGTCCTTCTTGCGGTCGGCCAGCGCCTTCATCCGCGCGAACGCGTCTTCCAGCTGGTTGGCGCCGAGCTTGTAGCCCATCTCCTCCAGCTTGTGCACGAAGGCATGACGCCCGGAATGTTTGCCGAGCACCAACGACGATTTCTTCAGGCCGATCATTTCCGGCCGCATGATCTCATAGGTCGATGCGTCCTTCAGCACGCCGTCCTGATGGATGCCGCTCTCATGCGCGAATGCATTGCGGCCGACGATCGCCTTGTTGTACTGCACCGGGAACGACGTTGCGGCGGACACCATTTTCGACGCCCGCGTCAGCATGGTGGTGTCGATCTTGCTCCACCACGGAAACACGTCGTTGCGCACATTGATCGCCATCACGACTTCCTCGAGCGCGGCATTGCCTGCGCGCTCGCCGATGCCGTTGACGGTGCATTCGATCTGCCGCGCGCCGCCGGCGATGCCGGCCAGCGAATTCGCCACCGCCATGCCGAGGTCGTTATGGCAGTGCACCGAGAACACCGCCTTGTCGGAATTCGGCACCCGCTCGATCAGCGTGCGCATGAACGCGGCATATTCCTCGGGCGTGGTGTAGCCGACGGTGTCGGGGATATTGACCGTGGTCGCGCCGGCCTTGATCACGGCCTCAACGATGCGGCAGAGGTAGTCCATCTCGCTGCGGGTGGCGTCTTCGGCCGACCATTCGACGTCGTCGATCTGGTTGCGCGCGCGGGTGACGTTGGCGATCGAGAGCTCCATCACCTGTTCCGGCGTCATGTTGAGTTTGACGCGCATGTGCAGGGGTGATGTGGCAATCACCGTGTGGACGCGGCCGCGCCTGGCGAACTTCACGGCTTCGGCGCAGCGGTCGATGTCCTTCGGATTCGCGCGCGACAGGCCCGCGATCACCGCGTTCTTGGAACGGCGGGCGATTTCGCTGACCGCCTGGAAGTCGCCTTCCGAGGTGATCGGAAAGCCGGCCTCGATGACATCGACGCCCATGTCGTCGAGCATCTCGGCGATTTCGAGCTTCTCCTCGAAGCTCATGGTGGCGCCGGGGCACTGTTCGCCGTCGCGCAGGGTGGTGTCGAATATAACGACGCGGTCCTTGTCGGACTTGTTGACGGTGGTCATTGGAGAATTCCTTTGGCTGGTGCGCTGCTCTTGAAGCGCTGAAGGGGTCTGGTGATCTCGCGCAACCCCTGAGTGCCCAGGCGCAAACCGCCCAGACGGCCCTCAGGGGCCGATAAGAAGCAGAAGCCCGCCAAGAAGCAGGGTGGACAAGGACGCAGCCGGAATCGCGTCGGGACGGACGGCATCGGCCGCGCCACCCTGAACTCCGTACTTTTCGCTGCGAATCAGCATTGCCAGACCCTTTGGACAGCGCATTCTCGGCCAAAACCGTTGACGGTTCGTTGCCAGAGCGCGCGCTGCGACCCCTTCTAAACGAGAACCGGGGATGGTCGCAACGCCAAAAGATGGTCAGATTAGCTGACCTAATCGAAGCGACGAGCATAGCGACAGCTTCAACCCCCGCCGCCGATTGCTGCACGGCGAACACAGCCGCCGCGTTGCGGGGGAGGGTCAGGGAGGGGTAACCGCAACGGCAGTGCTTGTGGGTCCCCCCTCTCCAGCGGTAGGGCCGACCGTCCGCGCGCGCGTTCGCATTGCAGGTCAGTGTTCAGCGACTCAGATTTCAAACAGCGAATTCAGTTGAGAACCGTCATTCCGGGGCGCGCGAAGCGCGAGCCTGGAATGACGATGTCTCATTGCAGATACGACTTCGGGCAAATCAGGTGCGTAGGTTTGGTTGGGTATTACGGTGACGGTGCACTAATCCAATCCGATCGAAGACCGCTCGCGTAGCGTTAGTTAAGCGCACTGTCACCGTAACGCGGTTTAATCGCAGGAGGCCCACCTGCTGCCATAGCCGTCGTCGACGGCGCATCGCGCCCGCGCACGGTAGGGCACGGGCAGAGGCGGCCTCGGCGCATAGTCGCGTTCCTGCGCGTAGTACGGCTCCGGAGCGTAGTAACGCTCGGGATAGGCGGGCGCGCGTTCGACATAGACCGGCTGCGCGGCGTAGGCCGGTCCGTACTCGCCATAGACCGATGCCGGTGCACGATAGGCGGGACCCGGCGTCCCATAAGAGGGCTGCCGATATCCGTAACCGGGTTCCGGGTAAGGCGGTTGCCGATAGGTCGGTCCCGGACGCACATAGACGTTCGCGGAAGGCGCGTAGATTGCGCCTGGCGCCATGTAGACGGATGACAGGTCGCTGGCCGCGGCGGCCGCGGAGCACAGAACAACAAAAGCCAGCGTGAGCGATGATCGATACATGTGTGAAGCCTCCAACAATGCAGCCCCGCCAGCTAGCATGATTAATTTTCGCTAAACAATTCGCAGGGCGCAATGATATTCTGCACGAACAAGTGTGCCATTTCTGGACTGCATTAACCATACATCGGCATCGCAAGTCGTGGACCAAGCGTAGCGCACTCAGATCCACAGTCCCGCAATTGTCGCAATTGTAATTTCCGCGGCTAGCCCGTCATTGCGAGCCAACGGGTCGCAATGACGGCTCAAGACAAACATCCAAAACAATCGCCGCCTTGGTCATGCACTCACATCAGGAATGGGCGTGCTTCTTCAACCGAAGCGCCAGCGCGACGAACACCACACCGATGATCACCGCATAGGTGCCGATGACCCAGACCAGCGCGAGCGCGCCCGCACCAGGAGCCAACATCATGCCGATACCGAACAGCACCGAGATGACGCCGCCGAGGATCAGGAGCCACTCGTTGTCGATCTCCTTGCGCAACTGGATCGCGCCTATGATCTGCAACACCCCGGTCGCGATCGCCCATCCGGCGATGAAAAACAGCAGCACGAGCGCGCTGAGACCCGGCATCAGGAACGTCAGGAGCCCCGCCGCGATCCCAAGCAGACCGACGATAGCCAGCCACCAGCGCGGCGCCGGCGCGCCACCGGTAATGGCGGCAATGATCGCAAGCACGCCGTCCACCAGGGCAAAGGCGCCGTAGAACAGAATCAACGTCAACAGCGTCAGGCCAGGCCAGGCAAAGGCGAGCACGCCAAAAATGATCGCCGCGATGCCCCGCAACAACAACAACCACCAGTTCTTCGCCAGTGCATGCACCATGGCCGACCCGAGGCCAGTTCCGGATTGTCGATCAGTTTGTACCGTAGTCATGGGACACTCCTCTCGAATGATTGGAAGGCGCCCATCCAGCGTAATCCTCGATCGCCCAAATGCAACCCTTGCTACCGCCGGAATGATCGAGCCATCTAGGCGCGTCGCCCCCAATTACGCGACCACGCCGCTCAACCCTTCCCCTCCTCCAGCAACGCCGTCCGCGCCAGGCGGCCTCATCTGATCTCTCGCAGAGGGGTATTTCGAGTATTTCGTTCCAGTTAGGAACATTCCCCAATGCGAATAGCTAGTCCATTTATCATGATCACTCATATCATCGGCTCCTTGCATGAAGCTGATGTAGGTTAGCAATCCGCCGACACCATTAAATTGAATTTTAGATTTTGGACGCGCGCAGGCAAGCTCCGCCTTACCTCGATGAGCCGACATCGGCAGCATGACCGTTTAGGTCCGAAAAGTGCCATGAAGAGACTCATGCACCGCAGCAATTACCTGCTTTATTCGATCACCTGGTCGGCGCGCAGCAGGAACGATTCCGGTATCGTGAGGCCCGCGCCTTGGCGGCTTTGCGATTGATGACTAGCTCGAATTTGGTTGGGATCCCGAGCGGGAGTTCGCTTGGGCGCGCACGCCGGAGAATTCTGTCGATCAAAAACAGAGGACGGACAATGAAGCAAGCTACCTTGCGGCCAGAATCATACACCAAGAAGGTTGCACTCGTCCTGCAAGGCGGGGGCGCCCTTGGAAGCTATCAAGCCGGTGTTTACGAGGCGCTCGCCTCGTCGGACTACAAACCTGACTGGGTGGCCGGCATCTCGATCGGCGCGATTAATGCAGCCCTGATCGCCGGCAATTCGCCGGAAATGCGGGTTGAAAACCTGCGTGAATTCTGGCGCACAATCACAACGTCCGCGATATGGCCCGTACGGATTTCTGATCTCGTCAACGGCGCGGGTTTGCCTTTAGACCTTGGAAAGCAGATCAGTGCAATGCGTGCGCTGATGTTCGGCCAGTCTAACTTCTTCGCACCGCGAAAGCCTACCGACTGGTGGTTCGGCCACACGCCGACCAGCTACTACGACACGAGCTCGCTGAAATCCACATTGGAGCGGCTTGTCGATTTCGACCGCATTAATTCCAGGGAAATTCGCTTCAGCGTCGGAGCCGTAAACGTCAGGACAGGCAATTTCGCCTACTTCGATAATGCGGAGACCGAGATAAGGCCGGAGCACGTCCTCGCGAGCGGCGCTCTGCCGCCAGGGTTTCCCTCCGTGGAAATCGACGGAGAGCACTATTGGGACGGCGGCCTGGTATCCAATACGCCGCTGCAATACGTGATCGAGTATTACCCGCGCCGTAGCCATCTCATCTTCCAGGTGGACCTTTTCCCAGCCCGCGGCGCCCTGCCCGGGAATTTGAACGAGGTTACCGAGCGGGACAAGGACATCCGCTATTCCAGCCGAACGCGGGCGGGTACGGACACTTTGCGGCGGCTGCACGATCTGCGCCACAGCATCAACATGCTTTGGGAGAGAATCCCCGACGATCTGAGGACCGGCCCGGAAGCCGCCTTGCTCGACGAATTCCGTTGCGTCACCACCATGGACATCGTTGAATTGATTTACCGTCCGGCGCATGCGTTGGGACAATCAAAGGACTATGAATTCGACCGCCCGACGATGGAAACGCGATGGGCGCAGGGTCTCTCCGATGCGCAGGAAACGATAATGGCGGCGCCGTGGCTGGAGCCGATGCCGCCGGAGCTCGGAGCGCGCACATTCGACGTTCGCGCGAAGGGTCCAATAGGGGACACCTCAAAGAATTCGTTGAACAAGGCCGGTGGGTAATTGTGACCGCTACGGCGCCGACTGGGGCAGAGACCTGGGGCGCTCAATCAGGATATGGCTGCGCACGAATGTCCACGCCGTAATTACCCGCCCGAGGGCGGGCAAAGAACGCAGCTATTTTTTCGCCGCCTTCCCGAGCACCAACTTCGTTCCCCCACCCTTTCCCTCCTCCAGCAGCGCCTTTCGCACCAGCTTGAACTCCTCCAGCGACGCCTTGTCGGCCCTCGGGAATTTCAGGTCGAGCTTTTCCAGCGCGCCGACGATGGCCGAGCCGATCACCACGCGCGCGAACCACTTATGGTCCGCCGGCACCACATGCCACGGCGCCAGTGCCGTCGAGGTGTGCCTGACGATGTCCTGATACACCGCCATGTACCTCGTCCACAGCGCGCGCTCGGTGATGTCGCCCATCGAGAATTTCCAGTTCTTCGACGGCTCATCCAACCGCTCGAGAAAGCGTTCGCGCTGCTCTTCCTTCGAGACGTTGAGGAAGAATTTCAGGATCACCGTGCCGTTGCGCCCGAGGTAGCGCTCGAACGCGGAAATGTCCTCGAACCGTTCCTGCCAGATGTTCTTGGTGATCAGCCCAGGGGGAATCTTCTCCTTGGCAAGAATTTCCGGATGCACCCGCGTCACCAGGCATTCTTCATAATAGGAGCGGTTGAAGATGCCGATGCGGCCACGCTGCGGCAGCGCGATCGTGCTGCGCCACAGGAAATCATGATCGAGTTCGTGGGAAGTCGGTTGCTTGAACGAATGGACGTCGCAACCCTGCGGATTGACGCCCTCGAATATGCTCTTGATCGCGCTGTCCTTGCCCGACGCGTCCATGCCCTGAAAGATCAGGAGCACCGACCAGCGGTCCTGTGCGTAGAGTTTTTCCTGAAAATCGTTCAGCCGTTTGCGGTTGGCTTCGAGAATCTTTTCGGCCTTCTCCTTGTCGAGACCGCCCTTCTCGTTGGTCTTGTGCGATTTGAGATGGAACTCACCCGATCCGTCGACACGGAACGGCGCCACGAAGGGTTTCAGCTCGGCCGAGAGAGATTGCGATGACTTCTTGTTCATGACGGGCGATACCTTTCTTAAGCCAATGCGAGTTGACGCAGGTCGGCGGCCAGCTCATCCACACGCTGCGGCACAGCGTCCCACGCAAACATGAACCGGGCCCCTCCTCCGATGAAGGTGTAGAATTGCCAGCCCCGATCGCGGAGCGCCGCAATCCTGGCGTCCGACATCCGAACGAAGACGGCATTGGCCTGAACGGGAAACATGATTTCCAATTCGGGCAATCCGGCGATCTGCTGCAGCAGGCGTGTTGCGCAGGCGTTTGCATGCTCCGCGTTGCGCAGCCAAGTCCCGGTTCCGAGCATGCCGACCCAGGGCGCGGACAGAAAGCGCATCTTCGACGCCAGCTGCCCGGCCTGCTTGCATCGATAGTCGAAATCCTCTGCAAGCTTGCGGTTGAAGAACAGGATGGCTTCGCCGGCGGCCATTCCATTCTTGGTTCCGCCAAAGCAGAGAACGTCGATGCCGGCGCGCCACGTCATATCGGCCGGGCTGCATCGGAGACTGGCGCAAGCATTGGCAAAGCGTGCGCCATCCATGTGAAGACTGAGACCCAATTCCCGGCAGACCGCCGAGATGGCCCGCAATTCGTC
>DATHHQ010000710.1:0-12633 GCA_035490095.1 Bradyrhizobium sp.
GACAGGAATCCAGCACATGCAGATGAATGACAGCCAGCGCATCCCCGCGTCCAAGGACAAGGTCTGGGTCGCGCTCAACGATCCCGAGATCCTGAAGAAATGCATTCCGGGATGTCAGAACCTCGAAATGTCCTCGCCGACCGACATGATCGCCACGGTGGTGTTCAGGGTAGGCCCGGTCAAGGCGACGTTCGGCGGCAAGGTGACGCTGTCGGATCTGGATCCGCCCAACAGCTATCGGATATCGGGCGAAGGATCCGGCGGGGTGGCGGGTTTCGCCAGAGGCGGCGCCGCCGTGCGTCTGGAATCCGAAAGTCCTGACGTCACGATCCTGCATTACGAAGTCGATGCGCAGATCGGCGGCAAGCTGGCACAGCTCGGCCAACGCCTGATCGATTCCACCGCGAAGAAACTCGCAGGCGAGTTCTTCGCGTCGTTCGGCGCTGTTGTCGGCGGCGAGGCAGCGGCGCCCGCGGAAGCGGAGGCCGCGCCGAAGGGCTGGTTGGGCAAGCTGACGGGCGCGGCCTAACATCCGTCATTGCGTCGCAGCTCAAAGAGCGCGGGCGCGCCATCGCAAGCTCATCCCGCCCGCGCTCGAAACCCTCGGGAGCTCTGGTTTTCCTCGGACCGTTTGAAAATAGGAATGAAGGCATTGCGTCAGCGATCAACGCGCCCCAGGTCTGCGCTGGTAGGCTTGCCGCGCAGCCAGCAGAGTCTATGCTGACAAAAAAGAAGCCGCCCGGAGGAACCATGCATCATCCGCTTGTCGCTGTCGTCGGCGTGGCCATGGCCGTTGTGTTTCCGTCCGCCGCATCGGCGCAAGCGCCGGTCGCGGCGCTCACCGGCCTTGTCAGTTCGACCGAGGACCCAACGATGGAAGGCGTGCTGGTCAGCGCCACCAAGACCGGCTCGAACATCACCGTCACTGTCGTCACCGGCCCGGATGGCCGCTACAGCTTCCCGGCAGACCGGCTGGGGCCGGGTCAATATACTCTTGGCGTGCGCGCCGTCGGCTACGAACTCGATCAGCCCAAGGGTATCGAAATCAAGCCAATCGAAATCAAGCGGATCGAAGCTGCGGATCAGAAAGTCGCAACGAAGGATCTCGGGCTCGGCAAGGCCAGCGACCTGGCCGCGCAATTGTCGAACGGCGAATGGCTGGCAAGTATCCCCGGTACCGATCAGCAGAAGGATCAATTGCTCAACTGCGTCGGTTGCCACCGGGTCGAACGCATCATGCGCTCGAAATATGATGCCGAGGGCTTCCTCACCCAGATCCTGCCGCGCATGCAGGGCTATGTGCAGCAGAGCCTGCCGATCCATCCGCAATTGCGTCCGGCCGAGCGCCTGATGGAAGAGCGGGGCGAAGATCGTATCGAGGTCTATCGCGCCGCGGCGGAGTATCTGAGCACGATCAATCTCAGCACCACGCCGCAATGGAAATACGCGCTAAAAACCTTGCCGCGCCCAAAGGGCAGGGCGACACGGGTGATCTACACCGAATACGATCTGCCGCGCGAGGAGATCGCGCCGCATGATGTGATTGTGGACAAGGACGGCATCGTCTGGTTTTCCAGCTTCGGCGAGCAAAACCTCGGCCGACTCGACCCCAAGACCGGCAAGGTCACCGAATTCCCCTACCCCAAGCACAGAGAAGACTTTCCGACCGGCAGCCTTGGCCTGCGCGCCGATGGCGCGGGCAATCTGTGGCTTGGCAACATGTACCAGGCGACGATCGTCAAGTTCGACCCGAACAGTGAGCAATTCCAGTTCTGGATGCTGCCGGCCGGGCGCAATATCGACGCCGCGCAGATCAATATGGTGAGCCCGCAGCGATCGGACATCGACGGCAAGGTCTGGACCCAGAATAACGGCTTTGCCGGCGTGCACCGCCTCGACATCGCCAGCGGCAAGATCGAGACGTGGGAGCCGTTCAAGGGCGCGCCCAAGGGGGAGCCCCATAATATCTACGATGTCATTCCTGATTCGAGGAATAACGCCTATTTTACCGATTTCCGTCAGGGGCAGATCGGGCGTGTCGATGCCAAGACCGGCGAAATCTCGCTTTTCCAGACGCCCACGCGCCGCTCGGCTCCGCGCCGCGGCAATATGGATGCGCAGGATCGCCTCTGGTTCGGCGAGTATCGTGGCGACCGGATCGGGATGTTCGATACCAAGACCAATGAGTTCAAGGAATGGAAACTCAACACGCGCTGGGCCGCGCCTTATGATGTCGTGCTCGACAAGAACGAGGATGCGTGGACCGGGTCGATGGTCACAGACCAAGTGACGCGGCTGAACACCAAAACCGGCGAAATGGTCGATTATCTGCTGCCGCGTTCGACCAACATCCGGCGGGTTTTCGTCGATAACAGCACGACGCCAGTCGCCTTCTGGGTAGGCAGCAACGACGGCGCCTCCATCATTAAAATTGAACCGCTGGACTGACGAACCGTAGCTGCATGACTGAGGCTAACATTCGTGGGGATGCCCGCGAGCTTACTTTCGATCCAGCCATCACTTTCGGTTATGCTGCCGGACGTCATCTCGCTGGACTGGAGCATAGACCGCCATGACCGGACAAGACTCATCCGACTGGCTTGGCCTGTCAGGCCGTGTTTGCGTGGTTACGGGTGCGGGCGGCGGCATCGGCCGGGCCGTCGCGTCAAGTCTCGCCCGGGCCGGTGCCCGCGTCGCCGCCATCGATCGCGACGAACGCGGCCTGGAGGTGACGGGCGCGGAGTTGCGTGACCTTGGCTGCGAGCATGTTATCGCACGCTGCGATACCTCGAGCGCCGAGAGCGTTGCCGCCGCCTCCGAGACGACCCTGAAGTCTTTGGGATCATGCAGCGTTCTGGTCAACACGGCGGCCGTGTTGCGTCCCGGTGCGCTCGAAACCTTGTCGCTCGCCGAATGGAACGCCGTTCTATCGGTCAACCTGACCGGCTATTTCCTCTGCGCCCAGATTTTCGGCCGGCAAATGCGCGGACTCGGACGCGGCAGTCTCGTTCACGTGGCGTCGATCGCCGGCAGCCACGCCCAGGGACAGAGCGGCGCATACAGCGTCAGCAAGGCGGGTGTTGTCATGCTGTCGCGCCAGCTCGCGAGTGAGTGGGGACCGCAGGGCATCCGAAGCAACGTCGTCAGTCCCGGCATGGTCATCACGCCGATGAGCCAGTCCTTTTACGATACGCCGGGGGTCACCGAGCGGCGCACCGCTGTCGTCCCGTTACGGCGGATTGGCATGCCGCAAGACATCGCCGACGCCATCCTGTTCCTGGCCAGCGACCGCTCGTCCTATGTCAATGGTGACGAGATCACGGTCGATGGCGGCTACGTCAACATGCTGATGAACCTGGTGCCGCGGCCGGGTTTTGACGAGAAACCAGGTTAACCGCCGTACCGCGAGCTCTGGACATTATCGCCGGCCTCACTACGTGAAATCCGCACGTGAGGAGCAAATGCGATGCGATCTGTTTTGATCTCTGTTTTGGTCTTGGGTCTATTGGTCACGTTGTGTGCTTCCGCCAACGCCGCGACGGTGCATCGCGCCAAACCGCCCCAGGGCCACTTGCGCCCGGCCCAGCGTGATACTCTCCCCAGGGGCTTCGCTGTTCCCGGCTGGACCGACGAAGAGACCCGCACATGGCTGAGTTATCCGCGCGTGTCCGGTTAACACCGCCGCCGCTGGCGATGACCGCAAGGCCGCTCAGAGCATGATCCGGAAAAGCATGCCCTCGGACTTGATCCGAGGGTGGGTACCGGTTTTCCGAGAAGATCATGCTCAAACAAAAAGATAGAGCGGGATGACGATTCGAAGAAAAGTCATCCCGCTCTATGTCGGCGTACCCATGATGTAGGGCTTCAGCATCGCATACATCATGCCATGCGTCGGCGTCGGAATGCCAAGCTTAAGGCCGAGCTCCACAACCTTGCCGCCGAGCCAGGGCAGTTCGAGCCGGTTGCCGCGATCGAGATCGAGCGCCATCGACGCCTTCATGGTGGGCGGCGCGTGGCTGGTAAAGTCGAGGATCTTCTCAAGCGCGTCGGCCGGCAGCGCCACCCCCTTGGCGCGACCGACATCGATCGCTTCCCGGTAGGCGGCGATGAAAATCGGACGCAGGTCGGGATCGTCCCGCAGCTTGCCGATCGGCTGGCGCGCCAGCGCCATGACGCTGGCGTTGCCGGCGAGCAGGATGAACTTCATCCACAGCTCGGTCAGGATCTGCTCGCTCAAGGTCGCATCAAAACCGGCCTTCAGGCAAAGCGCGAGAAAATCCTCAGCTCTCGTGCGGCGCTTGCCGTCGAACTCACCGAATATCATGCGCATGAAGGTGCCGACCTGCTGGATCCGGCCGGGGGCGACGATCGACGCGCTGATTTGCGCCACGCCGCCCATCACGGCGTTGGGACCGAGGATCGGGATCAGTCGCTCGGCGGCGTCGATGCCGTTCTGCAGCGGGATGACCGCGGTGTCGGGACCGATCAGCGGCCTGATCCGCTCGCCCGCGCTTTCGACGTCCCACAGCTTGACGCAAAACAGCACGATGTCGACCTTGCCGATTTCAGCGGGATCGTCGGTGGCCCGGGTCGGCACCAGATGGGTCTCGCCGCGGCCGCCCTGAACTTTCAATCCCTCGCTCTTCATCGCCGCAAGATGGGCGCCGCGTGCGATGAAGACGACGTCGGCACCGGCCTTGGCCAGCGCCGCGCCGAATCCGCCTCCAACGCCCCCGGCGCCGACAACCGCAATACGCATGGAATTTCCCTTCACTGATTAAAGTCCAACGCCGCGGCAGAACCGAGCGAAATAACACTTCGGGCATCTGATCGTGATCAGGCGCATATCCGCGCCATCACCTGATAGCGGACGGACGGCAAACATGTCGACATCTCTGAAAAGCGCCATCAAGAGCCATGGCACAGAGATCGGAAATTGTGTTTTGCGCGGGAGTCCATTGCCCATCAGGGGGACTTCGAGCCGCCGAGCGGAGAATTCGGCGGCTCTTTTTCTTGACGGTCAGTGTTGCCGGAGGTGGCGATCAGGCGCCCTTTTCGCACTTCTTCATAAAGCTGGTTTTCGCGGCACCCGAAAGCGGCTTGCCATCCTGGCTCACCGCTTTGGTTGAGCAGGTGTCGACCATGCATTTCTTCACGAATGAGGTCTTGGCCGCACCTGCAAGCGGCTTGCCGTCTTTGCCGACCGCTTTGCTCTCGCAAGTCTCCTGTGCGAGGGCGGTACCACCCGCAAATGCTACGACGAATGCAGCGAACATTATTTTCCTGAGCATGGTTCTCTCCCTTCGATGGTTATAACCATCGAATTTGATCCCAGCCGTTTCTTTCAGGCAAGGGGTTAAAATTCAATTCTGAAAGGCGAGACGGCTCGCGGGCATACCAAATTGCGGTTCGGTCCGCTCAGCGCCGGGGACCCATCGAGCGATGAGTCTGAGTTGGGTCAATCGCGTCGTTCTGGCCGCACGCGGATCGCTTCCGGTGTTTCCCGAGAAACGGACATTTTCAGATACATGCCGGCATGTCTCACAGGTGCCAAAGCTGACATGATCGCCATCAGAACCTGCCAGCCAGCGTAACACGGATCGCAAGCGGTTCGACGGGATGAACATGACGGTCCGCCACGCCGTCGAGGGGCTCGCCCGGCAAACGAGACACGTAAAAATATTCGATCTGGTTGGTTTGCGCGTTGAACAGGTTGAGAACATCGAGCTGCAACCACAAACCGTTGTCGAATTTGTAGCCGGCACGGGCGTTGAAGATCAGAGATTTTTGCGAACGCACGCTGTCGTCCTCGATCAGCGGACGTGGGCCGAAATAGCGCGCGCGCAAGGTGCCGAACCAGCCGGTGTCGCTGCCGAACGTCACGCCGCCGCTCGCGACGACGGCAGGTGCTCCGGGAATGCGATCGCCGGCCGGATCGAAATCAGTGAAGCGGGCATGGGTGTAGGCGAAATCCAGATCGAACGTCATCCATGGCAGCACCTTGTAGTGGTTGGTCCATTCGACGCCGACGCGGCGGCTGGGGCGGCTCGGCTCGGTGGTGCCGGCGTCGCCGACGAACAGCAGTTCCGAATCGAAATCCAGCACGAACACCGCGAGCGAACTGGTGAGATCCGGTATCGCCGTGGTGCGGATGCCGACCTCGGCGCCCTTCGAGCGCACCAATAGCGGCACGCGGTCCAGCGGCGTGACTTTGTCGTTGGGATCGACGGTGATGGTTGCGCCGCGAATGTCATTGGAGTGCAGGCCATAGCCGGCATTGCCGTAGAATTCGGTTTTGTACCAGGGACCCAGGACAATGCCGGTCTTCGGGCTGGTCATGGTCGCCTGAGCGTTGCCGGAATTCGCCGGCGTATCGCTGGCGACATGGCCGGCGAAATAATCCTGACGCACCCCGATGGTCGTGCGCAGCCAATCGGTCCAGCGCGCCGTCGTATCCGCCCATACGCCAACGTTCCCCTCCTGCACGTTGTCGGCGCGAGCGGTCGAGAGCGTCGCGCGCTGCAGCGTACGGAACAGCCCGACGGTGATATCGTCGGCGCGGGTCTGCAGTCCGATCCGGGTCTGGGTCGGGACACCAGCCAGTCGCGCCTCGAAACTGTGGCTGGCATCGAACCCATACAGCGTGCGGCGATCGAGCTGGCTGAACTGGTCGCCGTTGACGGGGTCGGCGAGGAAATAGGTGAAATCGTTGAAGAGCTGCAGCGACGAGCGAACCGCATAGGTGCTGATCTTGCTTTGTCCGGCATCGCTCGATTGCGCCCAGTTGCCGGACAGGCTGAAACGGCTTGAGGTTCCGCCATCCGTGGAGTCGAGCGACCCGAGCCGGTTAATGAGGCCTTGATCGATCGCCCGCTGAGCCACCTGGTCCGTCGACGTCCAGCCGTTCGAATAGGCCATCGCGGAAAGTGTAAAACCGTCGGTGGCAGTGCCCTGACTGTAACGCAGGACACCGTTCAGCTTGCGCACATTGTCGGGGACATCCCACGGGCCATTGTATTTGTTGGCTTCGAAGGCTGCGAGAAGTATGCCATCGCCGACCGGCGTCGATCCGGCGGCCAATGCGCGCTGATAGCCGAAACTTCCGAACGTCAATTCCGCGATGTTCTTTGGCAGCTTGTTGATATAGTCGATGCCGACAGCGCCCGCGGAAGCGAAATCGCCCTGGTCGGCGAAATAGGGTCCCTTGCGGACGTTGACCGACTGGACCAGTTCCGGAATCAGGAAGTTGATGTCGGCGTAGCCCTGGCCGTGCCCATGCGTCGGCATGTTGACCGGCATGCCGTCGACCTTGATTGCCAGATCGGTACCGTGATCCAGATTGAAGCCACGGAGAAAATACTGGTTGGCTTTGCCCTCTCCGGAATGCTGGGTCACGATCAGCCCCGGCACGGCCTCAAGCAATTCACCGACCCGCGATGCCGGCCGCGCGTTGAACTCCTCACCACTGACGCGTGTCTCGCTGGCCGCCGTCGGCTGGAGATTGGCTGTTCCGGAAGAAGCGGAAGCGGACGTCACACCGTTCGCCGCGGGTGAGGTGGCCGGGGTGAGGGGGGCGGCCGTGGCAGATCGCGAAGGCCGCGCGCGAGGCGCCGGCTGGGCGCGCCGCTTTGTTTTTTTTGGCGCCGCCTCGGGTGCGATGACGGTGACGGCAGGAAGCTGGCCGGCCTCGATGTCTATTGGACGCTGCGCTTGTGCCGGCGACGCGAGAACGACAATGCATGATGCGGTCAACGGGAAAAATAGGCCCCTCAAAACGCTACACAACGCTCATGCCCCCGCATGATAACTGCTACAATCAGCTCAACACCGCACCAGTTCGATCTAACCCGGCCAGTACCACTACCATTTACCATTTCAAGTATGACGTTACAATGAAAACATCATACTGGGAAAAGGCCAATCATCGGGATTGCAATGCAACGGATCACCATCACCATCGAGGACGACCTGCTCGCGGAAATCGACGCCGCCGCAAAGGATCGCGGCTACCAGAACCGGTCCGAAATCATTCGCGATCTGGCCCGCGCGGGCCTGCAGCAAGGAGCGCAGGACGCCATGCCGTCGGGGCAATGCGTGGCGGCGCTGGTGTATGTCTACGATCACGCCGCGCGCGATCTGTCAAAGCGCCTGGTGCAGAACTTCCATGGCCACCACGATCTGTCGCTGGCGACGCTGCACGTTCATCTCGACGACGACAGCTGCATGGAGGTGACGGCGCTGAAGGGACCCGCCGGCGACGTCCAGCATTTCGCCGATCACATCATCGCCGAACGCGGCGTACGCTACGGTCGCGTGGTGATGATCCCGACCGCAACAGACAAGAAGACCCGCCCCGCAGCACCCAGGCGAGGTCATCGGCACGCTTGAAATGCGGATCTCGACTCGATGGCCGACTGAACGTATTCTTGTCGGCTGAACCGATCAATGGCGGCATTCGATGATCGCCGCTCTAGGGCAAGGTTATGCTCTCGTGCGCGAGCACGCGTTGCACGGCTGGTCGCTGAGAAGTTTGATCGGTCAGACGACGCCAAGCCGGATAACTGTCCTTCATGTCCAGACCGACGCGTCCACCCCACTGGTAGAAAACCAGAAGGTACGGATCGACGACGGAATAGCCGCTGGGAAGCGCCCATTCCCGTCCATCATCGAGCAAGTGCTCGATATATGCATACTGCTCACGCAAGTTTTGCTGCCCTTTATCTTGGACCGCTGCAAAGTCGCGCTCGTCGGCGACAAACCGATTGGCCCGCCATATCTGGCCGTACGACATGGCGTGAACGTTGCTGGCAAGCCAATTCATCCATTCAATTGCACGCGCTTCACCGGCTGGATCAGTCGGCAGTAACCGCGCTTGTGGATGGGTTCGAGCCAGATAGAACAAGATGGCATGCAGTTCCGTCAGCAGGTTGTCCGAACCGCCAATCCGACCGGGCACACCAGAGAGAGCCGGAACTCGCCCTTTGGGGTTCTGCGCCATCCAGGCGGGACTTGTAGTACCCTCTCCGCCAACACGGCCGCGCGAGGAAACCAGCTCAAGGTCGTAGGGTTCACCAATCTCCTCCAGCACGATATGCGCCGCCATTGAGCAGGCACCCGGCGAATAGTACAAGCGATGACGCATGGAAGAATCCTCGGTTCAATTCCTTCGGTCCAGCATAAGACAACAGTGGCAATGTCCAAAGCCGGGAAATTTGGCGGTGGCGGCATTGGATTTGACGCTTCGAATAGGCTGTCGTGATGAGAAATCTCAGACATGCATTTCTGGCGACGGGCCTCTCGCAGGGGCCTGCTGGACCTGTGACTCAAAATAGAGAATTATTCGATTGCCCCACACATAGGCCACTCACTCATCAGGCAATCCCATGTCAGCCCCGGTCACCGATAGCATCGAATCTTCGCGGCCGATGTTGTTCCAGCCGTTCAAGATCCGCGGCCTGACGCTGAAGAACCGCCTGGTGGTGCCGCCGATGGTCCACTACCGCGCCGCGCCCGGCAGCACCTGCGGCAGCTTTCACAACGTGCATCTCGGCCGCTATGCGCTGGGAGGTTTTGGGCTTGTCTTTGTCGAGGCAACGGCTGTCGAAGAGGTTGGCCTGATCAACGAGCATGACCTTGGCATCTGGAATGATGCACAGTTGCAAAGCTTCAAGCCGCTGATCGCCTTCATGAAGGGCGAGAAGACGGCGATCGGCATTCAGCTCGCCCATGGTGGGCGCAAGTCGTCCTCGCAGCGGGCGATGGACGGGATGGGCCCGCTCACCCCGCAAGAGATCGAGGCGGGCGCCAAGGTGTGGCAGCCGGTGGGCCCCACCAGCCAGCCGGTCGCGAATGGATGGCTTATCCCGCACCAGCTCACGACCGAAGAGTGCAGGGCGATGGTGCGCACCTGGGCAGCCGCGGCCCGGCGTGCCGTCGATGCGGGATTCGACGTGATCGAGATCCACACCGCCCACGGCTATTTGCTCGCCTCGTTTCTTTCCCCCATTTCCAACACGCGCAACGATGAATACGGCGGCGACCGCAACGGGCGCATGCGCCTGCCGATCGAGATTGTTGAAGCCGTGCGGCGCGAAATGCCGGAAACGATGCCGTTGTTCGTGCGTGTCTCCGCCGTTGACGGTGCCCAGAACGGCTGGAATCTGGATGACACGGTTGTCTTCGCCCGGGAATTGAAGGCCCGCGGCGTCGACGTGATCGACTGCTCCTCCGGCGGCATTGCAGGCTCGGCGACGGCGGCGCAAGTCCCGCGCGGCCTCGGTTTCCAGGTGCCCTACGCCGAACGGGTCCGCAAGGACGTCGGCATCGCGTCGATGGCGGTCGGCATTATTCTCGAGGCTGAGCAGGCTGAGGCCATCCTGGAGAACGGGCAGGCCGATCTCATCGCGGTCGGCCGGCAATCTCAGTTCAATCCCAATATCGCACAGCACTGGGCCCATGATCTCGGCATCAACCGGAAGTTCGAGGATTGGACTCCCGAATTTGGATGGTGGCTCGAGAAACGAATTCGGACCATCGAAGGGTTCGCCACACCGACCGGGGTCGTCACGCGGCATAAGGTGTCAACTCCCGGGAAGTGAAGGCTTCGCGATGTGAGAGAAGACGCCGCGGTTGGGCACGGCGTAACCTGCGCGGGAGGCGTCCTCGTCGGCGATTAGGAGCCTTCGCGCCTGCTGCGGCCGGAGGCTCTTCTGGTACCGGAATGGGCTCATCGCCGTGGCCGCCCTGAACTGACCGGAAAGAGGCGGCGCCCGTTTCATTGGTAACTCAGCCGGCGCAATTTGAAATCCTCCTGTAACGCTTGAAAACCCATCTTCGTCCGCTCAGCGATGCGGGCGCTTCCGGCCAGCGTGAACAGGAGAGATCGAATGAGTCTAAAAAAACAGTCAGCCGCCCCCCTGACGTTGGCGAGCAACAACTCGGACGGCACGACTGGACCGGGCGACGTATCCAACGATCGGAGTGTTTTCGCGGCAGGCGAGACAAGCAGCCGGCTGCTTGCCGATATTCGGCGCATGGCACCCATGATCGCGAAGCGGGCGGCGGAGATTGAAGCAGCGCGTCGGATCCCGCTCGATCTGGTCGCGACACTGAAGTCGATCGGGGTCTTTCGCATGTTTGCCCCCAAGAGCCATGGTGGTCTGGAGCTTGAGCTCAGTGGCGCGCTCAAGATTCTGGCGGCTCTCGCCAAGATTGACGGTTCGTTGGGCTGGGCTGCCATGGTCGGCAGCGGGTCCAGTCTCCTCGCGTCCTCGCTGCCGCGGGAGACATACGACCAAATCTACCGGGACGGCCCGGACGTAATCTTTGCAGGGTCGAGGCAGCCGGCCGGGACGGCCGAGGCGGTGGATGGTGGCTTACGGGTTAACGGCAGATGGCCGTTCGCCAGCGGCTGCCAGCATGCCGACTGGATCTTTGCAGCATGCGTGATGACTAAGGATGGCCAACCGCTTCCTGGACGGATCGATGGTGTTCCGATGATACGGTTCGTGTTTCTTCCGGCAACCTACTGTCAGATCGAGGATACCTGGCATGCCGCTGGGCTGAAGGGGACTGGCAGCCACCATGTCGTGCTCCGCGACACGTTGGTCCCGGTGGCGAATTCCTCAGACCCCAGCAGCGATATTTCCTGCCTTCCGGGACCCCTTTACAATGCGCCGCTTCCGTTCATTCCACTGCTCCATGCTGCGATCGCGCTGGGTATCGCCGAAGGCGCTCTGGAGGATCTCGCCGAGTTGGCTGGAACCGGGCGGCGGCAGACCCGCGCCGTCCGTGCAATGCGGGATTCGGAAGTTTTCCAGTATGAGCTTGGTTGTGCTCAGGCGCTCTTTCGGGCAGCCCGATCATATCTTGAGACCCAGACCGCCAGCCATTGGAGCCATGCGCGTGCCGGCATTCTGAGGGACGGGGCCCTCATGGCGGAAGGTACTCAGGCTGGCGTATGGATCACCAATGCATGCCTGCGCGTCGCCGAGATGTGTTTCGCGCTCGGCGGCGGCTCGGCCGTCTATGAGGATTCGATGCTGCAACGGCGGCTCCGCGATCTCCATGTCGCGGCCCAGCATGCCTCCGTGCAGCAGCGCCACTACGTCGACGCGGGAAAGCTGTTTATATCGATGACTTCCGACGGCTGACGCCTTTGTACCAGACCCGCCAGCTCGCAGATGGTAGAGGCGTACATCTGGCGGTGGACAGGGATCGACGGCCGGATGCTGGCGCAAACCTTGGGTTGCGTGCGTCATTCGGGGGCGTCGCCAGCCTCGGTCAGTCTGATGGTCGCTTCCTCCTGCTAGTGTGGAAGTCGGCCAGCGAACATTGCGTCGCCAGTACGTCTCAAGAAGTCTGGCCATGATGCTCGGCGTCAGCCGTCCATCGCTCAATAAGGAATTACAGGCCTTGCCAAGCTGGGCGCCATCTCGTTGCACTATAGTTACGTTGAGACCAGCGACATGCGGCTACTGATCGGCGGCGGCAATCCGCTATAGGTGGGTCGCAAAAGTCGTAACACCGGTCGGGCCAATGTCCGCTAATGGGATGGTCCGGCCGTGCTCCTGCCCCGCCAGCAAGCGAAGCTGGCAAGGGGCGCCAAAGACGAGGGAGCACGCCATGTCTCAG
>DATHHQ010000711.1:0-3285 GCA_035490095.1 Bradyrhizobium sp.
TTCAATATCACGCTGCGGCGCGACCTCGACCCCGAGGCCGGCCTGATCGACCTGTACCCGCAGGAAATCACCCGGGTGTTTCTCAATCTGATTTCAAACGGCTTTTACGCCGCCACCAAGCGCAAGGAAGCCGGCGACGAAACCTTCGAACCGACGCTGAGTGCCACCACCAAAAGCCTCGGCAACACGGTCGAAATCCGGATCCGCGATAACGGCACCGGCATCCCGTTGGAAGTAAAGGAGAAAATGTTCAACCCGTTCTTCACCACCAAGCCCGCGGGGGAGGGCACCGGACTTGGCCTGTCGATGAGCCACGACATCGTGGTGAAACAACATGGCGGCAAGATCGACGTCGATACCATGCCGGGCGCATTTACCGAATTCATTATTACGCTGCCGCGGACAGCGGCGGCTCAAGCACAGACTGGAGCCACAAATTGAGCGTTTACATCCTCGTCGTCGATGACGAGCCCGATGTCGAAGCCCTGTTCCGTCAGCAGTTCAGGCGCGACCTGCGCTCCGGGCGCTTCACGATGGAGTTCGCCCCGTCGGCAGCGGCGGCGCTGGTTCGCGCCGCCAACGTGGCAGATCCCTCGCTGATTTTGATCCTGTCGGACATCAACATGCCCGGCATGAGCGGGCTCGAAATGCTGCCGAAGGTGCGCGCCGAGCGGCCCGACGTTCCCGTGATCATGATCACCGCCTATGGCGATGCGGAAACCCGCCGCAAGGCGATCGAGCGCGGCGCGGTGGGGCTCTTGACCAAACCGATCGATTTCGCGCTGCTGCGCCACGAAATCGATTCCCGGCTCGAGCAAGCCGCATGACCGCAACCATTCTCGTCGTCGATGACGAGCCCGATCTCGAGGCTCTGGTCCTGCAGAAATTCCGCAGGCAAATTCGCGACGGCGAGGTGGCGTTTATATTCGCTCGCGACGGGATCGAAGCGCTGCAATCGATCCAGGATCATCCACATGTCGACCTGGTGGTCTCCGACATCAACATGCCGCGGATGGATGGCCTGTCGTTGCTGCAGAAACTGCAGGAGGCCGAAGACAAGAAATCGACCATCATCGTTTCCGCCTACGGCGACATGAGCAACATCCGCACCGCAATGAACCGCGGCGCGTTCGATTTCCTCACCAAGCCGATCGATTTCGGCGATCTCGAAATGACCATCGACAAGACCATCCGCCATGTCGAGATGATGCGCGAGGCGCGCCGCCGCCAGGCCGAAGCCGAGCGCGCTTACGCCTCGCTGTCGCGGTATTTTTCGCCGCAGATCGCTAGCAGGCTGGCTTGCGAGGGCGAAGCCGACGGCATGACGGTGCATCGCCGCGAGGTCGCGATCATCTTCACCGACCTCACGAGTTTCACGTCGCTGGTGGAGACGACACCGCCGGACGTGTTTGGCGCGCTGCTCAACGAATATGTGGGCGGGATGACCGACGTTGTCTTCGCGCACGAAGGCACCGTCGCGAAGGTCATGGGCGACGCCATTCAAATTCTCTTCAACGCTCCCGGCGACCAGCCGGACTATGCCACCCGCGCCATCGCCTGCGCGCATGATCTTGATGTCTGGGCCGAGGCGTTCCGCCAGCGCTGGAAGTCCAAAGGCGTGAATTTCGGCACAACCCGCATCGGCGTTCACGCCGGCCCGGCGTGGGTTGGCAATTTCGGCGGCAGCCGCTTCTTCGATTACACCGCCTATGGCGATACCATCAATACCGCGGCGCGGCTTGAGGCCGCCAACAAGTCTCTCGGCACCCGTATTTGCGTCAGCGCTACGGTTGCCGATGCTACGGAAAAGTTTCGGGGGCGGCCGGTCGGCGACCTGATGTTGCGCGGACGCAGCGAGCCGCTTCGCGCTTACGAACCGTTGTCGGCAACGGCGTTCCAGGGACCCACGACGACGCAATATTCCGAAGCCTTCGCCAAGCTGGAAGCCGGAGATGCCGCTGCAATGCCGGCCTTCGCCGCACTGGTTGGGCTGCATGCGGACGATGCACTGGCTGGCTTTCATCTCAGACGGCTGCTCAACGGCGCCAAGGGCGTCCGTATGCAGCTGGAATAAGCATCAAAGTGGAAGGGACGCAAAACATGACGCGCGATTTTCCGGCCGGCAATTATCGGTTCATCCCGGCCGTGTTTCAGTTTTCGAGTGGTGCCGCAGCTGATTCCGGCTTCGAGATCGAACGCGTGCGCTTCGACCGCTTGCTGCCACTGGCCGAGGGGTTTGCACAGGTTGCAGAATATATTCGAGGCTCGGGGCGGCCGCTGACGTCGTTTTGCGCCTGCGAGCTGCGCTCGCCGGCCGCGTTTACCGAGGACGGATTTCGAACCTTCAACCAGCATTACGTCAAGACGCTCGCGGAATGGGGCCTGTTCGACGGGTCCATCAATCCGGTGGCGCGCAGCAACGTCTGCCCGGAGATCGACCCGCCGGCCGAGCCGTCATTTTATGCGTTCTCGTTCACGCGCCCGAGCCAGGGAACAGGCGCGACGCCGACCTTCGTGATCGCTGGCGGCGCCGAATTGAGCGACGGCAGCGGCAGCTATCCCGAGCGTATCGTGCGCTACCGCGACCTTACTGCGGACGGCGTGAGAGAAAAAGTCCGGTTCACCGTGGGATCGATGGAGGAGCGTCTCGGCGCGTTCGGTTTAGGCTGGAAGGACACCACAGGGGTGCAAGCCTATTCAGTTCACGACTTCCATCCGGTGATATCAGATGAACTGGTCCGCCGCGGCGCCACGCGTTCGGGCCTGACCTGGCATTTTGCGCGCCCGCCGGTGATCGATCTCGAATACGAGATGGATTGCCGCCGCGTGATGCGGGAAACGGTGATCTGAGCAGTTTTCGATTGAGATGAACCTCATCTTTCCTCATCCTGAGGAGCGGCGTCTTCGCCGCGTCTCGAGGGATGGAGCTATGCTTGTTTCTCATGGTTCGAGACGGCGCAAGAGCGCCTCCTCACCATGAGGACTGAGGGGCCATCAGCGTTCGCGCGGATCGAGCGCGTCGCGCAGGCCGTCGCCGACCAGATTGAACGACAGCACCACCAGGAAAATCGCAAAGCCCGGCCACAGCGCCATCCACGGCGCGTTGGTCAGGAAGCGTTGCGCCGCATTCAGCATGCTGCCCCAGGATGGGGCCGGCGGCTGCTGGCCGAGGCCGAGGAACGACAGCGCCGCCTCGGCGATGATCGCTGCCGCGATCGAGAGCGTCGCCTGGACCAGGAGCGCCGGCATGATGTTCGGCAAAATATGAAACAGCGCGATCCGCCA
>DATHHQ010000712.1:0-3055 GCA_035490095.1 Bradyrhizobium sp.
GCAAGTTGCGGCGGCAGCGGCGCGCGCAAGGGACCGGCGGGAAACACAAGGCCGTTGCCGAGGCCGCGGTCGCCGTCGATCACGATCAGCGAGGCATCCTTGGCGATCGCGGGATTCTGAAAGCCGTCATCCATCAGGATCACACTGGCGCCCTGCGACCGCGCCAATGCGACGCCACTGATGCGATCGCGCGCGACGACCACCGGGACCGTGCGCGCCAGCATCAGCGGCTCGTCACCGATATCCGCGGCCGCGTGTCTGTCGGGATCGACCTTGATCGGCCCGTGCAGCCGCCCACCATAGCCGCGACTGAGCACAACCGGCGTCTCGCCGAGGTCGCGCAACATCCTGGTAAGGGCCAGCACCATCGGCGTCTTGCCGGCGCCGCCGACATGATAGTTGCCGACGCAAAGCACGGGGATGCCGGCATCGAAACCCTCGCGCTGCAATCGCCGCGCCGCCACCGCGCCATAGAGCGCGCCGAGCGGCAATAGTAACAGCGATGCAAACGACGATGGCCGGTGCCAGAAGCCCGGCTCACGCATTGGCGACCCCCGTCTCGAGTCGCAATTGCAGCAGATAGGGTTCGAGCGCGGCCATTGTGCGGTCGAGCGCGCCGCCGAGCTGTTCGACCACGCGCTCGGCGGCGCCGACCGACAATTCGCGCGCCGCAGGATCGGCCAGCAACCGGCGGAGCTGCTTCACCAGCGCTTCTTGCGTGTCAGCGCGGCCGGCGCCGCCGGAGCGATCGAGCGCCTCGTAAACATCGGTGAAATTGAAGACGTGAGGGCCATGAACGATCGACGCGCCGAGCTTGATCGCTTCGATTGGATTCTGCCCGCCGTGAGGAACCAGCGAGCCTCCCATGAACACGATCGGCGCCAGCCGATAGAACAATCCCAGTTCCCCCATGGTGTCCGCGACATAAATGTCCGTCGTCGCCGTGGGCAACTCCTCGCGCGAGCGCAACGCCACATGCAGGCCCGAAGCCGTGATGGTGCGCCCGACAGCTTCGCCACGATCGGGATGCCGCGGCACGATCACGCTCAGCAGCGACGGAAATAATCCCGCAAGCGTCCGGTGCGTCTCAAGCAGAATTTCCTCCTCGCCGGGATGGGTCGACGCCGCGACAATGATCGGACGGCCGCGCGTCACCGACATCAAGCGCTCCAGCTTGGCGGCGTCGGCCGGGGGTGCTGGAACATCCAGCTTCAAATTTCCCGTGGCCATCACATTGCGGCAGCCAAGCGCCGCAAAGCGCTCTGCGTCGACCTGCGACTGGGCGAGGCAGATCTCGAACCGGCCAAGCAATGCTGAAATCGTGCCGCTGATCCTGCGCCAGCGCGGGAACGAGCGATGCGACATCCGGCCGTTGATCAGCACCAGCGGCAGCCGCCGTGCCGCGCTCGCCAGGATGAGATTGGGCCACAAATCGGACTCGATGAACAATGCGAGACCCGGCCGCCAGTGATCGAGAAAGCGCGCGACATAGCGCGGGGAGTCGTAAGGCACATATTGATGGATGACATCGGCGGGAAAACGCTTGGCGGCGATCGCCGCCGAGGTCACCGTGCCCGAGGTCAGCAGGATGCGGAGATCCAGCGCGCGCAGCCGCTCGATCAAGGCCGCCGCGGCCAGCACTTCACCGACGCTGGCGCCGTGAATCCAGACCAGCGGTCCGGGCGGCCGGATATCCTTGCTCAAGCCGCGGCGCTCGCCGATGCGGGCGGGATCCTCCTTGCCCTGTTTCAGGCGCCGCTTGATCAGCGCCGGCGCCAGCGGGACCACGGCGGAGGACAGCCCCCGGTAGACCCGCAGCGTCATCGGCAAGGAGTTAGCCATGACCCGCCTGTTCCGGACGGCCGACCTGCGCATAAGCGCGACGAGTCGCTTCGTTCAGGGTTGCTTCCAGTTGTGCGCGCAGCTTTTCCATGGTTTCGGCATCGGCGTCCGGCGGCACAATGATCGGTTCGATTCCCACCAATGCGCCGCGACCGAATGGCAAATTGATGGTGGTGCGGTCCCAATTGTGCAGGCGCATGAAACGGCTGGTCGCCATCGCGAACGGCATGATCGGCCGTCCGGATTCGCGCGCCAGCATGATGATACCAAGGCCCGCGACCCGCGACCGCTTCGGCACGTCGGCGGTCAGCGCAACATTATAGTTTTCCGCCAGCGCGCGCACCATTTCCTTGAACGCGCCGACGCCGCCCTTGCGGTGAAACGCCGAGCCGTGGTCGCCGGAGCCGCGGATGGTGCCGATACCAAGCCGCTCGGCGGCGATGGCGTTGAATTCGCCGTCGCGGTGCCGCGAGATCAGCACCTTGGCGCGATAGCTCGCCTTGGTCTTGATAAACGGCGTCATGAAATGCTGGCCATGCCAGAACGCGAAAATCGCCGGCATCTCCGGTTCGACGATTCCGTAGACGCCGGGCGGATCGAAACTGAACTTGTTGGTCAGCCAGACCAGCCGCAGATATTCGGCCGCGAGGAAACCCACAGCGCGCTGGACCCAGCTGCTGCGCAGCACATTACGGAGCAGCTTTTTCAACGGGCAGGCTTCGTGTCTTGACCTGGATCGAGCAGCCGGTGGAGGTGAACGACGAAATAGCGCATGTGGGCGTTGTCGACGGTCTGCTGCGCCTTTGCCTTCCAGGCGGCGTGGGCGCTCGCGTAATTGGGGAACACGCCGACGATTTCTACCTGATCGAGATCCTTGAACGTCGTGTGCTCGAGATCCGTCAACTCGCCGCCGATGACGAGATGGAGCAATTGCTGCGGGGCATTATCTGGCATGGTTCTTTCTTCCTAAGACGCTGCCCGGCAGGCAGGATTCCCGACGCCTGGAGCATGATGTGTTGGAACTGGATCGATTCGTCCCGTAAGCGCGAGGCACTAACGATCTCGTGTCCGGGACCCGGCATACCGTCCCTTCGGCGGTGCACGGCAGGGCCTGGACAAAAAATCGCGAAAACAACCCCATGCAAAGTAGAGTGAACCCCGGCTCGCAGCACTCCTGCTGCGCTGCGTCCGGGCGCGAGAAGAAAAATGCGCC
>DATHHQ010000713.1:0-5809 GCA_035490095.1 Bradyrhizobium sp.
GTCGCCGAAGATCGCGGTGCCGAACCGGATGAACCACGCAATCATCGGCGGATGATCGAGGAACGAAAGCACGTTCTCCTTCGACCAGGTCCAGTAATAGGCTTCGTCGGTGCGCAGATCGATCACGCCAGCGTAAATCACCCGCAATGTCGTCATCGCGACGATCAGCATCGCAACGGCAAGCAATTGCCGAAAGACGGAAGTTTCCGGCTTCGCGCTGATACTGTCGGTCGGGGCAATCGTCACGACGCTTTCTCCCCGACTCCGGATAGGGTGTCAACGTCTTGGGCAGAGAGATCGTGCAGGGACCAGGGATACCAATGTTGCGCACGCGAGATTGACATACCCTCGGCGTCGTCCCGGCGTTCGCGGGCCTGTGAAGAATACTGACCTCATCCTGAGGAGCTTGCGAAGCAAGCGTCTCGAAGGATGGACGCAAAACGCGGACTCGCGGCCATCCTTCGAGACGCGCGCAAGAGCGCGCTCCTCAGGATGAGGTCCGGGATATATTCACAACCTCCTTCGCCGGGACGACAGGGAAAGGTGGTCGCTGACGGAATAAAACTCTACTATCGTCGTTCATTGTCGATGAATCTCCGATTGGACCGCATGACCTTATTTTCTCGCGAACAGCTCAAGAAACTCATCCGCGGCATCAGCGTCCGGCAGGTCCGTCTCGCCTGCGGGCTGGTGCTGTTCGCCTATCTGGTCAGCCACTTCGTGAACCATGCGCTCGGCAATATTTCGATGGATGCCCTTGCCACCGGCGTCCATTACCACATCGCGTTCTGGCAATTTCTCCCGGTCGCGATGGTGTTTTATACCGCCGCGCTGGTCCACGCCGGTCTTGGGATCTGGGCGCTTTACGAGCGCCGGCAATTCCGCTGGAAGGCCATCGAGCCGCTGCAGCTCGTGCTCGGCTTGAGCATTCCGGCGCTCATCATCGCCCACATTGTCGGCGTGCGGCTCGGCTATACTCTTTTTGAGCACCAAAAGCTCTATCCTCAGGTGCTCTATGCCTACTTGATCGTCTGGCCGTACAAGATACGGATGATGTTCGCGGTCCTGGTGATCTCATGGGTTCACGGCTGCATCGGCCTTTATTTCTGGCTCCGGATGAAAGCGTTCTATAACCGCGCGGCGCCGTTTCTGCTTGCCGCGGCGGTGTTGGTTCCGACGCTCGCCATGCTGGGGCTCTATCAGGGCGGACGAAGCGTTATTGCCGACGTCAACAACGACGCCGCGGAGTGGAAGGCGGACAATCTTTCGCGGAGTCAGGTCGGCACCTTGGCCGAACAGGCCACTCTCGACAGCATCGCCGATTATTTCCTGATCTTCTATCTCGGCCTGATCGGAGTTGTCTTGCTTGGAAGGGGCGTGCGCGCCCTGAACGAGCGCCGGGTCGGCATGATCAGCCTGTCATACGGCAACGGCAGGACGGTCCGGGTGCCCAGGGGCCTCAGCGTGCTTGAGGCGAGCCTGCGCAACAATGTCCCGCATGCCAGTGTCTGCGGTGGCCGCGCCCGTTGCTCCACCTGCCGCATTCGCGTGATCGGAGACTGCGCGTCGCTGCCGCAGCCGTCGCAGCGGGAGGCGTTCGTGCTCAACCGGGTTGGGGCCGGCTCGGATCCCGCAATCCGGCTTGCCTGCCAGCTCAGGCCCGAGGCCGATCTCTCCTTCTTCCAGATCTTCCTGCCGCAGATCACCGCAGCCACGCTTCGGACATCAAGCCCCACCCGCATCGGCGAGGAACGCTATCTCGTCAGCATGTTCGTGGACATGCGAGGCTCGACCAGACTCGCGGAAAATCGGCTGCCGTTCGATACCGTGTTCATCGTCAACCGTTTCCTCGGCGCGGTGTCGAAGGCTGTGATCGAATGCGGCGGCCAGCCCAATCAGTTCGTGGGCGACGGCCAACTGGCGCTGTTCGGGCTCAACTGCAGCCCGCAAACCGCCTGCCGCCAAGCGCTTCAGGCCGCGGCGATGATTGCCGCCAATGTCGACGAACTGAATCAGTTCCTCAGCCATGATCTGCGCGAGCCGATCCGCTTCGGCATCGGCATCCATGGCGGCGAAGTCATCATCGGCGATATCGGCTACCGCGATCACATGGTGTTCACGGCACTCGGAGACGCGGTCAATGTCGCAGCAAGGCTGCAGGACATGACAAAGAGCCTCGCCTGCGAAGCGATCCTGTCGGAGGAAGTTCGCGTCACCGCCGGCCTTCCGGCCGATGGTTTGCCCGAGCAGGAAGTCGCGATCCGCGGCCGCGCCGAGCCGATGATTGTCCGCTCTGTCACGCATGCGAGCGCGTTATCCGCCTTGGTTAACGATGTGCAAATTATCGCGGCGTAGTGATCCGCGCCGCGCCGTATGTGATATTTTTCACACCTGAATATTCGTTCAGAAAATTGCACCCGTACCAAACGCAATTTTCTCGAACCCCGTTCCTGAGCGAAGCGACTGATGTGCGAGGGGTGAAACTGAAACGATCAACCCGCGCCAAGGCGCACACCTAAGGATAACGACCATGTTACGCAAAATCGCTCTCGCACTTGTTGCCGCAGCTTCTCTCAGCGCGGTGGCGCTGGCTCCGACCGCCGCTTCGGCAGGCTGGAAGGGCGGCGGATTCGGCGGCTACCATCATCACCACCACTTTGGCCCTGGCTTCGGCATCGGCTACATCGGTGGCGGCTATGGCGGCGACGGATGCTTCGTCACGCGCCGCGTGCTGACCCCGTTCGGCTTTCGCTGGCGCACTGTCAACGTCTGCGGATACTGATTTCGAACTTCGGTTTCTTCCAGTTCAAAAGCCCCGGTCGCCTCGAGCGGCCGGGGTTTCTTTTTTTGCCGGACCATTGATGCGATCCGCCAATTCCAATCGGTTCCCGGATTGTTGCATCGCAACGTCCCCGAAAGCATAAATTGACTTAGGCCTTGCCGATGCGACACTGGCGCAAGCGCGTATTTCGCAATCGCGTGCCTCGGGCCTGATCCGAGGGGAATGCCGGTCTTGTGAATGGAATAAATCCAAGTTTTCGGCGTCCTGTGGGGACCGGCCTCGACGACAAACTTCGGAGCAAACCCGATGATCGACAGACGAGAGATGATGAAGCGCGCCGGCATGGCGGCGCTGGCGACTGGCTTCGGTTCATTCCGGGCGCTCGCGCTCGACGCCGTGACCTTGCCCATCGACAACGGCGAACGGCCGCTGGTGAAATATCCGCAGAAGCGCCCGATGATCGGCCTGACCAGCCGGCCGCCGCAACTCGAGACGCCATTTTCGGTTTTCAATGACGGCGCGATTACGCCGAACAATGCTTTTTTCGTCCGCTATCATCTGGCGGATGTGCCGCTCAACATCGATCCGGATAAATTCACGCTGGAGATCAAGGGCAAAGTCGACCGCCCAATCAAGCTGTCGCTGAAGGAAATAAGGAAGCTTCCCGCGGTCGAGCTCGTCGCCGTCAATCAATGCTCGGGCAACAGCCGCGGCTTTTCCAATCCACGCGTGGCCGGCGGGCAATTGGCCAACGGTGCGATGGGTAATGCGCGCTGGCGCGGCGTGCCGCTCAAAACCGTGCTCGACAAGGCCGGCGTGCAGCAGGGAACAAAGCAAGTCACCTTCAACGGGATGGACGGGCCGGTCAGCGACAAGACGCCGGATTTCATCAAGGCGCTCGATATCGACCACGCCCGCGATGGCGAGGTGATGCTGGCCTATGGCATGAACGGCGAAGAACTGCCGGTTCTCAACGGCTTTCCGCTTCGCCTCGTCGTGCCGGGCTATTACGGCACCTACTGGCTGAAGCACCTCAACGAAATCACTGTCATCGACAGCGTGTTCGACGGCTTCTGGATGAAGTCGGCCTATCGGATTCCGGATACCGCATGCGGATGCGTCGAGCCCGGCACCACGCCCAAGGCGACGATCCCGATCAACCGCTTCACCGTCCGCTCCTTCATTACCAATGTGGCCGATGGCGCGAAACTGAAGCCGGGCGGAACGACGCTGAAAGGTATAGCGTTCGACGGCGGCAAGGGCATCAAGGAGGTCGCGGTCTCGCTCGATGGCGGCAAGACCTGGACGCCGGCAAAGCTCGGCAAGGATCTCGGAAAATACTCGTTCCGCGAGTGGAAGCTGCCGGTGAAGCTTGCGGCAGGCAGCTTTGAGCTCAAGGTTCGCGCCACCAACAATGCCGGCGACACGCAGCCGGCCGAGCCATTCTGGAATCCGGCGGGGTACTTGCGCAACGTGATCGAAACCGTTCGCGTCACCGCGGCGTGAGGAGGCAAGCCATGACCCGTTGTTTTTCCCTCGCGCCTCTCCTCACACTTGCCGCCGCCGCATGTTTGGGTGGCTCGGCAAGCGCGGCTCCGATCTCCTACACGCTTCCCGACGAAACCGCGGCATTCAAGCCCGGACCAAACCTTGAAGTGGTGCAGAACAACTGCACCGCCTGTCACTCGGCGGACTACATCAGCACGCAGCCGCGCGGGCCGAAATTCAAGAAGGACTTCTGGCAGGCCGAAGTCACGAAGATGATCAAGGTCTACGGCGCGCCGATCGACGATGCGGACGTTGGCAAGATCGTCGATTATCTGGCCGCGACCTACTAGGGCGCGCCGCCTTGCACCCGATGCATTGATTTCATTGCGCGCCGCCCCGCAAACCGGCTGCCACGATCGCCACGCCATCGCGACAGGAACCGCTGATTCGGCGGCTGGTTCCGCGAGCCGTCGGGTCTATTCACGTAAAGTCTATTGGGGTTGCAATCCCGTCTGCACTACGATTCCCGGTCGTATCGGCCTTGATTCCAGCGACACCTTCAGAACCTACCGTACGAACCGCCTCCATGCGCATCAAAGCTATTCCCGCAGCCAACGCACGCGATGTCAGGCTCGATCTGTTTCTTGGGCTTGCGAACTGGTTTATCTTTCTCGATCACATCCCCAACAACGCGGTGAGCTGGATCACCGTTAGAAACTACGGTTTCAGCGGGGCTGCGGATCTTTTCATATTCATTTCCGGCTATGCAGCGTCGATTGTCTACGCAAAAAAGATGCTGGAGCGCGGCTTCGTGGTGGGGGCAACCCGGATCTTCAAACGGGTATGGCAACTCTACGTCGCGTACATCGTCCTGTTTGCGATCTACATTGTCGCCATCGGAGATGTTGCGACACGATACGCCGCTCCCGACATCATCTACGAATTCAATGTTACCGGCCTGGTCGACCATCCGATCCGCACCGTGGGCCATGGGCTGCTGTTGCAATCCAAGGCGCGGAATCTGGACGTGCTGCAACTTTATATCGCGTTGATGGCGTTCTTGCTGCCGGTGTTGTGGATGATGTTGCGCAAGCCCGACCTGACGATGGCCGGATCCCTGGCGCTCTATATTGCCGCACGTCTGTTCGAATGGAATTTGCCGTCCTTTCCGGATGGAAGCTGGTATTTAAACCCGTTTTGCTGGCAGCTGCTTTTTGTGTTTGGCGGCTGGCTCGCGCTCAGCGGAGCAAGGCAACGCCGCTCAATTCTCAAGTCAGAGATCCCGATCTATTTCGGGATCGCTTACCTGACTTTCGCTCTCGTCGTGACGATGGCTGGACGATTCCCGGAGTTCGGAACAATGTTCCCAACATGGCTATTCGATGCGTTCAACCCTAACGACAAGACGAATCTCGCCCCGTATCGCGTCCTGCATTTCGTCGTCATGGTGTTCGTGGTGACGCGGTTTGTATCGAAGGACTGGCGTGGGCTGGAATGGCAGATCTTCAAGCCCATCATCATATGTGGCCAACAATCGCT
>DATHHQ010000714.1:0-9918 GCA_035490095.1 Bradyrhizobium sp.
GACGCTTCCGATCACGCTGGTGATGGCGAGGTTGCGCCACAAGGGACCGACCAGCGAGCTTTCCGCAACACCGGCGGCCACGGTCCAGCCGGTCAGCGATGATCGCGCATACGACGTAATCAGCGGTACGCCTTCGAGCGACACCGTCTGCAGGGTTGCTTCGGGCCTGCGAAACATCTCGGCATACAGCGATGGCGATGCGCGCTTGCCGATGGTCTCATGCGGATTGGGAATCCGCGCGAAATTAACGCCTTTGCCGTCGAAGATCGAGATCGTCCAGTCCTCGCTGGGACGCTGCTTTTCGATGATGGTCTGGAAAAGCGAGATCGGCGGGCTGAAGGAAATGTCGTAGACGACCTCGCCGTCCCGGAGCACCGGGACCTCGACCGTCATGATCGGCCGCTTCTTGACCGCGCCGATGAACAGATTTGAATAAGATGGACTCTTGGTCGCGAATACCTTCTCGACGATTTCGCGGTTGTGGCGCAGGGGCGAGCTTGCGGTGTCCGGCGTGACCGAGGAGAACAATTGGCGGCCCTCGCGGTCGGCCACCAGCACGACGCCATCCGGGCCGTATTGGTCGAGAAAGCCGGATGCCATTGGACGGAAATTGTCGAAGTCGCCGTCCCGGAGCGCGTTGGTGAGCGTCAGCACCTGCAGCCCGCCGGTCATGCGCTGCATCTCGGCATCGAGCACGAGGCGAATGCTGCGCACGGTTTCAAGAACGCGCTGCGAAGCATCCTTGCGGTCTTGCTCGTAGTCGTTGAAAACGAGAACGGCGGCGAAAACAATCAGCGGCAGCGTGGTTCCCGCGACCAGCAGAGCAAGACGAACTGGCAGGGAGGCTTTTCGCACGCAGACTCCGGACGATGGATCAGGCTCTGGTAGCGCCAAATCCGCCGGAGCATAGGATAAGTGCTTGAAATTATCTAAGGATTTTAGGTGCCGAGGCGCCGGTTCCGCCCGGCGCCAGGGGCGCGGTACCGGCTTCACGTAGCCCTCAAAGATTGCTCTCGGTGATCCCTGCATAGACCATGGTGCGCAGCTCGCGCCGTAACGGATAGGCGCTCGACGGCAATACCTGGGTCATGAAGATGGCGATCAACTGCTCCGCCGGATCGATCCAGAACGACGTCGTCGCAGCGCCGCCCCAGGCGTATTCGCCGGCGCTGCCCGGAATCAACGTCTGCGCCGGATCCATCGTGACGGAGAAGCCGAGGCCAAAGCCGATGCCGTTATAGGTCGCCTCGGAGAACAGCGACCGCGACATCGCCGGCAGGTCGCGTCCGCCGGGAAGATGATTTGATGTCATCAACGCCAGCGTCTTCGGACCGATCAGCCTGACGCCGCCGAGTTCGCCGCCGCCCAGCAGCGCGCGGCAGAAGGTGAGATAATCGGCCGCGGTCGAACACAATCCGCCGCCTCCGGAGATGAACGACGGCGGCGAGAGGAACGAGCTCTCGGTCGGGTCATCCTGCAGCGTCAGGCTGCCTTTGCGATCGGTGGCATGAAACGTCATGCCACCTTTTGGATCGGCGGAGTAACAGGCCGCGAAACGATGCACCTTGTCGGCCGGTACAAAAAAGTCGGTATCGCTCATGCCCAGCGGATCGAAGATACGTTCTTTGAGAAACTGTTCGAATGGCTTTCCGCTGATCTTGCCAATGAGATAGCCGATCACATCGGTGGAGACCGAATAATTCCAGGCCTCGCCGGGCGAGAACTCCAGCGGAATTTTAGAGAGATCGTCGACCATCGACTGCAGCGTTCCCGCTTTCAGGACGTCGCCGATCTTCTGTTCGCGGTATGCGGCATCGACGTTGGATCGCTGCTGAAAGCCATAGGTCAGGCCGGAAGTGTGCCGCAGCAGGTCCACGATCAACATCGGCCGCGACGGCGGCTTGGTCAGAAATGCCGGCCAAATCCCGGCCTGGAACACGCCGAGGTTTTTCCATTCCGGGATGTATTTATGGACGGGCTCGTCGAGCGCGACGCGGCCTTCCTCGAACAGCATCATGAAGGCAACCGAGGTGATCGGCTTGGTCATCGAATAGATGCGAAAAATGGTGTCGTCCTTCATGGGCGCTTTGCGCTCGAGGTCGGCAAAGCCCTGCACCGAGCTGTGGACGATCTTGCCGCGGCGGTAGACCAAAAGCTGCGTTCCCGGGAAGCGGCCGGTGTCGAGATATCCGTGCTTCAGATGAGCTTCGAGACGGTCGAAGGCGGCCTTGGACATGCCGGCGGATTCGGGCGAGGCGGGGGTCGGGGCTAACATCGGGACTGGTCTCCGGGGCTGTCGGGCTTCGCCTTTGATAGCCGAAAAGTGTGCCCGGTTCCAATCGCTGCCTGCTTACCCCGGCAGGGTGGCTGGTGTAGGCTTGGCCATCATCGCGTACCCCGCAGGACAGCACCCATGCCCCAATTCAACGATACCGAACTTACCGCCGCCGTCATCCGCAGCTTTGAGGAGACGCCGGACCCGCGGGTCAAATTCCTGATGGAAGAGCTGGTGAAGTCGCTGCACGATTTCGTTCGCAAGACCGATCTCACGTTCGACGAATGGGGCTACGCGATCGATTTTCTGACCCGGGTCGGCCAGAAATGCTCCTCGACCCGCCAGGAATTCATCCTGCTGTCGGACGTGCTCGGGGTCTCGATGCTGGTCGATGCGGTGAACCATCGCCAGCGCGACGGCGCTACCGAGACCACCGTGCTCGGCCCGTTCTATGTCGGCGAACACAAGCCGATGCCGCATGGCGCCGATATCTCCGCCAATCTGACCGGCGAAACGATGTTTGTGCAGAGCCGCGTCACCGACCTGAAGGGCAAACCGCTTGCGGGCGTGCCGGTCGACGTCTGGCACGCCGACAATGACGGCTATTACGATTCGCAAAGGCCGTCCTACGAGACCGAGGGACCCTCGTCGCGGGCGCGGTTCGTCACCGATGCGGATGGACGGTTCTTCTTCAGGACCATCCTGCCGTGCAGCTATCCGATCCCGACCGATGGCCCGGTCGGCGAGATGATCCTGCAGACCCGGCGCCACCCGATGCGCCCCGCCCATGTGCATTTCCTGGTCAATGCGCCGGGCTACGAGCCGCTGATCACCCACGTCTTCATCGATGGCGACAAATATCTCGATACCGACGTGGTGTTCGGGGTGAAGAACGAGTTGATCGCCAAGGTCGAGAAGCGCACCGATCCCACGATGCCCGACGGCAAGCCCGCGGCCGCGCCGTGGCATTTGATGACCTACGATTTCCGCATGAAGCCGGGTGAAGGCGCCGCGCCGAAGCCGATGATGGCCGAGACCGAGGACGCCTGAAATCTGAAGGGAGTGACGCCGCAGCGCCAATTCTAACGGATATCCATGGCTCTAAACGGCGCTAGTCTAGCCAGCCGCGACCGTCTCTCGTCTAGCGTTCCTACGCAAGGCCTGCGCGGGCACACCGAAGGTCCGGAGGAATGCGCGACGCATGCGTTCGCGGTCCGCAAAACCGGTTTCCCGCGCGACCACGTTAACCGGGTGCCGCCCTTCCTCCATCATGAACCTGGCAGCCTCTAACCGAAGGCGCTCCACCGCCCTTGCCGGTGACTGACCGGTCTCAGCCCGAAAGGCACGGCTGAACTGACGGGGGCTGAGGCTGGCAACGGCTGCGAGTTCCTCGATCGAGAGCGTGCTCCGCAGGTTTTGGCGGATGTGCGCCAGGACCAACTCGATGCGGTCGGATTTCGGCGTCATGTCGAGGAGCGCGGAATGCTGCTTTTGCCCGCCCAACCGACGTTGACTAATGACCATAAGCCTGGCAACGACTTTCGCGACCTCGGGACCCAGATCCTTATCGATCATCGCGAGAACAAGATCGATTCCAGCGGTCATTCCAGCTGACGTCCAAATCGGACCGTCATTGATGTAGATCCGGTCCTCCTCCATCCTGACATCCGGAAACCGTGCCCTGAAATTGGCCGCTTGAATCCAATGCGTCGTCGCGCGACGACCCTTAAGAAGTCCGGCTTCAGCGAGAACAAACGCCCCGTTGCAGAATGAAGCGGTACGCCTCGACGCCTTGGCAGCTTTTTGCACGAAGGCGATCAGGCTTGCGGTCGACGAGACTATTTCGAACGCAGTGATGGCGCCCACAATGATGGTATCAAAGGCTGGATCGCCGAACGCTTCGGTTTCAACGGTCAAACCGGAGGAAGATCGAACAGGACCGCCGTGTTCCGACAACAGGTGGATGTCATAATGGGGATGGGCCGGAGGCGGCTTCGCGAGTCCGAATCCCGTCATTTCGAATGCGGTCAGGGGCGCAAGGCTCAAGAGCTGGAAGCCGTGCGGGACAATGAGACCTACCCGATGCATCACCGCTCCCAACGTCCGAAGTTTAGACGATAGCCTGGTCTCGTGCCGTCCATATTCCGCCACCGCCCCAAGGCAGATGCGGCCCGCCGTGATGGCCGATCAGGCCCCGAAAGGTCATGTCATGAATGGTGGCAAAAACGACCTACGCCGGGCCGCTAGAACCGCTAGCTTCAAGCAAGAAGCAGGTCTCGTTCCATCCAACTAGTCATTGGTCATGGCCGCGCCAAGACAGACGAGAAGGTATTTGACGGTCGCCAATCCGGATTGCCGTGGCCGATTACCCGGCATTCGTCAGAGAAGGCTCTGTCGGGAATTTCGATAGAGGCGGATTTCTTACGACGTTAGCTGGAAATCGCAGGCTTACCTCAGTGCTTCGCATGAGGAAGATAGGATGATGCATGTCTTTTGATCCCACCAAGTTCTCCGAGCACCATATTCCGCGCGGTGAAGGAAGGGTCTACGCCCGAGATTACGCGGGCGCCGGTCCAGCCTTTGTGCTCATGCACGGCTTCCCCGACAATCTGCACATCTGGGACGATTTAATCCCTTATCTGGTCGCGAGCGGTCGGCGCGTCGTGACGTTCGATTTTCTGGGCTTTGGCGCCTCGGATAAGCCCTCAGGCGCCACCTATAGCTTCAAGCAGCAACTGGGCGATCTTGAAGCGGTCGTCGAGGGTTTGGCCCTTGGGAAGATCGTTCCGGTCGCTCACGACTCTTCCGGGATGGCGACGCTCAACTACGCGCTCACCCACCGTGCCGGCGTCGACTCGGTGATCATGCTCAACTCGGCCTATAGCGAGGACGCCATGGTTCTTTGGCCCGAGATGATCACGCTGTTCGCAACGCGGAGCATGCAGCCCCTGGCAATGGCGATCGCGCAGAGCCCCGAGCAGTTTGGCTGGCTGCTGAAATGGCAGCAGAAGCAATTCCTGGACTCCTTGCCCGAGGTGCAAAAGCCCCATTTCAATGCGTTCATCGGTCCGCTGATCAGCGACAACTTCATCGCTCAGCCGAGCGCCGGCCCCGCCTTCGTACAGTTGGCGGCGCAATTCTTCGATGAACACGCCCGAAACGCCAAGCATCTGCCCGAGCTTGGGACACTTGATATTCCGGTCAGGCTCATCTGGGGGAAATACGATCCCTACATCACCGTGGCAGTGGCCGAGCGCCGCCAGTCTCAGCTCAAAAATGCGTCCCTCACTGTCATGCCAGCCGGCCATTGGCTGCAAGCCGATGAGCCGGAGCAAGTCGCAAAGGAGATGCTGTCATGACACGCAATACCGCAAACAAGATCGCCGTTCACGTCACCCGTTGGATCAAGCTCGCCGGATTCGGCGTCTTGGCGGCAAGCCTCGTGGCGATAAGCCCGACCGCCTCGCTCGCGCAGACAACCCGGCCCCTCGATCCTGCCCTTGTCGTCCCGACGACCAAGCTCCTTGCGATCGGTCGTTTCACGGCCAAGGCGACGCCGAGCCTCTCGAAACCAGTGCTTCCTTCCGAGGTGCGCGAGACCGTGCGCCTGTATCTCAACGGCAAGATCGACCAGTGGTTCATCCAGCAGGATCAAAGCGGGGTCGTGTTCATCATGAACCTCACCGATCCCAAAGAGGCTCATGAGCTTTTGGAGAAGCTCCCTTTGGGCCAAGCCGGGTTGATGGAATTCCAGATCATCCCGCTCGGGCCGATCAGCCCGCTTCGCATGCTGTTATCCGAGCCAGCAAAATAATTCGCAAACAACCCACAAATCCAGCAAAAGGTTGAATACGATGGCCGATGTCAAGAATCCGCGTGTCCATGCCAAGATACTGCCTGGGCTTGCCGCCGTCGTTGGTCCAACGACCAAGATCCTGGCGATCGGTTCGGTGACAGCCAAGGGGACGCCCGAGGCGATCGCCCCCGTCTTGCCCTTCGAGGTCCGCGCCACGGTTCGCAACCATCTCGCCGGGAAGATCGAGCAGTGGTTCTTCCAAACCGAGGGGTACGGCGTCGTCTTCATCATGAACGCCACCAGCACCGCTGAGGCGCACGAAATTCTGGAGAAACTTCCTTTGGGTGTGGCCGGCATGATGGAATTCGAGCTGATCGCTCTCGGGCCGCTCGCGCCGCTCGCCATGCTCATAGGCGAGCCCCCGCGCTCGTGATGCGAAGGTTCAGTGGAACGAGGTGATCTTCACGCCGATCGAGGTCGCGGACTGCCGTCGTCAGCTGAAGGAGTACGGACCACCCGAGCAAACAATTCAGCATCTTTCCGCCGTTGCACTCGACTTTCGGGAAGAAATGTTTGTCGGAGCGGACGATGTCATCGAAACCATCAATGACGGTGGGCGAGCGCAAGAGTCGCTCGTTTCTTGCGTCTGACCGAGGGCAACCACGCCCTGCTCATTTCTTGTGCGCCGCACAAGAAATGAGCGAATCGCAAATTTTGAATGCGGAGTTGGGTGGGGGACGCCATCAGGCGCATCATCTAACCGTTTATAATTTATAGATTTTTTGCGTTGCGGCGGCTTGGCATGAAGCTTGAATAGTTTCTGCCGACGCCATTGAAGCCGTCCCTCGAAACCAATCATCCGAACTGTGACACCACGAAACTGGGGCCTCCTCAGAGCGCGCCTGCATGCGCCTTGCGCGGTGACACCGGACGGACGGCCATTCAGACGCAAAGGACGACCGCAACCCATGACGAAGCCCACCGACCAGACCTCCGGCCGCGGCATCAGCCGCCGTCAAATCCTCAAGGCGACCGCGGGAACGGCAGCGCTGCTGGCCGCGGCCAGGCTGAATTTTCCCGCCGGTGCCTTTGCGCAAGGCGCGGGTCCGGAAGTGAAGGCCGCGAAACTCGGCTTCATCGCGCTGACGGATGCGTCGCCGCTGTTCGTCGCCAAGGAAAAAGGCATCTTCGCCAAATACGGCATGCCCGATGTCGACGTGCAGAAGCAGGCCTCCTGGGGCACCACCCGGGACAACCTGGTGCTCGGCTCGGAAGGTAACGGCATCGATGGCGCGCATATCCTGACACCGATGCCGTATCTGATTTCGTCCGGCAAGGTGACGCAGAACAATCAGCCGACCCCGATGTACATCCTGGCGCGGCTCAATCTGAACGGCCAGTGCATCTCGGTCGCCAAGGAATACAGCGACCTCAAGGTCGGCGTCGACACCGCGCCGTTCAAGGCCGCACTCGAAAAGAAGAAAGCCACCGGCAAGTCGATCAAGGCTGCGATGACATTCCCGGGTGGCACCCATGATTTGTGGATCCGCTACTGGCTCGCTGCCGGCGGCATCGATCCCGACAAGGACATCGAAACTATCGTGGTGCCGCCGCCGCAGATGGTCGCCAACATGAAGGTTGGCACCATGGATTGCTTTTGCGTGTGCGAGCCGTGGAACCTGCAGCTGATCCATCAGCAGATCGGCTACACCGCGATCACGACAGGCGAGCTCTGGAACAAGCATCCGGAAAAATCCTTCGGCATGCGTGCCGCCTATGTCGACAAATATCCGAAGGCGGCTAAGGCGCTGCTGATGGCGGTGATGGAAGCGCAGCAGTGGTGCGAGAAGCCCGACAACCGCGAGGAAGTTGCGGCGATCTGCGCCAAGCGGCAATGGATCAACTGCCCCGTCGAAGACGTCACCGACCGCGTCAAGGGCAAGTTCGATTACGGCACCGGCAAGGTGGTCGAAAACAGCCCGCACATCATGCGGTTCTGGGCCGACAACGCGTCCTATCCGTACCAGAGCCATGACCTCTGGTTCATCACCGAGGATATTCGCTGGGGCAAATATGAAGCGGGTTACGACGCCAAGGCGCTGATCGCCAAGGTCAACCGCGAGGACCTCTGGAAGGAGGCCGCCAAGGATCTTGGCGTTGCCGCCTCCGAAATTCCGACCTCCACGTCGCGCGGCAAGGAAACCTTCTTCGACGGCAAGGTCTTCGATCCGGAAAATCCGGCGGCGTATCTGAAGTCCCTGTCCATCAAGCGTGTTGAGGTTTGATCCAGACCGGACCGCGCGCTGGCGTGCGGTCCGGCCAGCGAACACGGAGAAACACTTTCGATGAATATGCCTGCCATGAAGACCGAACCCGCCACGGCGGTACTTGCGACCACAGCGGCGCCTGTCGTTACGATGACGCCCAAGCGGCCACCGCGTGCCGACAAATACATCAAGATGGCACGCGAGACCGCGGTACGGGTGGTACCGCCGCTGATCGTGCTGGCACTGGGGATGCTGTTCTGGGAACTGGTCTGCCGGCGCGCTGGCTCGGCCCTGCCGCCGCCGTCGCGGGTCTTCAAGGAGACCAAGGAGCTGATCTTCGATCCGTTCTTCGATCACGGCGGCATCGACAAGGGTCTGTTCTGGCATCTGTCCGCCAGCCTTCAGCGCGTTGCGTTGGGCTATTCGCTGGCGGCGGTCGCGGGTATCGCGCTCGGCACCCTGGTCGGGCAATCGATCTGGGCGATGCGAGGGCTCGATCCGATCTTCCAGGTGCTTCGCACCATTCCGCCGCTGGCCTGGCTGCCGCTGTCGCTCGCGGCGTTTCGGGACGGCCAGCCCTCGGCGATCTTCGTGATTTTCATCACTTCGATCTGGCCGATCATCATCAACACCGCGGTCGGCATTCGCAACATTCCGCAGGACTACCGCAATGTCGCAGCCGTGGTGCAGCTCAACCCGCTGGAATTTTTCTGGAAGATCATGATCCCGGCGGCGGCGCCCTACATCTTCACCGGCCTGCGCATCGGCATCGGGCTGTCATGGCTCGCGATCGTGGCGGCGGAAATGCTGATCGGCGGCGTCGGCATCGGCTTCTTCATCTGGGATGCGTGGAATTCCTCCCACATCAGCGAAATCATTCTGGCGCTGTTCTACGTCGGCATCATCGGCTTCGTGCTCGACCGCATGATCGCGGGATTGGCCAAGATCGTCACCCGCGGCACCGCGCTGAATTGAAGGAACGCCTCATGCAGCCTTATCTGAAGCTCGACCACATCGACAAGATCTTCACCCGCGGCAACGCCTCGACTGAGGTACTGAAGGACATCAATCTGACGATCGAGAAGGGCGAATACGTCTCGATCATCGGGCATTCCGGTTGCGGCAAGTCCACTTTGCTTAACATCGTCGCCGGTCTCACCGACCCCACGATGGGCTGCGTGCTCCTGGAAAATCGCGAAGTCAATTCGCCGGGGCCGGATCGCGCGGTGGTGTTTCAGAACCACAGCCTGCTGCCGTGGCTGACGGTCTATGAAAACGTGCGGCTCGGCGTCGACAAGGTTTTTTCATCGAGCAAGAGCCGCGCGGAACGCGACGCCTGGACCATGCACAATCTCAACCTGGTGCAGATGGCCCACGCCAAGGACAAGCGCCCGGCGGAGATATCCGGCGGCATGAAGCAGCGCGTCGGCATCGCGCGGGCGCTGGCGATGGAGCCGAAGGTATTGCTGCTGGACGAGCCGTTCGGCGCGCTCGACGCGCTGACCCGCGCGCACCTGCAGGACTCGGTGATGGCGCTGCACCAGAAGCTCGGCAACACCATTCTGATGATCACGCACGAT
>DATHHQ010000715.1:0-11233 GCA_035490095.1 Bradyrhizobium sp.
GTGTAGTCGATCCGCCCGGCATCGAGCGCGGTGTGAGCGGCCGATATCGCGGTTTTCGGCGCCGAAGCCGCCGGTTGTCCCACTTCCATGTGAATGACATGGCCGCCGGCCGCTTCGATCCGCGCCGCCGCCGCCATCACATCCATCACCATGAACGGCGGAACATTGCTGCGCCCCGACGCCGTCAGCAGGCCCCTGGCCCGCTCTCTCAATGTCGCATCCAGCATCGATATCTGCTACTTGTCCCGGTGCCCCATACTAGCCGCATTCCACGGTTTGGTAGGGCATAACTCGTATCCGGCCCGCCGCCAACGATTAAAGAACGCTCAATGTTGCCTTGCATGGCGCTACCAAGAAAAACCTCGAAGCTGACCGCGGTTGCCACCGCGGTCGCGCTTGCCATGGCGCCGATGTCGGCGCTTGCGCAGCAGGCCAAGGGCCCACCGGTGATCCGCGATACCGAGGCCGAGCAATTGCTGCGCGAATATACCAGGCCGATCCTGCGATCTGCCGGGCTGGAGAAGCAGAACATCCAGATCGTGATTATCAACGAGAGCGTTTTTAACGCCTTCGTCGCAGATGGCCGCCGCATTTTCGTGAACTACGGTGCGATGATGCAGTCGGAGACCCCGAACCAGATCATCGGGGTGATGGCGCATGAAACCGGCCACCTCGCCGGCGGTCATCTCTCCAAGATGCGCGAGCAAATGGCGCAGGCGCAGACCCAGATGATCATCGCCATGCTGCTCGGCGCCGGCGCGATGGTGGCGGGCTCACGAGGCGGCAACAGCAATAGCGGCCTGGCCAATGCCGGCGCGGCCGTGGTCGCCGGGCCGCAGGAAATGATCAGGCGCACCCTGATCTCCTATGTGCGCCAGCAGGAGGAAAATGCCGACCGCGCCGGGGTGAAGTTTCTCAACGCGACCGGTCAATCCGCCAAAGGCATGTACGAGACCTTCAAGCGGTTTACCAATGACAGCCTGTTCGCCGCGCGCGGGACGGATCCTTACGTGCAGTCGCATCCGATGCCCGCCGAGCGCGTCGCGGCGCTCGAGGAAATGGCGCGTTCAAGCCCCTATTGGGACAAGAAGGACGATCCGGCCCTGCAGCTGCGACACGACATGGTCCGCGCCAAGATCTCGGCATTCATGGAGCGGCAGGACACCGTCTACCGGCGCTATCCGTCGTCGAACGACAGTCTGCCGGCGCGCTACGCGCGCGCGATCACGACCTACCTGCACGGCGATTTGCGCTCCGCGCTCGCCCAGATCGACGGGCTGATCCAGCTCCAGCCCAATAACCCGTATTTTTATGAATTGCGCGGCCAGGCGCTGCTGGAAGGCGCCAAGCCGGCGGAGGCCATCGCGCCGCTGCGGAAGGCGGTTTCGCTCTCGAATAACGCACCGCTCATCGAGATGTTACTTGGGCAGGCGCTCGTGGCAACTGATAATAAAGCCTATACCGAAGAAGCGATTGCGATTCTGCGTGCGGCGGTGGCACGAGAGTCCGAGGCTCCGCTCGGCTATGCCCAGCTCGCGATGGCGTATGGCCGAAAGGGAGATTTCGCGCAGGCCGATCTGGCGTCGGCGCAGGCCGCCTTTCTCCGCGGCGACAACAAGACCGCGCGCGAACTGGCGTCGCGCGCAAAAACCCGTTTCGCCGTCGGCACGCCCGGATGGGTCAAGGCTGACGACATCGTCGCTGCAAAGCCACTGCCCGGCCAGAACAGCAACTAGAACTAAATTGAGCCGGCGTCCGAAAGTTTTCGGAAAGCCGGCTTTCACCAAGAGGATTTTCCCATGGCTTCGTTTCGCTTGCTTGCCCCCGTACTATTTGCGCTCGCACTCTGCGGCACGCCTCCGGCTGCATCGGCGCAGAGTTTCTCGGACAGCCAGCGCGGGGATATCGAGACCATCGTCCGGAATTATCTGCTCGCCCACCCCGAGGTGCTGGAAGAGGCGATGGCCGAACTGAGCAAGCGCCAGGCAGTCGCCGAGAGCGAGAAACATGAAGCCAGCGTCGGCAAGAACGCGGAGAAGATTTTCAACTCGCCGCGCGGCGTCACCATCGGCAACAAGGACGGCGATGTCACCTTCGTCGAATTCTTCGACTACAATTGCGGCTACTGCAAACGCGCCATGACCGACATGCTCGAGCTGATGAAAGCCGATCCCAAACTGAAGGTCGTGCTGAAGGAATTCCCGGTGCTTGGACCCGGCTCGGTCGAGGCCGCGCAGGTCGCGGTCGCCGCGCGCATGCAGGACCCCGCCGGCAAGAAATATCTCGACTTCCATCAGAAGCTGCTCGGCGGCCGCGGCCAGGCCGACAAGGCGCACGCGATGGCGGCGGCGAAAGAAGCCGGATTCGACATGGCGAAACTCGAGAAGGATGTTGCGAGCCCGGAGGTACGGGCGACCCTTGAGGAAAACTTCAAGCTCGCCGAGGAAATGGGCATGAACGGCACGCCGAGTTACGTGATCGGCAAGCAGGTGGTGATCGGCGCGGTCGGCGTTGACAGCCTGAAGGAAAAAATAGGCATTGCCCGCTGCGGCAAGGCGACGTGTTGAGGCGTTAACGTAACCGCGAGCAGCGCAAGCGACGAAGCGATCCGTTTCGTTTCGCAGCGCCTCTGGAGCGCTTAACGAGCCTTGTCGGGCGACGGTCCGCGCGACCCGTTGGCGCCGCCCTGTTGCTCGCAACAGTGACGGGAAAAGGCTCGCCGGAATCGGTTCGCACTCCAGGACGAGCCAATCGGCTCGTCTTGGGGTACCGCATTAGCTACGCCGCCGATATCGTTGGAATCTTCGCAAGCGCTTTTCCAAGCTTCTTTTCCGCGACGTGCAGATCGTAAGCGCGCTGCAAATCAATCCAGAGGTCTGGCCCGTTGCCAAGCAGCTTGCCGAAACGAAGCGCCATCGCAGGCGTTACCGGTTGTTTTTCACTGAGGATGTCGAACAGGGTCTGACGCGAAATCCCGAGCAGGCCGGCAATCTCGGTTTTGGTCTTGCCGAGAGCCGGCAGCACATCCTCGCGCAGCATTTCGCCGGGATGCATGGGCTTTAGCCCCTTCAACAGCGAATTCGATGCCATCAGTGATAATCCTCCAGGACATGGAGTAAGCCATCACCTTACAAAATGTCGAGCGCTGCCTTTCAATGCCCTGCCGGGAACGCTCGGTTCCGATCCTGCGAAGGATTGGCTCAAAGCCACGGGTTCATCCGGCATTCACAAAACAAACCCGATGGAACTGCGATTATGCGGGAACATCGCACATCTGCTTTCGTTGTTGGCGCGGGCAATGCAAACACGTGAGGAGACAATTCCATGACTAATCGCTTTATGATCTCGGTGGCCGCGGCGGCGCTGATCGCCGGGACCGGGTTCGCCAACGCACAGGGAACCGGGACAAGCCGCGAGGCGCCGTCGGCGGGCTCCACCGTCCAGCAGACCGCGCCGTCGTCCGAGCGAGGCGCGCCGTCGGCAGCCCCGATGAATCGCGACAGTGCCCCGGATGCCAAGGGCGCCGATAAGGGCGGCATGAAGTCCACCCAGTCCGACGAAAAGATGCAACCCGGCGCCGCCAAGAACCAGCGTGCGCAGGACGACATGAAGCCCGGCACGAAGGGCGAGAAATCGGCCCAGGACAACAACATGAAGGGCGAAAAGTCGAAGGGCATGAGCTCTGAGACGCATGAAAAGGGCGCCGCGGGCAAGGACATGAAGGCCGAAGGCCGCGAAGACCGCAACGGCATGAAGGCTGAAGGCCGTGATGGCAAGAACGCAGACTCCAAGGGCGCCGCAGACTCTAAGGGCGCTGCGGATAGCAAGACCCAGACCACAGGTCAGGCAGGCGCGGGCGCCAAGCTCTCGACTGAGCAGCGCACCAAGATCACCACGGTGATCAAGGAACAGCACGTTCAGCCGGTGACCAACGTCAACTTCTCGATCTCGGTCGGTACCCGCGTTCCGCGCAGCGGCGTAACCTTCCATCCGCTTCCTGCGGAAATCGTGACGTTTTATCCGCAGTGGCGCGGTTATGAGTACATCCTGGTCCGCGACCAGATCCTCGTGATCGATCCGCGCACAGGTGAGATCGTGGATGTCATCGACACCTAAGACTGGACGTTAGCAACCAGTCAGGGGCGGGCAGCGATGCCCGCCCCTTTTTCATGGGCCCGCCGCCGGCCACGGAACCAAGCCATGCACAGGAGTTTGGTGGCCGCCGGTGGCCGATCCATGGCATTGGTTAACGAGTGATTTCCGCAGGTTCCACGCAGCTTTTTACGAACCGGGTGAGGCATTCGAGGGATCTCCGGGACGGCCTAAAGGCTTCCCCTTGGTCCTGTTGTTACCTATAACCGCGCCACCTACCGCCACATTGCCGGGATTTGGATGGCCAAGACAGCTGCCGAGACGATTTACGTGCTCAACGGCCCGAACCTCAATTTGTTGGGGACCCGCGAGCCCGAGACCTATGGTCATGCGAAGCTTGCCGACGTCGAAAAACTTTGCGCCGAGACCGCCGAACAATTCGGTCTGCAGGCCGATTGCAGGCAGTCCAACCGCGAAGGCGAACTGATCGATTTCATCCACGAGGCGCATGCCAAAAAGGCGGCCGGGATCATCATCAATGCCGGTGGCTACTCGCACACCTCGATCGCGCTGCATGACGCTTTGGTGGCGGTGAAGATTCCCGCCGTCGAAGTGCACATCAGCAATATTCACGCCCGCGAGAGCTTCCGTCATCATTCCTTCACCGCCAGAGCCGCGTTCGCAACGCTTTCCGGCTTCGGCATCGACGGCTACAGGCTCGCGATCAATGGCCTCGCCGCCAGGATCGGCGCCAAGGCAAAAGCCTGACGCGCCGGCCCCTCACCAAACAGAAAATTTCGGATCAAGATCATGGCGCGCCAGCCTGACGATAAACCAGCCGCAAAATTCAAGAGCGACGACAGCGCGCTTATCCGCGAACTCGCACTGCTGCTGGACGAGACCAGCCTCACCGAGATCGAGATCGAGCGCGCGGGCCTGCGGGTGCGGGTCGCCCGCAACGTCAGCATCGCGGCATCGATGCCGGCGAACTTTCATCCCGCCGCTTCCGCGCCGGCGGGCGCCGCGCCAGCCGGCGTTGCCGATCTCGCCAAGCACCCGGGCGTCGTGCCCTCGCCCATGGTCGGCACCGCCTACTGGGCTTCCGAGCCCGGCGCCAAGCCGTTCATCGAGGTCGGCACCAAGGTGTCGGTCGGACAGACGCTGCTGATCATCGAGGCGATGAAGACGATGAACCAGATTCCATCACCGCGCGCGGGCACCGTGACGCAGATTCTTGTCGAGGACGGCCAGCCGGTCGAATTCGGCGAACCGCTGGTGATTATCGAGTAGTGCGAATGGCGAATAGCGAGTGGCGAATGGTTTCCACTATTCGCCACTCGCCATTCGCTACCCGCCCCCTAGGACAACATGTTCGACAAGATCCTGATAGCCAATCGCGGCGAAATCGCATTGCGGGTTCTGCGCGCGTGCAAGGAACTCGGCATTGCCACGGTCGCGGTGCATTCCACCGCCGACGCCGACGCCATGCATGTGCGCCTCGCCGATGAGAGCGTCTGCATCGGCCCGCCGCCGTCAAAGGACAGCTATCTCAACGTGCCGGCGCTGCTCGCCGCCTGCGAAATCACCGGCGCCGACGCGGTGCATCCCGGCTACGGCTTTCTGTCGGAAAACGCCCGCTTTGCCGAGATCCTCGCCGATCACAATTTGCATTTCATTGGGCCAAAGGCCGAACACATCCGCCTGATGGGCGACAAGATCGAGGCCAAGAAGACCGCCAAGAAACTCGGCATTCCCGTGGTGCCTGGCTCCGACGGCGGCGTCGGGCCTGACGACGACGCGATGGCGATCGGGCAAGCCATCGGTTTTCCGGTGCTGGTGAAGGCGGCATCAGGCGGCGGCGGGCGCGGCATGAAGGTCGCGCAGAGCGCAGACGACCTGATGCTGGCGCTCTCCACCGCCTCCAATGAAGCCAAATCGGCATTCGGCGACGCCTCGGTCTATCTCGAAAAATATCTGCAGAAGCCGCGCCACATCGAAATCCAGGTGCTCGGCGACGGCCGCGGCGGCGCGATTCATCTCGGCGAGCGCGATTGCTCGCTGCAGCGACGCCATCAGAAGGTCTGGGAAGAAGGCCCTTCGCCGGCGCTCGACGCCGCCTCGCGCAAAAAAATCGGCGCGACCTGTGCGAAAGCCATGCAGGAGATGAAATATCTCGGCGTCGGCACCGTGGAATTCCTCTACGAGGACGGCGAATTCTATTTCATCGAGATGAACACCCGCATCCAGGTCGAACATCCCGTCACCGAGATGATCACCGATATCGACCTCGTGCTGGAGCAGATCCGGATCGCGGCCGGCGGCGACCTGCCGGTGACGCAGGATGAAGTGATCATCAACGGCCACTCCATCGAGTGCCGCGTCAACGCCGAAAACCCCGTGACCTTCCGTCCCTCGCCCGGCAAGATCCTGCAATACCATCCGCCCGGCGGCCTCGGGGTGCGGATCGATTCCGCCGTCTACCAGGGCTACGTCATCCCGCCCTATTATGACTCGCTGGTCGGCAAGCTGATCGTCCATGGCAAGACCCGCGCCGAGTGCCTGATGCGGCTGCGCCGCGCGCTGGACGAAATGGTGGTGGAAGGCATCGAGACCACGCTGCCGTTGTTCAGGGCCCTGGTCCGGGAACCCGACATTATCGACGGCGACTATCATATCCACTGGCTTGAACAGTATCTGGCTGGGAAAGCGGGCGGTTGAGCGGCAACTTGCCTGTCGAAAAACAATAACAAGCCCCTGGAACCAATTGACCGAACAGGCGTTCTGTCCCGCTGGGAAAAATCTTTCCCGTTCGGGGGGACTGCTTGAATTCCGTTCGCTTATGACGCGAGACTGTCGTGACGTCTGATGCCACGCGCCGGCGCGCGATTGGCCAAATCCTGCTGCTCGCGGCGGGCCTGGTGGTGCTGACGGTTATCAGCGCCGGTTCGGTCTATCTGGTGAACAAGGCGCGGGAGGACGCACGCTGGGTGGTCCACACCGTCGAATCTGAAAACCAGATATCCTTCACCCAATTGCAATTGCGCCGGGCCGAAAGCGCACAGCGCGGTTTTCTTCTGACAATGCAGCCCAGGTTTCAAACCGATTTCGAGGAAGCCGCATCCCAGCTTGGGCCGGCGATAACGCGGCTGAGCCAACTCGTAAGCGACAATCCTGTTCAAAGGCGGCTGCTGGACCAGATGGTTCCACTCAGCAATCAGCGGATCGACGAATTCCGTCAAACCATCGAACTTGCCCGGATGCGGCGTTTGGACGCCGCCGCGAAGATCGTGCGCGAGGACGTCGGGCGCGACGCCATGAATCACATCTACGATCTGGCCGGCCAGATGCGCGCGGAAGAAGATCGTCAGTTCGCCCTGCGCACGGCGGATGCGGACCGCAGCCAGACCCTGGCGGCATCGATGACCGGGATCGGTTCGGGTTTCGTCGTCGTGCTGGCGGGCATCTCGATTTTTCTGGTGCGGCGCTCCTTGCGCGCGCGTGAGGAAGCCGAAGCGCAGCTGCGGGATAATTACCTCAATCTGGAGGCCACCATCGACGAGCGCACCGCCGATCTCCGCGAGGCCAACGACGAAATCCAGCGCTTCGCCTATATCGTCAGCCACGATTTGCGCTCGCCGCTGGTGAACATCATGGGCTTCACCAGCGAGCTCGAGGAGCTGCGCGGCGACATTTTCAGGCGGATAGCAGCGCTCGGCCGCGCCGCTATTTCGGCTTCGCCGCCACCGATGGTGGCCGGCGAGATCGAGCCGGTCCTCGACGGCGAAGACAAGCAACTCTCGCAGGATTTCGCCGAGGCGCTCGGATTCATCAAATCGTCGATCGCCAAGATGGATCGGCTGATATCAGCCATCCTCAACCTCACCCGCGAGGGGCGGCGCGAGTTCGAGCCGGTGCGGATCGAGACTCGCGAGCTGATCGCAGGTATTGTTGCGACCGTCGCGCATCAGGCTGCCGAGGCCGAGGCCCAGATTCGCGTCGAACCGCTGCCGGCCATCGTCAGCGATCGCCTCGCGCTGGAGCAGATTTTCTCCAATCTGATCGACAACGCGCTCAAATATCTCAAGCCGGGCGTTCCCGGCGACATCTCGGTCCGGGGCCGGACCAAGCTGGGCTTTGCGATTTTCGAGATCGCCGACAACGGCCGCGGCATCGATCCCAAGGACCACCAGAGGATTTTTGACCTTTTCCGTCGCGCCGGTACCCAGGACAAGCCAGGACAGGGAATAGGACTTGCCCATGTCCGGGCCCTGGTGCGGCGGTTGGGCGGAACCATGTCGGTCGCATCGGAACTTCACAGCGGCAGCACATTCACGATAACACTGCCCATCAATTGGACAGCCAGTAAACGCAACAGGAATTCATGAACAAACCAGTCAAAATCATCATGATCGAGGACGACGAGGGGCACGCCCGCCTGATCGAGCGAAATATCCGTCGCTCCGGCGTCAACAACGACATTGTCCCGTTCACCAACGGTACAGCTGCGGTGAATTATCTGTTCGGCAGCGATGGCACCGGGACCGACCACAAGGGCGAGGCACTGCTGATTCTGCTCGATCTGAATCTGCCTGACATGACCGGCATCGACATCTTGCGGCGGGTCAAGGAAAACAAGTATCTCAAATGTGCGCCGGTCGTGGTGCTCACCACCACGGACGATTCGCAGGAGATCAAGCGCTGCTATGAACTCGGTTGCAACGTCTACATCACCAAGCCGGTAAACTACGAAAGTTTCGCCAACGCCATTCGCCAGCTCGGGCTATTCTTTTCCGTCATCCAGGTTCCGCAAGCCACCACATGAACGCTACCGCGCCGACATTACTGTATATCGACGACGACGTGGCGCTTGCCCGGCTGGTCGACCGCGGCCTGACACGATTGGGCTTCAAGGTCATTCATGCGGCGAGCGGCGCCGACGGGCTTGAGCGCCTTGAGCAAGGCGGCATCGACGTCATCGCGCTCGATCAATACATGCCCGGCCTTGATGGCCTTGAGATCCTCGAGCGGATTTTGGCAATCCCGAACGCACCGCCGGTGGTGTTTGTGACGGCCTCGCAGGATTCGGCTATCGCCGTTACCGCGCTGAAGGCGGGCGCGGCCGACTATCTGGTCAAGGACGCGCAAGGCGATTTTATCCCCCTGCTTCAGGTTGCCGTCAACGGCGCGCTGCGGCAGGCATGTATCCGGAAAGCCCGCGATGACGCCGAGGCCGAGGTCCACGCCTCGCGCGACCGCTATGCCGCGCTCGCCGCCGAACGCGAGATGCTGTTGCGTGAGGTCAACCATCGCGTCGGCAACAGTCTGCAGATCATCGCGTCGCTGCTGCATCTGCAGGCCAATTCGAGCACCGAGGATGACGTCAAGGCGGCGCTGACCAATGCGATGGGGCGGGTCGCCGCCGTGGCGCAGGTTCACCGCCGGCTTTACACCTCGCATGACCTGAAGAGCGTGCTGCTGAACCAGTATCTCGACGCCCTGCTGGAGGATCTCCGCAGGTCCGCCGAGGGCAACAGGATGTCGCGGCTGACGGTGAAGGCCGAGCCGGTCGAGATCGATCCCGACCGCGCGGTGGCGATCGGCATCATCGTCAATGAGCTCGTGATGAACGCCGTGAAATACGCCTATCCCGACGGCGCCGGGCCTATTCATGTCGACCTCAAGGCGCAAGGCGATGACCTGCTGTTGTCGATTGCCGACGACGGCGTCGGCCTCAACGTCAAGACCGACCCGCGCTCGACCGGAATGGGACAGCGGATCGTCACCGCCATGGCGACCAAGCTCGACGCCAGCGTCGAGCGCGACCCCGCCCATGCCGGCACCCGGATCCTGCTGCGGTTTCGCCGCATCAATGCGCCGGCCGCCGCGAAACCGGCGAGCGCAACGGGTTAGGCTCGCCCGCCAAACCCGCGATCATTTCAAACTTCGATGAAACGTCGCCTCGCGCGCTCATGCTAACCTTCTACTTTGCATGGGGTTGTTTTCGCGATTTTGTGTCTGGGCTCCGCGGTGTACCGCCCATAGCGTGTCGAAGACGCGCGTGAACGCGCTTATGAGGCGCTGCGCTGCGTCCGGGGCACGAGATCGCTAGTGCTTCGCGCTCACGGCGAATCGATCCAACTCCAATGCATCCCGCTCTAATCGGCGCCAGAGCAGTACCAGCGCATCTCGTCGCGGCGCGCTGTTGCTACACACATTTGGCACGACGTCTCGGCGTGGCGCTGGCGGACGCGCTCGTCAAATGCCGATACGTCACGATCGACGGCGATTGCGCCGCACTGACGGAGCCGGGCATCGCAGCGGGGAAACGGGGCGTCCTAGCCGATCACTTGCAGCCAGGGCAGCACGATCACCAGAAGGCCGGCAAAGTAGATCAGTCCGAAGATCAGGCCGAATTTCCAGAAATCGGCTTTGCCGATAAAGCCGCTGCCGAAATACATCGGCGCCGGACCGGTTGCATAGGGGGAGATCACGCCCATCAATCCCAGCGAGTAGACGCAAAGCAGCGTCAGCGTCTGGATCGACAAGCCGGGAATGCTGGTGCCGACGGCAAGCACCACGGGCAACACTGCCGCCGCGTGCGAGGTGATGCTGGAAAAGAAATAGTGAATCCAGAAGAAGAACGAGACCAGCAGGATCATCCCGAGTGTCGGCGACATCGTCGCAAGCGGCTTGGCGTATCCTTCCGCCACCCACTTGATGAACCCGATCTCGTTCAGGCCCGACGACAGCGTGAGCAGTGAGGTGAAGTAGAAGAACACCTCCCACGCGCTCCTTTCGGCGACGATATCTTCGAATTCGATGACGCCGGTTACCAGCATCAGCGAGATCACGACGAAAACCACCATGGTCGGATTGATGAAGTTGGAGCCCAGCACCGGAAGGGTGATGGTTGGATTGGAGCCGGTGATCCAGAGAAACATCGCCAGCAGCACCAGCGCGGCCATGATCCATTCATGGCGCGACGGCGGGCCCATCGCCGCGATTTCGCTCGCACTCCAGGTGACGATTTCCGGGCTCTGCTTCACCTGCGGCCGGCAAACGACATAGCTCAATAGCGGCACCAGCAGCAGCAGCGGAATTCCGAGCGGCGCGAAACCTGCGAACCATTGCGACCAGCCGA
>DATHHQ010000716.1:0-8037 GCA_035490095.1 Bradyrhizobium sp.
GGACAGCCGTCCGTCCGTCGTGCTATAATGCCCGGCGAAACAATCGAATTTGCGAGAGCAGCACATGGCAATGCATCAGATCAATCCGCAGGGTGCGAAATTGGCGGCGCTCGATCCGATCTGGGATCGCGTGCGCGGCGAAGCGGAAGACATCGTTCGCCGCGAGCCGGAGCTGGCTTCTTTTATCTATTCCACCGTGCTGCATCATGAACGGCTGGAGGACTCAGTGGTGCATCGCATCGCCGATCGTCTCGACCACTCGGCGCTGTCGGGCGACTTGATCCGCCAGGCCTTTGACGAAGCCCTGCGCGACGAGCCCGATCTCGGCAATGCCTTCCGCGCCGACATGGTGGCGGTGTACGACCGCGATCCCGCGACCACTCGTTTCATCGACCCGCTGCTCTACTTCAAGGGTTTCCACGCCCTCCAGACCCACCGTCTCGCGCACTGGCTCTATCAAAAAGGCCGCAAGGATTTTGCGTATTATCTGCAGAGCCGCTCCTCGGCGGTATTCCAGACCGATATCAATCCCGCCGCAACAATCGGCCGCGGTATCTTCCTCGATCACGCCACCGGGTTCGTGGTCGGTGAGACCGCTGTGATCGAGGACGACGTCTCGATCCTGCATGGGGTCACACTTGGCGGCACCGGCAAGGAGAACGAGGATCGCCATCCGAAAATCCGCCACGGCGTATTGATCGGGGCCGGCGCGAAAATTCTCGGCAATATCGAGATCGGCCATTGCGCCCGTATCGCCGCCGGTTCCGTGGTGGTGAAGGCCGTGCCTCACAATGTGACCGTGGCGGGGGTTCCCGCCAAGATCGTCGGCGAGGCCGGCTGCGCCGAGCCATCCCGGACTATGGATCAGATGATCAACGCCATCGGGCTTTGATTTCCAGCGGGTAGAATACGCTCAAGTTATGAACTAACCGCTTGAATCGCGTTTGTGATTTGTGCAGATACGGCTAGCAGTTCGCTTCGTCTCGCCCTAAAAACTTGCCGAAACCTAAATCGTATTGGAGATTGCCGTGGACGTTCAGGAAGTCAGGAAACTCGACGCCTATCTCAAGCGCCTGTTCGGCAATCAGAAGATTCGCGTGGTGCCGCGGCCGAAAAAGGATGATTCAGCCGAAGTTTATATCGGCGAGGAATTCGTCGGCGTGCTGTTCGTCGACGATGAAGACGACGATCGCTCATTCCAATTCCAGATGGCGATCCTCGAGGAGGATCTGGTCGAGCAGGGCTGAGTTTTTCGCCCGTCGCTTACCACGTCATTGCGGAGCGTAAGCGACGAAGCAATCCAGTCTGCGTCATTCCGGGATGGTGCGTTAGCACCAGACCCGGAATCTCGAGATTCCCCGATGTGCAATTGCACATCTGAGGTTCGATGCTTTGCATCGCCCCGGAATGACAGCTTAGCAATGACAGCAGACTAGCGACGACGTTTATCCCCCTGGCCCATGCAATTGCAGCGTCAAGCGGTCCATCGCATTGGCCACGTCGCGCCATTGCGCGAGCCAGCTGCGGGGAAAGCGAAACGTCAGATCGGCCCCGTCGATGCGGCGCTCGCTCAGGCACATGCCGGGGGTAGCAGCGTCGCGCGAGCAGCGCGCGCTGAGACCAGGTGTGTTGGCAAGGAACAGATCTTCATTGCCGTAAGGCGTGCCGTCCCGAAATGCGCGCATGGTCAATCCGCCCTGTCCGGGCATCGATGCTTGCTCCAGGTAGCGCGGATAGATGGTGCGCACGCGGGCATCCGGCGCCAGCGTGTCATGATGCGCCGATATCGACAGGAAGATCCGGTCGATCGGCTGGGCGGTTTCTTCCACGGTGTCCGCGCTGACATGCTTCGGTGCATCGGAAGCCTCGAGCGAGGGAAAAGCGAAGCTGAGATCGATGCGTTCCTGCGGCCCGGAGTGGCGTTGAATTTTCATCCGAATGGCCGCCGTCGGCACATTAAAAAGTGTCGCGCCGATGCTGACCGGCAAGCGCGCCGGACTGCTTGAAGCATCCGGCCCCCAGGTTGGCCACAGCAAATAGGCGATCAGCGCAATCGCGCCGGCGGTGACCGCGCTCGCCAGCCCGATCGCTACGATGTGGCCGCGGGGATCCTGGCGCGAACTGCGCGCGATCTGCTGGGCGGTCGAAAGGAATGTCATGGGCGAAGCATCGTCAGGGACGTCCAAAGGCGAACTTCGGAATCGAAGCACTAGCGCCGAATCAACCCCGAATATGCCATGCGTCATCGAATTTCCGCACGATTTCAGGCAACGGATGCCGCGCGGGCCATGTGCAAGCCGCGGTTCCCGTCACCGCTGTTAACCTTTCCTTAAGGATAGTGTGGCGGCGGACGGCCAATTTTGCGAAGCAGGGCAAGTTCCATTGCAGCGGAAGACCTTGCGATGTCGCCTGAAGCGTTGAATTCCCTGTTCTCCCTTTGCATTGGGTTTGCACTGGCCGGCGCGCTGGCCAGTGGATATCAGGCAATGGTGCAGCGGCCTGCGGGTTTTGGGCTGCTGCAGGCGGGGGTGGCGCCGATGACTTTCGCTGCCGTGCCGTTCCTGGTTTTTGCCGCGCCCTTCATCATCATGCGCAACACATTGCGCGGTGCGAAGATCGAGCGCCGTCGCTTCCAATTCGTTATGATAGCGACCATCCTGGCGGGGTTCTGGAGCCTGATGTCCGGCACGTTTTTCGTGATGACGCTGCGCGCCGCCGGAGTGCTGGCCTGAACGGTACGGCTATGCCAAGGTTCTCCGCGAACAGGAGATCAATGACGCATGGCGATCTACGAATTGGACGGGCAGGCGCCCGAACTCCCCAGTGACGGAAACTATTTTATCGCCGATACCGCCACGGTGATCGGCAAGGTTCGTTTGCGCAATTCAGCAAGCGTGTGGTTCGGCGCGGTGTTGCGCGGCGACAATGAGTGGATCGAGATCGGCGAAGGCTCCAATGTGCAGGACAACTCAACCTGCCACACCGATATGGGTTTCCCGCTGACGATCGGAAAAAACTGCACGGTCGGTCATAACGTCATCCTGCATGGCTGCACCCTCGAGGATGGCGCGCTGGTGGGAATGGGCTCGATCGTCATGAACGGTGCACGGATCGGCCGCGGCAGCATCGTCGGCGCGGGATCGGTGATCACCGAAGGCAAACAGTTTCCCGAGCACTCCTTGATCATCGGCGCGCCGGCGCGGGTGATCCGCACACTCGAGCCGGCGCAGGTCGCGGCGATGGGAAGTGCCGCGAAATTCTATGCCATCAACGGGCCGCGATTCAAAAAAGGCCTAAAGAAGGTCGGCTGACGCTCAACGACGGTCGGTCGCAGGCGCCGCGACGCGGAGAGAATTCTACGACGCGCTTGATCCTCGATGATGCACCGAAGGAGGCGTGCGCCGAAATTCGGACAGGCCCGCCGGAACTGTCTCGGTCAAGATCGCCTTCAGGCGCATCGCCGCCGGCGTGAGCGGCCGGCCGCGATCGTAAAGCGACAGATCGACCGAAGGCAGTTTTGGAAGCGTGTAAGGCTTGCCCAGGACCCTGAGCCAGTTCGGCAAGTGCGCCGTGGTCCGCGGACTTATCCCAAGGCCCGCCTCGACCGCTGCCCAAAGACCCGCCAGGCTGGGACTCGTAAATGCGATCCGCCAGGGGATTCCGGCGGCATCAAGCGCTGCAATGCCCGCTTTCCGGAAAACACAGGGCGCTTCAAACAGCACCAGCGGAACCGGCTCGGTCGGATGCCAGGCGCGTTCCGCATTTCCGATCCATACCATCGGCAGGGTCGCCAGCCGTTCTGCGCCTTGATGCTCACCGTCACTAAAGAACATCGCCAGATCGAGTTGGCCTTTTTCCAGGCGTTCGAACAGTACGGCGTTTCGGTCGACACTCGCGTCGACGCGGATCAGCGGGTGAGCCCGCTTGAATTGTCCGAGCGCCGCCGGCAGCCAGGTTTCGGCAAAGTCGCTCGGCAAGCCGAAGCGCACCACGCCTTCGAGACCGGAACCATGTAACGCGGCAATCGCTTCGTCGTTGAGGGCCAATATTCGGCGGGCATATTTGAGCAGCAACTCCCCCGGTTCGGTCAGCACCAGGCCGCGACCCTGCTTGCGGAACAGGCGTTGCCCGATCTTTTCTTCCAGCTTGCGCATTTGCTGGCTGACCGCCGATTGGGACCGGCCGACGCGTTCAGCCGCGCGGTTCATGCCGCCGAGATCTTCCGCGCTCGCCAGGGTGCGGAGAAAGTCGATATCCAGGTTGGTCGTTACAACAGTTCGTTTTTTATGAACCATAGCATCATATATATTCGTTTTTCTTCTCTATTGGAAGAACCCATATTGCTGGCAACAAACCACCCGCCACCAGATTTGGGAGCGTTCCATGCCTTTTATTCGAGTGACAGTTTCAGGACCCACGCTGGCGCCGAAACAGGTCGTGCTTTTGCACACGGAGATAACGCAGCTGATGGCTTCCGTTCTCGGCAAACGGGCTGATCTCACCAGCGTGCTGGTGGAGCAGCCGGCGGCGGCCGACTGGGCGATCGGTGGCACGGCGGTGAAGGTTGCGGTTCATGTCGAGGCGACGATCACCGCCGGCACCAATTCGCCCGAGCAGAAGGCGCGCTTCATCGAGAAAACCATGCAACTTCTCACCAGCGTCCTTGGTTCCGAACTCAATCCTGTGACCTACATCGTCGTCAACGAAGTGCCGGCAAACGCCTGGGGGTATGACGGCCGAACACAGGAAAGCCGGCAGCTGGCAGTCTGATATGGCGGCAGATGCCGTGACATTTGCGCGCGGAACTGACGCGCCATGGCGCGGTACTCACGGTATGAAAGGAAATTCCCAATGCCACTTGCTCGCATCGATCTCGCCCCAGGAAAATCGGCGGACTATCGCAAGACGATCGGGGCGGTCGTCTACCAGGCGATGCTCGAGACCTTGAACGCTCCGAAGGACGATCGTTTTCAGATCATCACCGAGCACCCGGGAGACGATTTTATCGTCGATCCCAATTATCTCGGAATCCAGCGATCAAAGGACTGCGTGATTATTCAGTTGACGCTGAACGAGGGCCGAACCGTCGATCAGAAGCGCGCCTTCTACAAGGCCGTGGCGATGGGATTGCATCAACATTTAAATCTCCGGCCGCAAGACGTGTTCATCAGTCTTATCGAGGTGAAGAAGGAAAACTGGTCGTTCGGTAACGGCGAGGCGCAATACGCGCCATAGGCTCCGCCACGCATCCGCGATCGCTTCGAGCGAAGCTGACGAATGCCTGCTGCAAACTGCGCTTGGGCTGAACGCGGCCTGCGTTCAAGTCCCTTCCGACTCGTTGGCTTCAGCCTGACCGGCGACTGTTTCGTGACCGGCGGCCCAGAGCGAATGTTCGTCGCTGCCGTCCCGATACGGATTGCTTTCAGCGGGAATGTTCTTTCGCGCGGCGCGCTGGCCTTCCTCGAATGGATCTGGATCGGTCGTCATGATTTCGGTTTCCTCGATGGATTCGATCTTGCGTTCTTTGGTGCCGCCGTCTTCGGAAGCGATGCGCTCTTGCGCAGCGCATCCTTCAGGTCGACGGGTATGCCGTGCTTTTTGAGGAGGTCGGCGAAGGCTTCATCCGCCAGTTCCTGGACAGTCGCCATTCGATCACGGGAAAGCTGCTTCAGCTTGTCGAAAGTGTCGTCATCGAAGTCGATTAATTTGCGCACGACCGGACCATCCCCCCTGCGTCGCAACGGTGCTGGTTCAATGGCGAAAGACAGAAATCGTTCCGGCGCGGAACCAGTGATACACGCAGTCGTTAAATCTCAAACGGAGATTTGCTGCAGTGCCGTGGGCTCGCCGCGATCGATCGCAAGCTGAAGAGCATTTGCCGCGGCTGCTGACGACCGGGCGAAAACACTTCGCACGGCGATCTCACGTGGGAGTGTCTTCGAACGCTGCAAGTCTAAAGAAGAATTTAGCGAGAGTTTCGCTGCGCGCTATCAACTTCCTCTGAAGCCGCAACTATCTCTCGCTGCATGGGTTGGCGGCTGGGAGCAATCAATCGTACGGAGTAAAATCATGTTGCGCAAAACGATCATAGCTTTATTGGCAGCCGCTTCGGTTGCCATTTTGGCGCCGACAGTCGCCTCGGCTCGCGGCGGTGGAGGCGGAGGTGGCCACGGTGGCGGGTTTGGCGGTGGCGGCGGTTTCCATGGCGGCGGTGGAGGTGGCTTCCACGGTGGCGGCTTCGGAGGAGGCGGCTTTCGTGGCGGAATGGGTGGCGGCGCCGCCTTCCGAAGCGGCGGGATGGGAGGTGGTTTAGGAGGCGGCAGCTTCCGCTCCGCGGCGATTGGAACGGCGGCCGGCGCTGCAGCGGTTCGCGGCAGCCCCATGGCAGCTAATGCGTTCGCACCCCGTGGTTTCCAGGGCGGCAATTTCCACGGCGGCCGTTTCCATCATGGATTCCACCACGGCCGCGGATTTGGGATAGGCGCATTTGGCGTCGGGCTAGGCTACGGATACTACGACGACTATTATGGTTATCCGGATTATGCCTATGACGACACCTACTACGACAACGGCGATTGTTACGTGGTGCAGCGGCGCGTGCATACGCCCTACGGCTGGCGTCTCCGTCCTGTCCAGGTTTGTAACTGATCCCGATGCCGGCCTTTGATGCCCGGTAATGAGCGCCGGTCCAGTCAAATAAAGTTAAGGACGGCGGGATAATTCCAGCGGCCTTGGTGTATCCTGCACTGAGGCCGCTTTCTTGCCACGCGCTGGTACGGCGTTTGCTTTGATTTATGGATGTCCACCATGCTCACAGCTCCGGCCCTGACGTTGCTGTTTTTGGGCGTCGTCGTCAGCTTGGGCATCGCGTTTGTGTGGATGCTCTGGGAGATCGAGCAGATGTCCAAACCACGTCGCAACAGCGATCGGTTCGGATAGGCTGAGCGGCATTTTCTTGCCGCCTGAGAAAGAACGACAGCGCACGGCACGAGGCCGCGCGCTGTCGGTTAGGTCGTGCCTTAGCCCAGCACTTTGTATTTCTTGAGCCAGCCTTGCATCTGGCTCCATGCATCGTCGGCGGCTTCCTTGCGGTAGCTCGCACGATAGTCGGCGTGGGAGCCGTGCGGTGCGCCCGGATAGATCTTGAACTCGGCAGGTTTCTTCGCCTCCGCCAGCGCGGCCTTCAGCGCCTCGACCTGAGCCACGGGTATGCCGGTATCGCCCTCGCCGTAGAGGCCCAGCACCGGCGCCTTCATCTCAGGGGCAAGCTGGGTCGGGCTCTTCGGCCAAAGCGGATTCGGCGGATCGACCGGCGGGCCATAAAACGCGACGCCTGCCTTGAGCGCGCCAGAGTGGGCGGAATATTCCCAGACCGTCCGTCCGCCTCGGCAGAATCCGATGATGCCGAGCCGGCCGGTGTCGCCGCCCTGCGATTTGGCCCAGGCAACGGTGCTGTCCATTCGGACAGCAGTTCCGCATCCGGCTTGGAATTCACGAGCGGCAGCAGCTGCGGAATATCGGTAATCTTGGTGAGATCGCCTTTGCGGAAATAATAATCCGGCGCGACCGCGAATGCACCGAGCTTGGCAAGGCGCCGTGTCACATCCCTGATGTATTCGTGCAGGCCGAAAACCTCCATCGCCACCAGCACGACCGGCGGGTTGCTGACGCCATTCGGCCGCGCGAAATAGCCGGGCATCTCGCCATCGGCCACTTTTATTTTTGCTTCACCCGCGGTGAGGCCGTCGGTGTCGGTCTTGATGACGTCGGCGCGCACCGGCCCGGCGGCCAGTGTATAGCCGGCCGTTACGGCGGCGGTGGCGGTCATGAAGCCGCGGCGCGAAAACGGCGCGACTTTTGTCAGTCCGATGACATCGGACGTCTGCATGGGTTCGGCACTCATGATCGATTCCTCTGGCGTGTGGTGGTTCAGAAATTCCCTTCATCCGTGCGGCTAGTCCATCCAGCAGAGCTTCCGGAGCAGAACCGCGCTGAAATCATGGATTTCCAGGGGTTTCTTGAAGCCGAATCTCGCAA
>DATHHQ010000717.1:0-6345 GCA_035490095.1 Bradyrhizobium sp.
GGGCGCGCCACACCGCCAAGTGGCCACGTCGGCCGTCTGGCAGAGGCCCTTAGGCGAATCCGCGTCACCGATGTCTGATCAAGGGCAGCCCTTCGCACAAATGGCGATCAAGGCTGTCGCCGTGCCACGCGTTTATTGGGCATGCACTCCTCCGTTGGGCATGCACTCGGCGTGCTCCGCTAAGGCATTGGCCACGCTCACGAATGGCAATGCTATATGCCCTTCAGCGACGACCAGAGTTTTGCCATCCAGAGTTTTCGAGCGGCCTTCGCCGTGGCTTCCCGACATCCCATATCACGGTCAGCCGCCGACGGAGGTGGGCCCCTCTCATACCGATCCGCGACAACGGCGACCTCCGGGCCGGCCAAATGTGCTGACCAGGATCAACGGAGATAGTATAACCGCCCATATGAAGAATGCGGCTTTGTTGAACTACGATACCGATCTCGATTCGGTCCAGCTTGAACCCCTGGACGAGCGCAGCCGATATCTCCGGCGCCTGATTTTCCGGGCCATCGAGAATGGCGGACGAGGGCATATCGGACCGGCCCTTTCCCTGGTTGAGATCATTCGCGTTCTCTACGACGACTTTCTCCGCCACGATCCGGCCAGGCCGGACTGGCGCGAGCGCGACCGCTTCATCCTGAGCAAGGGCCATGGCTGCTTGGCGCTCTACGCCGTCCTGGCCGATCGGGGGTTCTTCCCGCTCGAAGAACTCGATCGCTTTTGCCATTACGATTCGTTCCTCGGCGGCCACCCGGAAACCGTCGTTCCTGGCGTCGAAGCCTGCACGGGCGCCCTCGGCCATGGGCTTTCCATCGGCCTTGGCATGGCGTTGGCCGCGCGGATGACCGGACGCGACAGCAAGGTCTATGTCCTGATGGGCGACGGCGAGATCAACGAAGGGTCGGTCTGGGAGGCCGCCGCCTGCGCCGACAAGCACCGCCTGTCCAACCTGACGGCGATCATCGACTACAACAAGATCCAGTCGGCCGGCAGCGTCTTCGACATCCAGAGCATGGAGCCGCTGGCGGACAAGTGGACGAGCTTCGGCTTTCGCGTTTCCGAGTGCAACGGCCACAACGTCGACGAGCTGAGGCAGGTTTTCCGTGAGGCGGCGGCAGCGCCGGGTGATCGACCGCGCGCCATCATCTGCCACACGGTCAAGGGCAAGGGCATTCCGGTGGCGGAGAACAATCCGGGCTGGCATCACAAGTCGGATCTCTCGGAGAAGGACTTGCTGGCGATCCGTGGCGCGCTCGGAAGCTGAATTGGGAAGCTGAAATCATGCGCAAGCGTAGTCTCGATATGGTCCATGCGCTCGCCCGCCGCGATGAGCGCGTGGTGTTCATCGGTTCCGACCTGTCGCCGAACCTGCTCGGCGAGATGAAGAAGGAGTATCCGCAGCGCTACTACATGGAGGGTATCGCGGAGGCCAACGTCATCGGCATGGCCGCCGGCATGGCGATGGAAGGTTTCATCCCCTACGTCAACACGATTGCCACCTTCATCACGCGGCGCTGCTACGAACAGGTGGCTGTCGATCTCTGCCTGCACGATTTGCCGGTGCGGCTGATCGGCAACGGCGGCGGCTATGTCTATGCACCCCTGGGGCCGACTCATCAGGCGATCGAAGACATCGCCATCATGCGCGCATTGCCCCATATGACGGTCACCGCGGTCTGCGACGCCGAAGAGATGACGCGGTTGATGGACGCGACCCTCGACTGGCCGCATCCGATCTATATCCGCCTGGGCAAGGGCGGCGATCCGGTCGTCAGCAAGCCCGAGCGCGGCTTCGCGATCGGCAAGGCGATCGACATGATCGAGGCGGAGCAGGGCGCTTCGGACGTCCTGTTCGTCACGACCGGCGTGGCCACCACGCAGGCGCTCAAGGCAGCCGGTGCGCTGGCGGCGGACGGGATCCGTTGCCGCCTGCTTCACGCCCATACGATCAAGCCGTTGGACGGGGACGCCATTGTCGACGCCGCGACCAAGGCGCGTCTGGTTGTCACGGTGGAGGAGCACAGCGTCGTCGGCGGACTGGGCAGCGCCGTGCTGGAAGCGCTTTCCGACGCGATCGTGGGACCATTGCCGCCGCTCAGGCGTCTTGGCATTCCCGATCGCTTTTCCGCCCATTACGGCAGCCAGCAGGCCCTGATGGAAGACTGCAAGATCGATGCGGCGAGCATTGGCTCGACGGTCCGAAGTCTGCTGGCGCGGTTGCGATAATGAGCAACACCCCAAGCTTCTGGCGCGAAGACGAGCGGGCCTTGGCCGAAACGTTCGTGCGTGACGGCTATGCGATCCTGCCGACCGAATCGCGCGAGGATCTCGACCGGATTCGCGACCTGATGGCCGATATCGCGGCTTCGTACCTCAAGCTGCCCCATCCCGAGGACAAGGGCGCCTTCCTCGATCACATCCATGAAAAGGTGGACATCCAGCGGCTGAACGATCTTCGCCTCGCGGTGATCCGCGAGATGAACGAGGAGCCCTGGACACGGCTCTCCTATTTCAACACCGCCCGCAGGGCGCTCGAAATACTGGTCGGCAACGAGCTGGCCATGCAGCTGCGAATCAATCTCAGCATCCAGTTGCCAAACGACGACAGCTCGCTCCTGCCGGTCCATGCCGATGTGTGGGCGGGCGATTCTCCCTACGAGGTCGTGCTGTGGATCCCGTACGTCCATGTCTACGGGACCAAGACGATGTTCATCCTGCCGCGGGACAAGGATTCGCAATACCAGGCGAGGATGAACGAGCTCAAACTGACATCCGCCGAGGAACTCTACCGCGCCATCGAGCCCGACTTGCGCTGGCTCGACATTCCCTACGGCAACGTGCTGCTGTTCACGCAGAACGTCATGCATGGCAACATCGTCAATCGCGAGCCGGAGACGCGGTGGTCGACCAATTGTCGCTTCAAGAGCGTGTTTTCACCGTATCGCGACAAGAAGCTGGGCGAATTCTTCGAACCGATCCTGGTGCGGCCGGCGACCAGCATCGGCGCCAGCTACAGGCTGCCGTCGGTCACCTGATGCAGACCAGCCAGAAGGGATATCGCGGTTACGTATTCAGTCGGTCGGTCGACAGTCACAGGGTGCCCCAACATATCCAGAACCTGGTGATTCGGGACTACGCGGCGCGCCGCAAGTTGCATTACCTGCTGAGCGCGACCGAATATACCATGCCGGACTGCTATCTTATCCTGGAGCAGGTCCTGGCCGATCTGGCGGCGCTCGACGGCGTGATCCTCTATACCATGTTCATGCTGCCTGCCGATTCCCAGCACCGCAGACAAATATACCGTAGGTTGTTGGACGCTGGCTGTCGCCTCCACGCTGCGGTAGAAGGCTTTGTCCTCGAAAGCGAGGACGATATCGAGCGTTGGGAAAACGTGCTGCAGACGGCGGACATCTGCGGGCGCCTGAATTATCAAGAGATCGAACGATGGCTTGCGTAGACTTTATCGGCCCGCTCCATAACCGGACCAAGCGTGACTACGTCGCCCGTGTCGTTCAGTACGACAAGGCGGCCTGCGCCGAGGTCGCCAAGAAGTATGGGCAGGACTACTGGGACGGCGAGCGGCAGTACGGCTACGGCGGATACAAATATGACGGACGCTGGCTGCCGATCGCGCAGGCGATGGTCGCGCATTACGGTCTCAAGCCCGGTGACCGGATACTCGACGTCTGCTGCGGAAAAGGTTTCCTGCTGCATGAGTTCACGAATGCCGTGCCGGGTGTCGAGATTGCCGGGATCGACATATCGGACTACGCCGTCGCCAATGCGAAGGAGGAAGTGAAGCCGGCCCTTCAAGTCGGCAACGCAATCTCGCTGCCCTATCCGGACAAGTCTTTCGACTTCGTGGTTTCGCTGGGCGGGCTGCACAATCTTCCGATTCGGCATCTCTTCGACGCGGTGCGCGAGATCGATCGGGTCGGCAAGGGCACCAAGAAATACATCATGGTCGAATCCTTTCGCAACGAACGGGAGCGCGCGAACCTGCTCTATTGGCAGTTGACCTGCGAGTCCTTCCACGACGTGGAGAACTGGGAATGGATTTACCGGCAATGCGGCTATCAGGGCGACTGGGGCTTTATCTTCTTTGAATGAAGCGGCGTCAGAGAGATTCGAATGACAGCAACGCGCCCCAATGACGGGCCGTGGCGTATAAGCAGGTGATCGATACGATGCTTGACCTTGTTACCGGCGGAGCTGGATTCATCGGCTCCCATTTGACGGATCGACTGCTCGCCCTCGGTCGAACGGTGCGGGTCGTGGACAACATGGCGTCGGGCAACCCGCGCAACCTCGAGCAGCACAAGTCCAATCCAAAGCTTGAGGTGAGGGTGGCTGACGTCTCGGATCCCGTGGCCATGGCCGAGGCGCTCAAAGGCGTCGATCGGGTGTTCCATCTTGCCGCGCTCGCCGACATCGTTCCGTCGATCCAGAATCCGGAGGGCTACTTCCGGTCCAATGTCGTCGGCACCTTCGTGATGCTTCAGGCGGCCCGCGCCGCCAAGATCCGGCGGTTCGTCTACGTCGCATCGTCCTCGTGCTACGGCATTCCGGATTCCTATCCGACCCCGGAAGCGGCCGAAATCCGGCCGCAATATCCCTATGCTCTGACGAAATGGATGGGCGAATGCGAGGTCATGCACTGGGCCCAGGTTTACGGCTTGCCGGCGCTTTCACTCCGTTTTTTCAACATTTACGGACCGCGCGCGCGCACCAATGGAACTTACGGGGCGGTCTTTGGCGTATTCCTTGCACAGCTTCTCGCCGACAAGCCGTTGACGATCGTAGGCGACGGTGAACAGACGCGCGACTTTACTTATGTGTCCGATGCGGTGGACGCGCTGATTTGCGCTGCTGAGTCACACAAGGTAGGGTTGTGTCTCAATGTCGGCAGTGACAACCCGGTGTCGGTAAACTACCTCGCAAAGCTCCTTGAGGCGCCGGCGACGGTGCATATTCCCAAGCGGCCGGGCGAACCGGATTGCACTTTCGCGGACACAAGGCGGATCAAGCAGGAACTCGGCTGGACATCGAGCGTTCCCATTGAGAAGGGCGTGCAAAATATGCTCAAAGCCATAGACTATTGGCGAGAGGCGCCTGTGTGGACGCCGGAGACCATAGCGGAGGCAACCAAGGACTGGTTCACGTATCTCGGCCGTTAGTAACGTTCATGATGCCTAGGTGAAGAGTCGGTGATCGGGAGATAGTGAATCGATGCTCGAAAAAATCAAGACACTCGGGCAATTGAAGCAAATTGCGTCGGAAGCCAAGGCCAACGGGCGGAAGGTCGTGCTGGCGCATGGCGTATTCGACATCCTGCATGTTGGGCACAAGCGGCACCTCGACATCGGCAAACGGCATGGTGATGTCCTGATCGTCACCCTGACGACCGACAAATTCGTCAACAAGGGGCCCGACCGGCCGGTCTTTGCCGAGAAGCTGCGCGCCGAGATGGTCGCGGGACTGGAAAGCGTCGATTACGTGGGGATCTCGCCCAACCCCGGAGCCGAACATGTCATCGAGGCGGTGAAGCCCGATTTCTACCTCAAAGGCTCGGAATACAGCGCCGAAGAAGACGACGTCACCGGCCGGATCAAGACCGAGCGACTGACGGTAGAGAAATTTGGCGGCGAGGTACTGTACACCGAGGACATCACCTTCAGTTCATCCAACCTCTCCAATCGGGTGTTGCAGCTCTACCCGGAGGATGCCGCGGCCTTTCTCAAGGACCTGCGGACGCGCATCACCGCGGCCGACCTCATCAAGGAGGTGGCCGCCGTCCAGAGCATGCGCTGCCTCATCATCGGCGATACGATCCTCGACGAATACATCTACGTCGAGCCACTCGGAAAGCCCGCCAAGGAGAATATCATCGCGACCAAATATCGGGATCGCGAGATCTTCTGTGGTGGCGCGATCGCGACGGCCAATCTCACGGCTCAATTGTGCGGCAGCGTCGATCTCGTGACGCTGCTCGGACAGGAAGACAACCATGAGGAATTCGTCCGCAGCAGTCTCCACGAGAACATCAAATTGGTGCCGTTCTACCGAAAGGGCGGCCGGACCACAGTGAAGAGCCGGCTGGTCGATCCCGCCTACGTCAAGAAACTCATCGAGATCGCCTATCTGTCCGATGAAGCTTTGCCGGAGTCGGAGCAGGCGGCGCTCAATGACTGGGTTGAAAGCAAGATCGCTGGCTACGATGCCGTGATCGTCAACGATTTCGGTCACGGAATGATCGACTCGGGCCTGATCGACATCGTTTGCCGCAAGGCCAAGTTCCTGGCCGTCAATGCCCAGACCAATAGCGCCAATCGCGGC
>DATHHQ010000718.1:0-5847 GCA_035490095.1 Bradyrhizobium sp.
CTGAAGGGAGGAATTGAGGTCAAGCGGGAAGGTTCGAGCGCTTCTGCGATCCGTGGTGCGCCGCAATACCGCGCGGACAGATGATTTGGAGATGTGGTTCAGCGCTTGCGCGGCGGCGCTTCCAGGCCCTTGAGCAACAGCGCCAGCAAGGCGTCGATCCGCGCCGACAGCGCCGGATCGCTCCATTCCTCGGAATGGGCGGGATGATGGAAGCGGATGGTGGCGTCGAACACCGCGCGCGAGGCGGCTTTGACGTCGGTGACGTGGAATGCGCCCTGCTTCACGCCGTCAGCCAGAATATGCGCGACCTGATCGGCGAGGCGCTCCTTGTGCGCCTTCACCACCTCGCACGCCTCCCGCGCCAGCGTCAAATAGGTCGCGAACATCTCGGGGTCGTCGCACACTTTCTTGTGCTTGATCGCAAACAGCGTACGCAGCCAGCGCTCCAGCCGGGCGGGCGCCGGCCCCGACCCTTCCGCGATCTTCTCAAGCGGCGCGTTGGCGCGGTCGAGCCAGCGCTTCGCCACGGCCTGGCGCAGCGAAGCCTTGCTCGGAAAATGACGGTAGACGCTGCCGTGGCTCACATCGAGCGCACGGGCAACATCCACGACCGTGGCCTTGGCCAGCCCGAAGCGACGCAGCACGTCCTCGGTAACCTCGAGAATTCGCTCAGGGGTCAAGACCACGGCTTCGTTCATGCGCGCACCGCCTGCTTTTCGCTGTCGAGCGTCGCCGACTGCGCGGCGCACTGGCGCGCGCACACGGCAGCAGGGACAGTGTCGACGCTTTCGGCTTCGTCAACGAGGTAGCAGCCGTCGGGCATCCCCATGCGATCAAGGCCAACGCACCCGCCAGGGCCGTCGGCACCGAGTTTCGCCGTCGGATAGGCTGTCTGGACCGTCCCTTCGGCGGGCTTTAATTTCGCGGCCTGCGCTTCGAGATGGCGGGCCACCTGCAAATTGAGCCAGCGTTGCATTTGGGCGGTCAAATAAAAGAGTTCGATAGTCATTTAGCAAAGTCCTCAGCAAATCCGCAGGTCGCGGTCGATCAGCCAACGAGCCACGGGACGCCAACGTGGCGCCGAAGACCTAGATACCATATCTCGCTGACAGATATCAATATCTGTCAGTCACTCTTCCGTGATTGTTGGACCCCGGCCGGGCACCCTGGCTGTGGCGCCGCCAGCGCCCGGCATCCCTGCGTTTGTCTCATCGGGGCGGCTCTGCTAAAGCGCGGCGTAACCCCTGAAACGTCAGAGTCGTCGATGATTTCGCGCTATACCCGTCCGGAAATGGCCTCGATCTGGGAGGCGCAGACCCGCTTCAAGATCTGGTTCGAGATCGAGGCGCATGCGGCGGATGCGCTGGCGGAACTCGGCGTCATTCCGAAAGCGGCCGCGAAGACGATCTGGGCCAAGGCCCGCAACGCCACCTTCAACGTCGAGCGCATCGATGAAATCGAGCGCGAGACCAAACACGACGTCATCGCCTTCCTGACCCATCTGGCGGAAATCGTCGGCCCCGAGGCGCGCTTCGTGCATCAGGGCATGACCTCCTCCGACGTGCTCGATACCTGCCTCAACGTGCAGCTGACCCGCGCCGCCGATCTTTTGATCGCCGACGTCGACAAGGTCCTTGCCGCACTGAAGAAGCGCGCCTTCGAGCACAAGATGACGCCGACCATCGGCCGCTCCCACGGCATTCATGCCGAACCTGTCACGTTCGGGCTGAAACTCGCTTACGCCTATGCGGAATTCACCCGCGCCCGCGAGCGGCTTGTCACCGCCCGCAAGGAAGTCGCGACCTGCGCGATCTCCGGCGCCGTCGGCACCTTCGCGCAGATCGATCCGCGCGTCGAAGCGCATGTCGCCAAAGCGATGGGACTGACGCCGGAGCCGATCTCGACCCAGGTGATCCCGCGCGACCGCTACGCGATGTATTTTGCAACCCTCGGCGTGATCGCATCGTCGGTTGAGCGCCTTGCCACCGAGATCCGGCATCTGCAGCGCACCGAAGTGCTGGAAGCGGAGGAATTCTTCTTCGAGGGCCAGAAAGGCTCCTCGGCGATGCCGCACAAGCGCAACCCGGTACTGTCGGAGAATCTCACCGGCCTCTCCCGCATGGTGCGCGCCTATGTGACGCCGGCCATGGAGAACGTCGTGTTGTGGCATGAGCGCGATATCTCGCACTCCTCTGCCGAGCGCATGATCGCGCCTGATGCCACCGTGACGCTGGATTTTGCGCTCAACCGGCTGGCGGGCCTGATCGACAAGCTGCTGATCTACCCTGCCAACATGCAGAAGAACCTCGACCGCCTCGGCGGCCTCGTGCATTCGCAGCGCCTGTTGATCGCGCTGACGCAGAAAGGTGCCAGCCGCGAGGACGCCTACAAGCTGGTGCAGCGCAACGCGATGCCGGTGTGGCGCGGCGAAGGCGACTTCCAGACCCTGCTGAAGAAAGACACTGAGGTGAAGAAGTATCTCACCGACGCCGAGATCTCCGAGCAGTTCGACCTCGGCTATCACTTCAAGCACGTCGATACGATCTTCAATCGCGTGTTCGGCGAAAGCTAGTTCGAAGCATATGGGCAGCGTCATTGCCGTTAGCTCGCGTACCGGCCATCACTTCAGCAAGACGCCGAGCCTCAGCATTCGCCTGTTGAAGGGCCTCGGCGTCGCCGGCGACGCCCATATGGGCGAGACGGTCAAGCACCGCTCGCGCGTCCGCAAGGACCCGACGCAGCCCAATCTGCGCCAGGTACATCTGATGCACACGGAGCTGTTCGACGAACTGCGCGCCAAGGGTTTTGTGGTTCGGTCCGGCGAGCTTGGCGAGAACGTCACCACCTCGGGCATCGATCTGTTGGCATTGCCAGCAGGCACGCGGCTGCATCTTGGCGCAAGCGCCGTTGTCGAAATCACCGGATTGCGCAATCCCTGCATCCAGATCGACAATTTCCAGCAAGGCCTGATGTCCGCGACACTGGACAGGAATGCGAACGGCAATCTGGTGCGCAAGGCCGGCGTCATGAGCATCGTGATATCAGAGGGCGACGTCAGGCCAGGCGATGCGATCCGCGTCGAGATGCCGGCAGAACCGCACCGGCCGTTGCACCCGGTTTAGCCGGCAGCCGATTGTTTGCTGCACGAACCGGCCGACGGCGCATCATCCGGCGCGCTATTTGTCTTCCCCGCTCCCAGACGCCGCTAAACATATGCCGGTCTGAAATTGCCGGCAATGCATATTGCAATCAAAGCGGGAACGGGGCCGATTGCTGCAAGGCGAAATGGGGAAGCAAAGCCGATCGAAGTTCACGTGCGCGCCAAACCGAATCGAGCCCTCAGCTTCGCGCCGGCGCTGGCGTCGGTTTCGCCGGCGAGCCATAGAACCGCATCAGCACGAAGGTCACGAGCAGGATGGCGAGATAGACCGCAAGCTGCATTTCGGTAGGCTGATCGGTGTAGCCGATCAAAGTATGCAAGGCGCGGCCGGCAAAACTGGAATCCGACAGCAGCCAGCCACTGTCCCAGACAATGGTATCCATCGCGGTCAGCCAGTTGGCCTTTTCCAGAAAAGCCGCCGCCTGCGCCGCCATGCCGGCGGCCAGCAGCGCGATCAATACCGTCGTGGTGGCGAACAGCGCGCGCGCCGGGATACGCAACAGGCCGAAATAGGTCAAAAGGCAAATCATGGCGCCGAGCACCAATCCCGCAATGCCGCCCAGCGCCACGTCCCAGCCACTGTCACCCTTGGCTGCAATGACGCCGTACAGGAACAGCACCACTTCACTGCCCTCGCGCAGCACCGCGACGCCGACCACGACCGCAAGCGCCAGCAACGATTTCGAGCCCTCGACCACCGCCTGGCCCGCTGCGCGCAATTCGCCGGCGAGTTCGCTGCCGTGACGCGCCATCCAGACATTATGCCAGGTGAGCATCACGACGGCGACGCAGAGGATCACCGCGTTGAACAGCTCCTGCCCCATTCCCGCGAACAAATTTGACAACGCGCTTGCAAACATCGCGACCACGCACGCGGCAAACACGCCCGCCAGCACGCCGCCGCCGATCCATCGATTGCGGTGCGCGACCGAGCGCGTCACCGCAAGCACGATGCCGATGATCAGGCCGGCCTCGAAAACTTCACGGAAAACGATGATCAGCGCGGCAAGCACAACGCGCCCTTACTTCACGACCAGCGCGCCGCGCGCTGTCTTCTCGTTGTATTCGTCGAAAAATTCGTATCGGCCGGCTTTTTGCGCGCGGACATTGATGACGGCATCGCTGCTTCCGGCCACCACCTTCTCGATCTTCAACGTCTTGCTCTCGAACTCCATCGCCTTGGCATCGAGATTCTTGAATTTGATCACGATTGGGGTATTGGCGGGGGCGCTGATTTCCGCCGGATCGAACTTCTTGTCCTTGTAGCTCAGCTGAATCTCGGTGGCGCTCTGCGCCCTGGCCACGGTGATGGCCGATACCGAGGCCGCGCAGACCGCAGCCAGAATCGTCGCTTTCGAAAGCATTTGTGAGGCGAGCATGATTATTCTTTCAAGGATGGTGCAAGGATGGTGGATGCATCTGATGGTCCCCATACGCTGTTAGCGGCTAAGCCGTCGCGAGGCAAAAAAACGTGTTCTAAATTGGAGATATTCTAAAATGGCGGCCGGTCCGGGAGCGCGGATGCGAGACATCTGCTGTCCGGGCCAGCCCCATCCTTGCAATCGCCGGCAGGTTCCGCTGACAATAACAACTGAATGGTAACCCAGGATCGGCTAAGGTCGCACCGTGTCAGCACCCCCGACGATTCTCGTGTTCGATTCCGGCCTGGGAGGCCTCACGGTATTGCGTGAGGTCGTCAAGTCACGGCCGGACGCACATTATATTTATGTCGCCGACGACGCGTTCTTTCCCTACGGCCACCATGGCGAGGACCAGATCATCGCGCGGGTGGTGCCGATGATCGGCGAATTGATCGCGGCCCATGCCCCCGATCTGATCGTGATCGCCTGCAACACCATCTCGACCCTGGTGATGTCGCATCTTCGTGATGCCTACGGGACGCCCTTTGTCGGGACGGTGCCGGCGATCAAACCGGCCTGCGCGCGCTCCAGGACAAAACGCGTGTCGGTGCTCGGCACCAAGGGCACCGTCAAGCGCGAATACACCAGGGCGCTGATCCGCGATTTCGCACTGGGCTGCGATGTGACGCTGGTGGGTTCGGCGGATCTCGCCGCGCTGGCCGAAGCGGCGCTGAGTGGCGGCAAGATAAGCGACCGGGAGATATTTGCCGAAATCGCGCCATGTTTTGTCGGGGACAGCGAAAGCGATCCGGCCCGCACCGATACCGTCGTGCTGGCCTGCACCCATTATCCGCTGCTGATGGACCGGTTGGTCAAGCTCGCGCCATGGCCAGTGGAATGGATCGATCCCGCGCCCGCCATCGCCCGCCGGGTCGCGGATTTGCTGGGGCCAGCCGGCAACGAAGCCGATGATACCGCTGCTCAAATGATTTTCACCTCCGGACGTCCGCACGAGCTGATCCCGGCGCTGATGCCGTTCTTCGGCGGCCGTGTTCCGGCCTGAAGCAGTATTGATCTTTTCGACATCATGCCGCCGCGCTGCTAGCTTTTCCTGCAACGAATCGCACCGTCCAAACGGAGCCTCGGAATTTGCCCCCCGCAACGTCTGCACCGCTCAATCGTCTGCGCCAGCAATGGCGAGAGGGGCGCCCCACATTTGGAGCGATTGCGACAATTCCCAGCATTCAGACGGTGCAGATCATGGCCCGTTCAGGGTTCGACTGGATCATCGTCGACCTCGAGCATGGTCCGATCGACCTCGGTTCG
>DATHHQ010000719.1:0-4250 GCA_035490095.1 Bradyrhizobium sp.
GTGGCCGACTTCGTGACCGCGTTACGACGGCGCGCGGTGAGCGCCCATATCGCCATCGACGGCCGTCTGAGCAAAACAGGCAAGCCGCGCGCCACGGCCATCGACCGGCGCACCACCCGCCACTCCGGCTATGTGGTGAGCCAACGCTGTCGCAAGCGGATCGAGGAGGTGTTCGGCTGGATCAGGCTTCGGCCGGCTTGGGCAAGGTCAAGCTACGAGGACGCAGCCGCGTGGACGCAGCCTTCACGCTGGCATTGGCGGCCTACAATCTGATCCGGCTGCGCAAGCTCTTGGCGGAGCCGATATGAGCGTCCAAGGTAGATGGCGCATCGTCGAGACACCCGGCTACGACATGGCCGTGCCAGCGGCTTACATCCTGTTCGACGAAGACGGTGGCGAGTTCGTCTTCGATTGCCTGACGGGCTCCATTCATGGCGCCTGCGAAGGCGATGCCGTCGAGTTCGGCTGCGTGGGAAATGATGAAATGGACCCTGCCAACGGCGACGGCTGGGCCGAGCTTCGCGCCGACGGCTCTATCGAAGGTGAGATCTGCCTCCACAACGGCGACGACATCCCCTTCATCGCACGCCGGTCTGCGACTTCTTCAACAGCCTGCTAGAGTCTTTCCGTCTTAGGTAGAAGCGTATCCCGCGTTAGCGATGTAAGCGGCGCATTCGTTGGAAGTGAAGCATTGGAGGATAGTGCCGATGCGTCGCCAAGTAGCCTCGACGGATCGTTCCTCAGCCTTGCGCAACAGCGTCTTGAGCTTGGCGAAGACCTGTTCGATGGGATTGAGATCGGGACTGTAGGGCGGAAGGAAGAAGAGCTTGGCGCCGACAGCGCGCAGGGCGGCGCGCACAGCGCGGCCCTTGTGGCTGCCGAGATTATCCATGACGACGACGTCTCCGGGCTTGAGGGTCGGGATGAGGAACTGTCGGACGTAGGCAAGGAAGCTCTGCCCGTTGATGGGCCCGTCGAAGACGCAAGGGGCTGCGATGCGATCGTAACGAAGGGCGGCCAGGAAGGTCATGGTCGTCCAGTGCCCATGAGGCACCTTGGCGTTCAAGGGCTGGCCCCGCCGGTTCCAGCCATGGCTACGGGCCATGTTGGTTTTGGCCCACGTCTCGTCGATGAAGACCAGCCGCCTGGGATCGATGCGGGCTTGGTGCTTCTTCCACCAGGCCCGCCGACGAGCGATGTCAGGGCGATCCTGCTCGCTGGCGAACACGGTTTTTTGAAGCTGATCCCAGCCGACCGCAGGAACCGCCACAGGGTGTCGCACGACACCTTGATGCCGCGCTCGTGCAGTTCGCCGAGCAGCGCATGCAGTGTCAGATCAGGCTTCTCGGCCAACCGAGCCAGCAACCACGGCCGTTCGCCGTCCAGCTTGCTGACACCAGCCCGACCACCCATCGGCCGAGGCGCTGCGCTGCCGGTCGAGCGGGCTCGCCGCGCCCACTTCACCACGCTGGCTACGCTCACCCGGAACAGCCCGGCAACCTGACGGCACGACCGGCCGTCGCCAACCGCCGCTACCACCCGTTCCCGAAGATCCAGCGAATAGGCTCGAGCCATGTCTGCTGCCCTCCTGTCCAGCAGACAGCTTGAATCACATCAGCGCCGCTTTGGGAATCCCTTCCGATTCAATCAAGCCCGGAAAGACTCTAGCAGTTTGCTGAAAAACCTTCGAATTTGAAGTTTTCTTGGGACCGGACGAGGCTTTGATTGATCGAGAGTGCGTCGTCTTGGCCGAGCGTAGTCGGCGGGACGGAGTGCGGTCTCAGGCGGCGATGAGCTTGGGAATGCGGACGAGATTGTAGGCGATGAGGTTGAGCATGAAGTCGGCGCCTACGGCAGCGATCCCCCGATGCTTTGTCTTGCGCATGGTGCCGTGCTGTTTGCCCCAGCCGAAGATGCATTCGACCATGGCCCGGCACGACTGGGAGATGCGGTAGCCGACGTGCCGGGTGGTGCGCTTGTCGATCGCGCTGGTGCGCCGCCGACCGGTCTTGGTCAGGGCATCGTTCTGGGCAACGTGCGGCGTGACGTTGAGGCGGCGCAGGGCGATGACGTGATCGCGGCAGTCGTAGGCCTTGTCCTCGCCGACCGTGATGCGGCGGCCCCATCTTTTGGCCTTGCGCTTGAGCAAGGCCTCCGAGGCGCGCCGCTCGGCCGTACCGTTGGCCTGGCTGACCTTGCCGGCAACCGCCAGGCCATTGCGGTTCTCCATGACCACGTGGCCCATGTAGCTCAGCCTGGCCTCGCGGCCGGCTGCCTTGCGATAGAGCTTGGCGTCGGGATCGCTGGTCGAGGCATGGGTATCGTTCTTGCGCTTCTGGCCATGGAAGTTGGAGCCGTCATCATCCTTGTCGCCATCCTTCGGCTTGAAGCTCTTGTGCGAAGCCCACGCCTCGATCAGCGTACCGTCGACCGAGAAGTGCTCGTCCGACAGCAACGGCTTGACCTTGGGATGGCCCAGCAGCTTGGCCATGAACTTGTCGAACACCTCGCCCTGCTGCAGGCGTTCGCGGTTCTTGGTGAAGGAGGTGGCATCCCACACCCGATCGTCGGGCGACAGCCCGACGAACCAGCGGAACAGCAGGTTGTAGTCGAGCTGCTCCATCAGCAGCCGCTCCGACCGGATGCCGTAGAGCACCTGCAGCAGCAGGGCGCTCAACAGCTCCTCCGGCGGGATCGAGGGCCGGCCTTCAGGCGAATAAAGCTTGCTGAAGCTGCGGCTCAGATCCTTCAACACTTCACGAACCAGCGCCCGCACCTTGCGCAATGGATGCCCTGCCGGAATGCGATCCTCGGGATCGACGTAGGAAAACAATCCACCTTGATCTCGAAACTCACCGCGCATCGCCCGCATGCTCCAAAGCCAAAACTGCGCTATGGAATCATCAATCCCGAAAAACCGATAGGTTTTTCAGCAGACTGCTAAACGTTCCGTTGGGTCCGCTGCGCCCGGGTTGGGGGCTGCCGTTTGGCCTGAATAGGCGTATTCTCGATCAGCGTTGCCCGCGGGGAGCACTCGGCTGGACGCTCCGGCTGTGAAGCCCCTGCGGCGCTGTAGATCGAGACGCACAGTCCGCAAACGACACCTCGGTGCCGCAAGTGCGCGACCGAGGACGCGTACTTCCAGCGCACAACGACGCGTAATTCCAGCGCACAACAATCACAGAAGGGAGTCATGGCTCGCGTAGCGTAGCGTAGGCTTCTGAAACTTTCCGGATCCGGCGTCGTCGCGGCGCAAATCCGCGAATCCCGCCCCGTCGTCGCTCGGCTCCACGGGCTTGTTCGGTGTCCACAAATCGAACGGAGGAGACGCCATGCCGAAGATTAAGGCCAACAACATCACCATCAACTACGAGCAGCAGGGTACCGGCGAACCGCTGCTGTTGATTCCCTATCTTGCTGCAGATAATGCCTGCTATGCCTTTCAGGTCGCCGACTACGCCAAGCAGTTCACCTGCATCTCGCTCGACCCGCGCGGCGCCGGCGAAAGCGACAAGCCAGGCGGGACCTGGTCGACCGAGCTCTTTGCGGACGATGTCGCCGCCTTCATTGCCGCCATCGGGTTGGATCGGGTCCACGTCGCTGGGCTATCACTGGGGGCGGCCGTCGGCATGTGGCTCGCCGCCAAACATCCCGAGCGGGTGAAATCGTTGTCGCTCCACAGCCCATGGGCGAAATCCGACCCCTACCTCAAGATCGTCGTCCAAGGCTGGCAGACGATGGCCAGGGGCCTCGGCAGCGTGACCGAGATGATCATCCAAGGCATCTTTCCATGGTGCTTCACGCCCGAGCTCTATTCCGCAAAACCTGACTACGTCGAGGCCCTAGCGGCCTTCGTGCGGGGGCGGCCGACCCAGCCGCTTGCCGCCTTCCTGCAACAATCCGAGGCGGTCATCGCCCACGATGCCGCGGCGCAACTCCCCAGGATCAAGGCACCGACCCAGATTACCTTCGGTCGGCACGATCTCGTCGTTTCAAGCCGTTTCGCGGACACGTTAAAGAGCGGCATCGCCAAGAGCGAACTGATGGTGTTCGAGGACTGCTCGCACACCGCGATCTACGAAAACGTCCCCGAGTTTAACGCGAAGACGCTGGAATTTCTGGGTCGGCAGACAGGGTAGTACCCGGCTCCTCGATTGCCCGCTTCTGACCCTGAACCGCCGACTGGCTAAGTCAGGCCCACGTCGATCAATGGAGAGAGATCGGACCAAGTTTAGCGCAGTCAGGCATTT
>DATHHQ010000720.1:0-7894 GCA_035490095.1 Bradyrhizobium sp.
CACCTCCGAATAGATCCGGATCGGCAGCGTCGCCGAACCGGGGCCGGTGGTGAAGCTCGCGATCACCAGGTCGTCCAGCGACAGCGTGAACGCCAGCATCCAGCCCGCCGCGATCGCGGGCAGGATCAGCGGCAGCGTCACGCCGATGAACGCCCGCGCCGGACCGCAGCCGAGATCCATCGCCGCTTCCTCCAGGCTGCGGTCGAGCGCGCCAAGCCGCGACTGCACCACCACGGCCACGAAACACAGGGTCAGCGTGGTGTGCGCGATCGTCACCGTCCAGAAGCCGCGCTCGGCGTTCAGCGCCACGAACAACAACAACAGCGACAGCCCGGTGATGACTTCGGGCATCACCAGCGGCGCATAGAGCATCCCGGAAAACAGTGTGCGGCCCCGAAAGCCCCGGCCGCGCGACAGCGCTATCGCGGCCAGCGTGCCGAGCACCGTCGCGATCGTGGCCGATACTGTCGCCACGCGGAAACTCATCCACGCCGCTTCCAGCATGGCGCGGTCGTTGAAGAATTCCGAATACCAGCGCAGCGACCAGCCGCCCCACACCGTGACCAGCCGCGAGGCGTTGAACGAATAGGTCACGAGGATCACGATCGGCAGGTACAGGAACGCAAGGCCGAGCGCGAGCGAGACCACGTTGAACGGGGAAAGCCGGTTCGGCGCGCGGGCCATCATCGCGCGCCTTCCAATTGGCGGCGCTGCAGCTGGTCATAGAACGTCAATGGCGCCAGCAGCAGCAACAGCAGCACCACCGCCGCCGCCGACGCCACCGGCCAGTCCTTGTTGGTGAAAAATTCCAGCCACAGCGTCTGGCCGATCATCATGGAATTAGAACCGGCCAAAAGGTCCGGGATGACGAATTCCCCGACGATGGGAATGAAGCATAGCAATACCCCGGCGCCGATGCCCGGCCACGACAGCGGAAACGTCACCTGCCAGAACGCCTGCCGCGGCGAACTGCCGAGATCGCCTGCCGCCTCCAGCAGCGCCGGATCGATCTTGGCGAGCGTCGCATAGAGCGGCAGGATCATGAACGGCAGGTAGGAGTAGACGATGCCGAGATACATCGCGCTGTCGGTGGAGAGCCACACCACCGGCGTTGAGACCAGATGCAGCGCGAGCAGGACCTGGTTGAGCAGGCCGTCGTGCTGCAGGATGTTGATCCACGCATAGATGCGGATCAGGAACGAGGTCCAGAACGGAACGATCACCAGCATCATCGCGACCGCCTGCCATCGCCGCGGCAGCCGCGCCATCCCGTAGGCGATGGGATAGCCGATGACCAGCAGGATCGAGGTCGAGACCGCGGCCACGAACAGGCTGCGCAGATAGGACAAGGCATAGAGGTTGTCGGAGATCAGCAGCCTGAAATTATCCAGCGACAGCGCCGCCAACGCCGGCTTGATTGCCTCCCAGCCCTGCGCCAGGTCGAATACCGGCAGATAGGGCGGTTGCGCGATCGCGGTCTGCGACAGGCTGATCTTCAGCACGAAGCCGAACGGCACCAGGAAGAACAGCGCCAGCCACAGATAGGGGACGATCGCGGCGATGCGCCCGGGGCGCGTGAAGGTGCGGCGGCTGCTCATTGCTCCAGCACCACGCAATCGTCGGGCGTGAACCACGCCACCACGCGCTGGCTGACCATGTAGGCATCGAACTCCAGCCGCGCCGTGTTCGCCATCGACGAACGCACCACCGCGCCGGTGTCGAGCTTCACCTTGTAGGTCGTGAGACCGCCGAGATAGCTGACATCGGTCACGATACCCTCCAGCCGGTTGATGGCACGCGAATTGACCGAATCGGATGCCGGGCCGCGGCGCGCCAGCTTGACCTTTTCGGGGCGGATGGCGACGCAGACGGCCGCCTTCGGGGTCGGCTGGCGTGGCTCCGCGGCAACGATCGTCCCGGCGTCGCGTGTCGAAATCGTCAGCCGGCCCGCCTCGCGCGAGCTGACCTGTCCCTCGAACACATTGACGTCACCGACGAACTCGGCGATCCAGCGCGAATTGGGGGCCTCGTAAAGCTCTCGCGGCGTAGCGACCTGTTCGAGACGGCCGTTGTCCATCACGCCGATCCGATGCGCCACCGTCATCGCTTCTTCCTGATCGTGGGTGACAATGATGAAGGTCATGCCGAGGCGCCGCTGCAACTCCATCAATTCAAGCTGGGTGCTCTCGCGCAACTTCTTGTCGAGCGCGGCCAAGGGCTCGTCGAGCAGCAGCACCTGCGGCTGGCGCGCCAGGGCGCGCGCCAGCGCCACGCGCTGCTTTTGGCCGCCGGAGAGCTGATCGGGCCGCCGCTTCTCCATACCCTGGAGCTTGAGCAGCGCGACCAGCCCGGCCACGCGCTTCTCGATCTCGGAACGGGGCATCCCGGCGCGCTTCAATCCGAACGCGATGTTCTCCCGCACGGTGAGGTGTGGAAACAGCGCATAGTTCTGGAACATCATGTTGACGGGACGCCGGTGCGGCAGAACCTGCGCGATATCCTTGCCGTTAAGCAGGATACGGCCTTGGTCCGGCGTCTCGAAGCCGGCCAGCATTCGCAGCAGCGTGGTCTTGCCGCAGCCGCTCGGACCGAGCAGCGCGAAAAACTCCCCGGCCCTGATGTCGAGCGACAGCCGATCCACCGCCCTGAAGACGCCGAATTTTTTCGTCACCCCCTCGATGCGCAGCAGCGGAACGTCGGTTAGGTCCACATGCGGTTCGGGTTTCGGTAATTCGTCAGCCATGATCCTCGCCGGCGCAATCGCCGCCGCACGCTAGCGGGGGATCGAGATCGGCTCAACCGCCACACAGCCCCGTGCCACAATATTATCGGCAGCACCTCTACAATCGGGAGGTTTCATGGTGCAATACAGGTTCGCCCCGTTTGGCGGAAAAGCAGGATGAACCGGGACAGATACGAGCTGCCGCTGACGACGGTATCGGACAGCGCCGCGGCATTTTACCGCGATGGTGTCGATCGTATTCTTTCGGCCTGGTACGGCGCCGGTGAGGCCTTCGACCGCGCCATCGCCGAAGATCCGGCGTTCGCGCTCGCTCACATCGCGCGAGCTCGCATCCATCAGATGAATATGGAAGTCACCGAGGCGCGCGCCAAGGCCGCGCACGCCCGGCAGTTGGCCGCCACGGCAAGCGAGCGCGAACGCCAGCACGTCGAGATCATGGCCGCGGCCATCGAGGGAAAACCGAAAATAGCCTTGACCGGTGCCGAGCAGCACCTCGATCGGTATCCGCGCGATGCACTTGTACTCTCACTCTTGCTCGGTGCTTTCGGCCTGTATGCATTCTCCGGACGCGCCGATCATGATGCCGCAAGACTGGCGATTTGCGAACGCAACGCCGGGCATTACGGCGAGGATTGGTGGTTCCTCACCTACCTGGGCTGGTCACATACCGAGGCCGGAAACGCCGGTACCGGCCGGACATTGACGGAACGAGCCATGGCGCTGCGGGTTGAAAACGCAAATGCGGCACATGGCCTCTCCCACGCACTGTTCGAGCAAGGCGACATGGCAGCGGGCCGCAGGTTTCTTTCCGGCTGGCTGCCTGCACATGAACGCGCCAGCTTCTTGCACGGACACCTTTCCTGGCATGTCGCGCTGAGCGCACTCGACGCCGGTGATCTGGACGGTGCGCTTGGAATCTACGAGCAACACATCAGACCGCCGAATTCCCGGTATCCGCCATTGAACGTCTTTACGGATGCAGCTTCGCTGCTGTGGCGACTTTCGCTCGCCGGCAAGCCCGGACTGGAGCCCTATTGGCGGGAAGTCGCCGCCTATGGCGACCGTTTCTTTCCGCGGGCAGGTCCGCACTTTGCCGATGTCCACTACGCCCTGGTGGCGGCGGCAACGGGCAACGACGCCCTGGAAACAAGATTGGCGGAACTGGAAGCTCTTGAGGCCGATGGCAGGCTGGCCCCGGGGGCCGCCGCCATCGGACTGTGTCGCGGCATTCGAGCGTTCGCCGAGGGCGACAATGACAACGCGATCCGCATCCTTGAACCTCTGATGCCTGCGGTCGTGCGGATCGGCGGCAGCCACGCACAGCGCGAGCTGTGGGAGGACACCCTGATCGTCGCGTGTCTGCGCGGCGGACATGGCGACAAGGCCGCGAGGATGATCTCCGATCGCCTGCACCGCAGGCCATCCGCCCGTGACGAGGGCTGGTCACGAGCAGCTCGACGGGGCGCAGAGAAGCAACCTTGAAGGCGCGGAGGGTAAGCCCAGCGCGCAACTCAAGATCGCGATGGGAGATCATCATCCACGCCGTCCGTCACGCTTCTCGCAATCCTTTGGGGATGCCGGGGTCCGCGTCGTCGGCTCGATCGCGATGCGGCGTCGCCATGAACGCCGCCAGCGCATCGCGATCCCCGGGCGGCATGGTCAAACCGAGTTTGGAGCGCCGCCAGAGCACGTCGTCCGGAAAACGCGCCCACTCCTTTGCCATCAGGTAGTGCACCTCCGCGCCCGTCAGTTCCGGTCCGAAGGCCGGACCAAGGTCGGCCCGGCTTTTGGCGTCGCCAAGGATGGCCTCAAGACGCGAGCCATAGGCGGCGACCAGACGCCCGGCCTGATCCTCGGTCAGAAAGCGCCAGCGCTCGCAGGCGCCGTCAACCTCGGCCTCGAACCCGGCCCATGCAAAATCGCCTCCCGGCAGGGGCGCGTTCGCAGTCCAGCGCGGCGACATCGGATAGAAAGGCGTAAGCTCTGAGACTGCCCGTTCGGCGCGCAGCCGCGAGGTTGTGACACCGCCGCCAAAGGTGGTCAGCAGCGGCGCCTTGCCGCGCCTGACATCGACCATCATCGAGCCGTCCCGCGCATCGCGCCTGCTGGCGGGGTCCACGACCGTGTTGGCGCCGGAAAGCGTCCTGATCACGTCTGACGGTTCGACCCGCTCGCGAAAATAGCGGTTGGCCGCGTCGCAGAGATACACCACATCGTCTGCGGGCATTGACACGGCAGAGGGATCACCCTTGAAGGTGTGGCCCACGGTGCCGATCAGCGTGAAATCGCGCTGGTACGGACTGGCGAAAATCAGGCGCCGGTCGATGTTCTGGAAAACATAGACGTTGTCGCTATCGAACAGGCGCCGGACGATAATCTGGCCGATCTGGGCCGTCCCGACGTGTGGCGGCGGCATCCGCAATACGGTTTCCGCAACCGACGCAGTCCAGGCGCCGGTGGCGTTGGCCAGCGCCCTTGCCGTGATGACCAGACGATGGCCGCGATCAATCGCCACCAGCCGCCAGGTGTCGAGCCGCTCGGCGCGGACGCAACGCGCGCCGGTGCGGATCACGGCGCCGCGCTCGGCGGCATCGACGGCATTGAGGACCACCAGCCGCGAATCGTCCACCACGCAATCGGAATATTCAAACGCGGTGCCGAACGGCCGCTTCAGCGCGTTGCCGACCGGATGGTGCGTGACATCGACCGTGGCCGACGCCGGGAGATCGCTGCGGGGGGCCAGCCGGTCGTAGAGCAGCAACCCCGATCGCAGCAGCCACGACGGACGCTCATCGGAATGCGCGGGGATGACAAAGCGCATCGGACGCACCAGATGCGGCGCGGTCCGCAGCCAGATGTCACGCTCGGCCAGCGCCGCACGGACACGGAAAAACGCTCGACGCTCCAGCACCGCCAGATCGCCGTGGATCAGCCGCGGCGAGGCCGAGGACGCGGCGGCGCCGAGGTCGCCCTGCTCCAGTAGGATCACCCGCAGGCCGCGTCCCGCGGCGTCGCGCGCCACGCTGACGCCGTTCAAACCGCCGCCGATGATCGCAAGATCGTAGTCCGCCATGCGTCACGTCTGGTGTCCGGAATCCGGGGTGCGCTGCACCTTGCAACGCCCTCTTTAGCGAACTTCGGATTCGAAGGGACAGGCAAATTATGATGCTAGTGTGGTTCGGCTCAGAAGTTCCCTTGCCGGACCGGCAAGCGATAACGAAGCGAACTTCCGGGCCACCACGTCATTGCGAGGAGCACTTGCGACGAAGCAATCCATTCTTGCTTTTGCTTCGTCGCGGAGCCTGTCATCGGGCGCGCATGCGCGCGACCCGTTGGCTCCTCGCAATGACGGTTTGGCTGTTTGACAATTGAATCGGAACTATACGCGGCTTTAGCCGGTCTTGCGCGCGGCCTCGATCGCTTTGCCGCCGCTACGTCCCACCAGCACGCCGTACTGACCGATCGGCGCGGGCTTGCCGATGAAATAGCCCTGCACCGCGTCACAGCCCTGATCCGCGAGAAAACCGAGTTGCTCCTGGGTTTCCACGCCCTCGGCGACGATCGACATTTCGAGGCCGTGGCCAAGGCCGATCACGGCCCGAACGATTGCCGCCGATTGCGGATTTCGTCCGAGATTCATGACGAAAGCGCGGTCGATCTTGATCTTGTCGAATGGAAACGCCTGCAGATAGCTCAATGAGGAATAACCGCTGCCGAAGTCATCCATCGAGATCCGCACGCCGAGCGCCTTCAGCCGCCGCAGCAACGCCAAGCCGCGATCGAAATCCTCGATCAGCACGCCTTCGGTGATTTCGAGCTCGAGCCGGCCCGGCGACAGCCCGGTTTCGAGAAGTATCGAGTGCACGAGGCCGACCAGATCGCCATGCATGAACTGCGCCGGCGACAGGTTGACCGCGATCTGCAACGGCATCGACCACGACGCGGCCTCGCGGCAGGCTTCGCGCAAGATCCATTCACCCATCTCGACGATCAAGCCGCTCTCTTCCGCGAGCGGGATGAAATCAGCTGGTGGAACGAAGCCGCGCACCGGATGCAGCCACCGCGCCAGGGCCTCGAAGCCGATGACTGCGCTGCTGGCGACGGTCTGGCCCGACGTCGCCTGCGGCTGGTAATGCAGCGAAAGCTCGCCATTCTTGATGGCGAGCGAGAGATCCTGATGCAGCACGCGGCGATCGCGAATCTGCTGGTCCATCTCGGGTTCATAGACGCCGATCGAGCCGCGCGATTTCACCTTGGCACGGAACAATGCCGCGCCGGCGTTGGCAAGCAGCGACGCTGCGTCTGTGCCATTGTGCGGGAATACCGAGATGCCGGTGGTCACACCGATGCGAACCGTTTTGTCGTCGATCGGGAATTCCTTCGCCAGCGCTTGCGCGAGTAGTTCGGCCAACGCCTTCCCGGCCGCGGGTTGCTTGCCGTCGATGATCAATCCGAACTCGTCACCGCTAAGCCGGGCCACGACACCGCCGCGCGCCGAGGCCTGGATGCGGCGCGACACCTCGATCAGCAGCTTGTCGCCGACCGCATGGCCGAACACATCGTTGATTTCCTTCAGACCGTCGAGGTCGACGGACAGCACCGCGAACTCCTCATTGGTGCCTTCGCAGGCCTCGATCATTTGCGCCAGCGCCTGCAGGAACGCCGCGCGGTTCGGCAGATCCGTCAGGCCGTCATGATACGCCATATGCGCCATGCGCGACTCGGTCTGGCGGCGATCGGTGACGTCCTCGTGGGTCTTGATCAGGTATTGGGGCTCGCCGGCATCGTCGAGCACCGTCATGCGGCGCGTCAGGAACAGCCGCAGCCCGTCCTTGGTGCTGATCGGGTGTTCTTCCGTAAGCAGCCCGCGCTTCCTGATCGCCGCCTCGTCGCGCGCGATGATCAGCTTTGCTTCTCTCGGATTGAAAATGTCAGCAGCCGTCAATCCGGTGGCATCCTCGCGCCGACGGTTGAGGATGGTTTCGGCGCTGCGATTGGCGAGCAGGTATTGCCCGTCGCTGACGCGCTCGACGATCAGCGAGACCGGAATGTTGTCGACGACCAGTTCGAGGAACTTCTTGGTGCTTTCCAGTTCCCGGGAAAGCGACCGGCGGTCGGTAATGTCGTCGAACATCGCGATCAGGAATTCGG
>DATHHQ010000721.1:0-3487 GCA_035490095.1 Bradyrhizobium sp.
ACGCGCGCGTCGGCTTCTTCATCGGCGATCGGCCGGCGCGGAATTCCTTCCCGATAGCGATCGCGGTAGGCGCGCAAGGTTGCAGCGTCGGTGGCACCCGTCAGCGGCGCGATCTTTTCCCACTCCGCATCCGAGGCCGCCAGGATCTCCTTCGCCCTGCGGGTCATGGCGACGAAGCGGGAAACCGCGCCGCGGTTTGCGCTTTCCCATGCTTCGTCGAAGACGTAGCCGATCATCGCCGTGCGGCCCTTTGCGCCAAGCTTCGGCAGCAGATCCTCGATACCAATAAGACGACGGAGGCCCTTCGCCTCCAGCGCGGCGCAGAAATTCCAGTAATTGACGGTGGCGTCCATTTCGCCGTCGAGTATCTTCGCCGCCAGCAGCGGTGGCGCACCGTAAACGATCGTGGATTCTGACTTCAGGTCGATGCCGTCCTGTTTCATCAATGCCCGCAGCAGCAGCCAGTTTTTGTCGATCGGGCCTCCGGCGACGGCGAGCTTGCGGCCTTTGAGATCCGCCAGCGTCCGGATCGAAGACGAATTCGGTACCATCACCGCGCCGAGCGCGCTTGAATACGGATAGAACGTCAGTTTGGCGCCAAGCCCGCGCTCGCGCGACACCCACAGCCAGTCGGTGACGATAATATCGGCGCTGCCGGCGCGGAGCGCGATCTTGCCTGCCTCGGGGCTCGCAAGTTCGCTGACCTCGATCACAAGGTTCGCCTGGCTGTCGAGGCCGTGAGCGCGGATCACCGCAAGCTCCCAGGCGAATGTTCCAGTCTTTTGCACTGCAATACGGATGGTTTCGGCGGCGCGGGACGGAGCGCCCGGCGTCGCAGCGAAAACGACTGTGGCCAGCAGAATGCGGATGAAAAGTTTCATGATGCTCTTATTGCCGGAGCCCCGATGCCCCACGGGCATTTCTTGGTCCGACAAGATTTACGATTGAGTCGTTTCTCATCGGGATTGTTTTCCATATAGTAGCACGGCTCCGACCCGCATCAGCAGGAAGAACGCGATGACATTTGCCGGATTGATGCGACTTAATGTCTGGGCGCTGGTCGTGCTGGGCGCGACGGCGATTGCCGCACGTGCTGCTGACGACGTCAACGATTATCCCACGGCGGCGAGAGCGGAGTATGTGTTTGGCTGCATCAAGGCGAACGGCGAAACACGGCAGGCGATCGAGCAATGCTCCTGCTCGATCGATGTTGTCGCTTCCCTGCTGCCCTATGACCGGTACATCACGGCCGAAACCGTGCTGAGCATGGCGCAGGTACAGGGAAATCTTGGCGGACAATTCCGCTCTTCGGAGCAGGCCAACACCGCGCTCAACGACCTGCGACGCGCCCAGGCGGAAGCGGAAGTAAGATGTTTCTGAGCCGCGCCGATGTTTGCGACCGCCCCCGCCGCCGGGCTGATATCGCGCCGCATCAAATCCCGGAACCGTCGACCTTCCACTCGTTCTGGAACACGTGGCCCGCCGTGTCCTTGGCCTCGACGCGGAAATGCTTCGCGCCCTTGGGAACATAGGTGAAGCGAATATTGGGATCTTCCGAAATCGAAATACCGCCTTCCATCGCCAGAACCAGGCTGTCGTCCTGCCATAGCCGCAATTCATTGACGAAGAAGGCAGGAACATAAAGCATTGTGACCTGATCCATCTGCAGGCCGGAATTGTTCGGGTGACCGATCATGATCTGGGCTTCGCGGGCGCCGCTCGCGGGACCCTCGCTCGGCCGTACGAACTGCCGGAAACGCATCTGGCCGAGTTTGTCTTTCGCTTCGTCGGCGTTCTTGGCGGCCGGAGCCGAGCAGCCGCCGGAAGCCTTCACATAGGTTTTCGTCATGTAGAGCTTGCCGTCGCTCAGTTCGGCGACCGCGTGAACGTCGGTGTAGTTGTTGACGCGTACACGCGTCGAGATTTCCGACACCGAAGAATCCGGCCCCAGTTCAAACCGCGCCGCCATCGGGGCGGGATTCTGGTCGATCACCAGCGTGATCGCCAGCACGCGCCTGATGTCGCCGGGTGGAAGCGTCGCGCGCAATGTGACGGGAACGATGGCCGCGTCCTCGGCGCGGTACGGCATCTCGATCGCGATCACGCCCGCGCCGTCGTTCATCGCACGATTGTTGAAGATGTCCTGTACGAGGCCGGGCCATGGATCATAAGGCTCGGGGGTCGCAGCAGGCGCAAGGTGCGCTCCGAACTGCATGGCGGCCAGCAGACCTGCGATGCAGAGCAGACGGGAATGATGTCCCAACATGGTCGCGCTCCTCACGACGGCGGAAAGGCAGCTCAACATAACGCAGCGAGGGAGCTATTCCCATTCAATTTCCGAAAATGCGGCAGTTGCGTTGCGCGCATTGAAGTCGTCGAACAGTGCCCAGTGCGATCGTTCGGAGGCTGCGGCGGTCTCGGCGGCCACCGTTATGGACTTGCCGCCGGCGACCAATCCGCGAACATCCGCCGCCAGCTTTTCCAGATAGCGGCGTTCGTCGACAAGGGCGTTCGGCCAGTCGCTCACGGATCCGTGACCGGGGACCATGCGCTGCGCCGAGATGGCGCTGAGCTCGTCGATCACGGTTAGCCAGCCACGAATGCTGCCGTCGAGCACCGGTATGTGGGTGCGGAACACCAGGTCACCCCCGAACAAGGTGCCGGTTTGCTCGTCGAGCGCGGTGAGGTCGTTGTCGCTGTGCGCTGTCGGCCACGCTCGCAGGACGACGTTCCTGTGCCCGAGATCGAGTTTGAGGGTGCCATCCACCAAAAGCGTGGGCGCTATGATGCGGACCTCACCGATCAATTCATCGCCCATGATCCGGCGAAATGCATCGATGTAGAATTGTCCGCGCGCGGCCAAGGCTCGCGGCAGATTCCTGTGACCGACGAAAGTTGTGCCATCGCTCAGGAATGCCGCATTTCCAAATACATGATCCGGGTGACCGTGAGTGTTTATGACGTATCGGATGGGCTTTTCCGTGCGAGCGCGAATGGCCGCGAGCAGCTGCCGTCCCTCGCGAACACTGCCTCCGGTATCAATCACCGCGACCGCGCTGTCGCCGACGATGAATCCGATATTGGCAATGGCTCCTTCATTCTCACGTGTCATGAGCGCGGCGAGGCCGTCGTGCACGAATATCCCCGGTGCGATTTCGCTGACTGGCAGCGGGCTTTGCTGCGCCTGCGAGAGCGTCGATGCAGCCAGCATTGCGAACGCGACCAAAGTAGCAGTGCGATGAATCATAATTCGGCCTCCGTCGCGCACGAAGCTAAGTCGACTACTTTGCGCCTTGCCGCTCGAAGCATGTTTGCGTCGCAGCACGCAAGGCGAATGAGTCGCAAAGATTGTTTTCTGTTGCGTGCTCGAATTGAGGAGAATAGCATTTGGTCGTTTCCGGCTTCAAATTGACCTCGGTTCACAGGGAACACCGATGTCTTGATGGAAGTTGAGCGACGCGCGGACTGACGGATCGAAAGTGCAACG
>DATHHQ010000722.1:0-4731 GCA_035490095.1 Bradyrhizobium sp.
GACGCTGACCTCTCTAAATCGGCTGGATGAGCAACGCTCGGTCGACGTCTGCTTTGGAAGGTATGGCTGTCATTTGGACGCCGCCAACAAACGCAGCGGTACGAGATTGTCCGGCCAAGTTGTCCGGGTGATCACCTCAAACAACTGATGATAGAATTACCATTCTATCATCAGTCGGAAATCTAGCGGTTCTACGGGCTGCGCTCCGTGTGGGACTGGATGAGCGAATGTCATCGTGGCAACGATCAAGGCAGGGCTGGCAATTCAAGGTGCCATCCTTGTAATTCGCCAAACGACCGGTGAGTTGCGTCCCCAATGGTTGGTCTCCGCCGATGAATAGCCCACATTCGGTTAGAAATTGTAACCGAACCGCAACAACGCGCGATGTCGCTCGAAGTTGATCACGTCGAGCGCGCCCCTTTCATTGTGCACGCGGCCTGCGACCTGAGCACTCCAAGCGGCCGACATCCAAGCCTTTTCAGAAAACTTCGCATAGAAGGTCGGGCCGACAAACAGGGCATTGCCGGTGAACCTGTCCAGACCGAGACCATCGAAGCTTCGCATGTAGCGCACTTCCGCTCCGACCAAGACGCCTGGTCTGATTTGTGCCGCGAGGGCGGCGGAAAGGCCAAGCTCGGAGGTGTGCTCCCAATCGCCGGTCACGCGTGTGCGGGTCGCCTCGGGCTCATAAATAAAATTGAAGGCTGCAAAGAAGAGTTTATCCACAAGCTCTTTGTCCACGATCAGTAGGAGGGCCGAACCGTACTGATCAACCGGCGCGCCACTAATCTCATCAACGCGCGCCCAACGCGGATCAAAGCCCACGGTGACCCCGATCTGCGCCTTCTCCCGGTCAATCACCCGGTATCGCAGCTCAACGGAGGCGGCTTCATAAGCTAATTGCCGTCTATCATCCAGGCCCGGGGCGTTCGAAATATCGAAACGGGATACCGAGACTGTGGGCTCAATCGAGAAGTTTTGAAATGGGACGAACTTGACGCCTAGTGCCTGAGATATGGCGCCATACGTTCCGGCGCTCTTGCCAAAACGTCCGACCGCCTCGCTTTCGGCTTCCTTCTCGCCAACCGCGTTCACGTCGCTACCGAGTGTGAAGCCAAATAGATGGGTAGTTTCTAATTCGGCGGCCTTAGCCAAGGTCACAGACGACACAAAGGAAACACAAAGAGCCACGCGAAGCATTCCCAACCCCCCAGATGCTCATACTCTAGCATTGGCATCAGGCAGATAAAGTGAGAAAAACGCAGTCAGCCGGAGAGCAGCTGCCGTTTTACTCTCCATTGTCATGTGCGGCAGTCACCGCTTGGCCTATCGCCCAAGGCCATTCAATGCTCATAGCCGACCAATCAGGGATCCAGCTTCTACGAGTTCATCATCGCCATCATCGTCTGAGACATCGCCATTCGCTTGCACTGTTAGGGTGTCGCACGCCAACACCGTCAGAGTGCGGACGCACTGTCCAAGGCCGACGACTTCAATCACAACTACGTCCGGGTCTAAGTTTTCGGTACACACAACGAGTAGCGCTAACGCGCCGAATGCCCCAGGATTGACCCTCCCGAATACCTCCCCTAGACTGCGCCTGCGGTTACGACATTCCTTCACCCGGACTTGTAATGGCCAATTCTCCGGATGGCGCGCGCTGGCGTCGGTCTTTCTCCGAGATGGTCAGCTTGGGGGGCGCCGCTATCGCACCGCTGCAGCGCGGGCTGGCTGTTTCGCTTTCAGCGCTGAGCGATAACGCGCAAGCCGCCTTCGCCCGCCATTTCGATGGTGGCTACGATCCCGGCACGCTCGACGGGCCCGGTCAGCGCGGCGACGGGGCCATCGGGGTCCGCCATCTTTCCGTGGGCTATGGCGAACGCCTTGCGCTGGAGGGCGTGACCGGAGATTTTGCGTCAGCGAGCATGACCGCCGTCGTCGGCCCCAACGGAGCCGGGAAAAGCACGCTGTTGAAAGCGCTCGCCGGGATTATCAGGCCGATGACCGGCGAGGTCACCTGCTCAGCCCTTGCGCGCCATCGCCTGGCTTATCTGCCACAGCAGGCCGAACTCGACCGCGGCTTTCCGATCACGGTGGCCGAACTCGTCGCACTCGGCGATTGGCGAAATTTCGGTTCGGTCCGCGAACCGCCATCACGCGTCGCCGCTGATGTCCATGCGGCGGTCGCGACCGTCGGCCTTGAAGCCTTCATCGACAGGCAAATCGCCGAACTCTCGGTCGGTCAATTACAGCGGGCTCTATTTGCGCGGCTGGTTTTGCAGGATGCGGACGTCATCTTGCTGGATGAGCCGTTCGCCGCCCTGGATGAGAGCACGACCGACCAGCTGTTGAATCTGCTGCAGCGCTGGCGGGAGAAAGGGCAAACTATCGTCGCGGTGCTGCACGACCTCGACCGCGTGCGTCTGCATTTCCCCTCGACGCTGCTGTTGGCGCGCTCGCCCATCGCATGGGGTGAAACCTCGCTCTCGCTTTCGACCGACAATCTTGCGCGCGCCCACCTGGCGCTGGGTCTGCCGGAGGGCGGTCGCTTTGGACGTGCCGCGTGAGTGTTCTTGGCTGGCTGATCGGACCGTTCGAGGCGTTCAGCTTTATGCGTATAGCACTGGTTGCGAGCTTCGCCCTCGCACTGGCAAACGGGCCTATCGGCACGCTGCTGCTGATGCGTCGCGAGAGCCTGAGCGGTAATGTATTGTCGCATGCGGTGATGCCGGGCGCCGCACTCGGCTTTCTCTACGCCGGCTATTCGCTGGCCGCGCTGAGTTTCGGCGGTCTGCTGACCGGCCTTGTCGTCGCGGGCCTGGCCGCGCTCAAGATACGCTCGAAGCCGCAGCGCCAGGACGTCAGCCTGATTGCCTTCTATCTCGTGTCGCTGTCGTTCGGGATTCTGATCGTCGCCGCGCGGGGCAGTCAGGCCGATCTGATGCATGTTCTTTTCGGCACGGTGCTGGCTGTCGACGTGCCTGCGCTGCTGCTGATTGCCTCCATCACCAGCATCACCCTGCTGGTCATCGCAGCGCTTTATCGCCCTTTGGCCGTCGAATCCTTCGATCCGTCGTTCCTGCGCGCGGCCGGCGGCGGCGGAGGCGTGTTCCGCGCCATTTTCGTCACGCTCGTGGTTCTCAACCTGGTGGCAAGTTTCCAGGCGTTTGGTACCTTGCTTGCGATCGGGCCGATGCTGCTGCCCGCAGCGGCGGCGCGGTGCTGGACCCAGAAAGTCTGGCCGATGATCGCCCTTGCGACGGTCATCGGAATGGCCTCAGCCCTTGCCGGACTCCTCATCTCTTATTACGCGAACCTGCCCTCGGGGCCGGCTATTGTGATCGGCGCGGGGCTGATCTACGGCATTTCCCTGCTGGCGGCCGGCCGGACACGGCTCGAACCCAGGATTTTGGAGGAACAGCGATGAAACGTGACGCTTCAATCGGCACACCGTTCCGCTTTGTCTTCGCTTGTGTCGGGATCCTGCTCGGCATCGGCCCGGCCGCGACTGCTGACAAGATCAAGGTGGTGGCGACGTTCAGCGTCATCGGCGACATGGTCGCGAATGTCGCCGGCGATCGGGTCGATCTTGTTACCCTGGTCGGACCCGGCGGCGACACCGAACTGTTCAAGCCGTCCCTGGCCGACGGCAAGAGCGTCGCCGAAGCCAGGATCGTCTTCATGAACGATCTCAACGACGAGTTCGAACCCTGGCTCGAGCCTCTGCTCAAACGCGTCAAGTTCGGCGGCAGCAAGATCGTCGTCAGCAGGGGCGCGAAAACCTACACCTCCACCGAGGAGCGCGCCCCGCGGAGTAAGGTGGCCGAAGAAGAGATTGACCAGCATGCATGGCTCGATCCGAAGAACGGAGTGATCTACGTCAGGAACATCGCCGCTGCCCTGGCCAAAAGCGATCCGGCCAACGCCACGGACTATCGAGCGCGGGCGGCCGCGTACATCAAGGAATTGGGGGATCTCGATGCCTGGGCCAATGCCGAGACGGCTGCGGTGCCGCCGGCCAAGCGGCGCATCCTCTCCTCGCACGATTCACTACAATATCTTGCCAGGGCCTACGGCATTACGATGCTGGCGATCAATGGCTGGACCAACAACAGCGAGCCGTCCGCGGCCGAGCTCGCAAGTCTCGCGCACAAAATCCGGCAGGAGGGCATCCACGCGCTCTTCCTCGACAGCATCACCGATCCGCGTGCCATGCACCAGGTCGCCAAGGAGACCGGCGCGGACATCGGCGGCACGCTTTATGGCGACGCGCTGTCGAAGCCCGGCGGAGAGGCCGACACTTACGTCAAGATGATTCGTCACGACGTGACGACGCTTATCGCCGGCATGATGAAAAATTGACATAATGGATGCCCCTGGCACGTCGCCGCTTGGCGGACCACTCCTGGCGAGCGCTCGTGCTCGCCTTGCGATAGCAGGTGCGGCGATATTGCTGCTGTGGATCGCCGTGTTGTGGGCAAGTTTGTCGGAGCCAACGCGCAAGGCGGCTCAACAGAATGCGGCTCCGGAAGTGCATGCCCTGCGCCTTGTCGTCGCCTCCGGACAGGCCGCACCGGGTGGCGGTAGTTTCAACCGATTCGACGTCAGCTCACAGCCGATCGTTGCGCCGGTTAACAGCCGAGGCCAGATTGCCTTTTACGCCAGCGTGGCGCGGGCCAAGGCGACCGAGGGTATTTTTCTCGCCACCGCCTCACGGATCACGAAAGCGGC